>JASLBU010000042.1 GCA_030146365.1 Candidatus Limnocylindria bacterium | reverse complement strand
GAGCCTCTCCCCGGCGCGCCGCAACGACGCCATGGCGCGTCTGGCCCGCCCATCCGGCGCGTTCGCCATGGTGGCGATGGATCAGCGAGAGTCGCTGCGCGCGATGCTCGCCGAGCATCTCCCCGGTCCGATCGAGGTGGACCGGCGTGTCGCCTTCAAGGTCGCCGTCGCGCGCATCCTGTCGCCGCACGCGTCGGCCCTGCTGCTCGACATGGGGGAGGGTGTGGTCCCCGTCCTCGAGGCCGGAGCACTCGACCCCGAATGCGCGCTCATCGTCGCGGCCGATGCCCTGGTCCAGCCGGAAGGCGGTCTGGTCGACGACACGTTGCTGGACGAGGAGGTCGACCTCGCGCACGCCGCCTCCCTCGGCGCCGTCGCGGCAAAGCTGCTCGTCATCTGGCGACCCGATCGGTCGGCGGGCGTTCGGCGGGACCTCGTGCGGGCGTTCATCGACCGCAGCCACTCGGCCGGCCTGCTCGCGATCGTCGAGGGCGTCGTTCGACCGCCGGACGGGGTCGGCGAGGCTGCGTGGCGCGACCGCGAGGCGGCCGTCCTCGAGGCGGCTCGCGAGCTCGGTGACCTGGAACCCGACATCTACAAGGCGGAGGTGCCGTTCAACGGGGTCGCGGCGCCATCCGACGTCGTACAGGCGTGCCGCTCGATCACGGACGTGCTCGCGTGCCCGTGGGTGGTGCTCTCGTCGGGCGTCACGATCGAGGCATTCCCCGCCGCGGTGGAGGCGGCATGCCGGGGCGGGGCGTCCGGGTTCCTCGCCGGCCGTGCCGTGTGGCGGGATGCCCTGGGGGAGGATCCCGGGCCTCGGCTGCGGGAGCGGAGCGTTCCGCGGCTGGTCCAGCTCGGCGCGATCGTCGACCGTGCCGCGCGCCCGTGGCGGGAGGCCGGCAGCGCGGCCGCGGGAGGAACCACGCCCGGGCGGTAGCCCAATCGGCCCATTGGTCCACTGGAAGGCGGGCCGTATACTCGCCTGCGTGTTGCGTGCAGGCACCTGCCGCCACCAGCGACGACCCGAGCCACCGCCATCAAGGAGCCGACGAACCCGATGACCGCCGAGCCCGCAGCCAAGCCTCAGTCGAGCAGCGAGTGGTCGCTGCAGGCCGGCGAGGGCACGCTGCACCCGCGCAGCGCGCTCGACGTCCTCACGAGCCTGAACGAGCGCGTGGCGATGGGCTCGATCGAGGACCTGGTTCCGATCGCCACCGGCTTCGTGCCGATGGACAAGACGATCGGTGGCGGCCTCCGCCCCGGCGAGCTGATGCTCATCGGAGGAGCCCAGGGACAGGGCAAGACGACGATGGCGCTGCAGATGGCGCGCAATATGGCGGCGTCCGGCCAGGCCACCGTGCTCTACGTCTGCTTCGAACACGACGAGGAGTACCTCATCCAGCGCATGGTGGCGATGGAGTCCGCGCTCAGCCACCTCCCGCAGAAGTCCGGCGCCGTGAAGATCCAGGACGTGAAAAAGGAGGTGGTCAGCTCGTACACCTCCTCCGCCGAGACGGGCACCCGTGCCAAGCTTGGCGCCAATCCGCGGCTGCGCCCCAGCCTCGAGCGGATCGCGCGCTACGGATCGAACCTCTACCTGATGCGCGGCACCGCTACCGCCTCGACGATCGAGAACCTCCGAGCCCTCGTCAAGGAGCACCACGGGTCCGATGACGAACGGCGCCTGGTGCTGTTCGTCGACTACCTCCAGAAGGTGCCGGTCATTCCGGAGCCGAACACGGAGGAGGAGAAGGTCACGCGCATCGTGTCAGGGCTCAAGGACATCGCGCTCGCGGAAGGGGTCCCCGTCGTCGCCATCGTTGCCGCAGATCGCGAGGGCCTGAAGGCCAAGCGCCTGCGCAATCACCACCTGCGCGGCTCGTCGGCCATCAACTACGAGTCGGACATCATCCTGATCCTGAATGACAAGTACAACATCGTCGCCAAGGTGAACATCGAGTTCAACCCGTACCAGGCGCAGCGCTACCGCGACTGGGTCGTGGTCAGCGTCGAGAAGAACCGCGGCGGGCAGGACAACGTGGACCTGGAGTACGAGAAGCTGTTCGAGTACAGCTGCTTCGACCCCACCGGCCGCATCACCGCCGAGAAGCTCATCGAAGAGCGGCTCTACAACGACTGAGGCGATGCCAGGTTGACGTCTCAACCTGCGTTCGATCCGTTCTGCGGCATCCTGCGCTCGTTGAACGTCTCCGCCGCCTGACCCCCAGCGCTTTCGATCGGCAGAGCCGCCTCGGGTAGGCTTGTGAGCCACCATGACCTCGAACACCACGCCGCTGCGAGCGGTCTTTCTCGATATCGGCGACACGGTCATGCGGCCGAACCCCTCCTGGGAGCACGTGTACGCGATGGCCTTCCAGGAGTTCGGCATCACGGTCGACATCGACGACCTGCATACCGCCCTGCGTGCCGCGTACCACCATGGCGGGTGGGGGATGGAGGGCGGCTTCGATCCCACGGAGGAGACGAGCTTCCAGCGCACCATCGCGATCGATGCCGCCGCCATTGCCGAGCTGGGGCTCGACCCGATGCCGGAGGCGTTCTATCGGCGCCTCAGCGAACTGTTCATGGTGACCAGCCACTGGCACATCTTCCCCGATGCGTACCCGACGCTCACCGCGCTCAAGGAGCGAAGATTGGTGGTGGGCGCCGTCAGCAACTGGGTGTGGAACCTGCCGGAGCTGCTCCACGCCCTCGACCTGGTCGGCCACTTCGACTTCATCGCGGCCAGCGCTCGCATCGGCTTCGAGAAGCCGCACCCGCGCATCTTTCAGTGGGCGCTCGCCGAGGCCAGGGTGGAGCCCGGGTCGGTGATCCATGTCGGCGACCACCTCGATGCCGACGTCGAGGGGGCGCGTGGGGTGGGCATCGATGGTGTTCTGATCGACCGTGCGCAGCGCTACCGGCCGGACGAAATTCCCGGTGGCACGCCGGTCATCCGCTCGCTCGACGAGCTCCTGCCGATCGTGGACGCGCGTCTGCCCGGACGATGACCGGGGAGCGCTGGCGCTGCTTCGTGGCCGTGCCGCTCGGTGACCAGGTGCGCGATGCGCTCGCCATGGCCGTGGAGCATTGGAAGACCGCCGATGACCTCAGGTGGTCTGCGCCGGACAGCTGGCACATCACGGTGGCGTTCCTCGGCTCCGTTGGCGTGTCCGCGGTGCCGACGCTCCGCGGGACGATCGCCGAGGTTGCGCGTCGCCATCAACCGGTGCGCCTGGCCGCTGGAGGTCTGGGCGCATTCCCGTCAGCCGGTCGTGCACGAGTTGTCTGGTATGGGATCGACGACCGCACGGGCGAGCTCGCCGCCATCGCTCGCGACCTTGCAGGCGCCCTGGGCCTCGACGCGCCCGCCCCATTCCGCGCCCACGTCACTCTTGCCCGAGCTCGAAGGGG
>JASLBU010000272.1 GCA_030146365.1 Candidatus Limnocylindria bacterium | reverse complement strand
CCTGCCAGCGCCATCGGTCCGACCAGGCTGCGGTGCCCGGTGCCGTGTGACGGATCCACCACGATCGGCAGGTGCGTGCGGGACCGCAGGACCGGCACGGCGGAGAGATCCAGCGTGTTGCGGGTGGCCGTCTCGAACGTGCGGATGCCCCGCTCGCAGAGGATCACGTTGGGATTGCCCGCGGCGAGGACGTATTCCGCGGCGAGCAGCCACTCCTCGATCGTGGCGGAGAGCCCACGCTTGAGGAGCACGGCGCGCCGGCTCTGTCCGGCCGCCTTGAGCAGTGCGAAGTTCTGCATGTTCCGCGCGCCGACCTGGAGGATGTCGACGTGGTCGTCGAAGACCTCCACGTCGGCGGGATCGGTGATCTCGCTGATGATGGGGAGGCCCGTGACGTCGCGGGCCTCGGCCAGGAGCTTCAGCGCGGGGACGCCGAGGCCCTGGAACGAGTAGGGGCTCGTTCGCGGCTTCCAGGCGCCGCCGCGCAGGACCCGAGCACCCTCGCGACTGACCGCTCGCGCGGTCTCGAGCAGCTGCTCCCGCGACTCGACCGCGCACGGGCCGGCCATGACGACCAGCTCGTGTCCGAGGCCGATGTCGACCGGACCGACGCGCACCCTGGTGCGCTCGCCCGGTTCCTGGATGCTGGCCAGCTTGTACGGCGAGCTGACCCGGATCACCTGGTCGACGCCGGGCAGCGTTCCGAGATGGCTCGCCCGCTCGACGTCGCCCACCACGCCGATGACGGTGCGCTCCTCTCCCACCGACAGGAACGCCTCGAGGCCGCTTTCCTCGATGCTGCGCCTGACGCCGTCCACTTCCTCCTGCGTCGCCGATGGACGCATCACCACGATCATCCGATTGCCGCCTCTCTCCGATGGCCCCTCGCCCCCGAGGGGAAACAAAAAACGCAGGAGCTTTCGCTTCCTGCGTCTGCGGGCACGAGCGCCTGCGCCGGCGAGATCTACTCGCCTGCCTCGTACCCGCTAAGCGTAAAACCACATCTGGGACATTGGTCCGCGGACTGTAGAGCCGATCCGTCGGCGGTGTCAACCGCCGCCGGCGCCGGGCGACAGCCGGTCAGAGTCAGCCGACGACAATACGGTCCGTCCACCGTCGGCCGTCCAGACCGACCCGGTGACGTAGCTCGCCGCCGGGCTCGCGAGGAACGTGATGACCGACGCAACCTCCTCGGCGGTGCCCATGCGGCCCAGCGGCACGTCGGTGCGCTGATCGGCGGGCAGCAGCCGCTGGTCGAAGTCGGTGGCGATCGCGCCGGGGGCGACCACGTTCACGCGCACGCTCCCCGCTGCGCCGATGACGGCGAACGAGCGCGCGAGCCCCTCGAGCCCCGCCTTCGCCGCAGCGTACGCCGGAGAGCGGCGGGAGCCCTCCACGCTGCCGACGATGCTGCCGACCAGCACTGCCGAGCCACGCGCGGCAAGGAGCCCGGGCCAGCAGGTCCGCAGCGCCTCGTACGGCGCGCTGAGGTCCACGGCGAGCACCTCGTCCCAGTGCTCGCGGCTGTCCCACGGCCCGGATGGGGGGATGCCGGCCGAGCAGATCAGCGCGTCCACGCTGCCGTCACAGTGTTCGACGGCGAGCTCCAGAAGCGCGCGGTCGCCGGCGTCGCCCACCAGCAGCTCGCCGGAGACCGACGCTCCGGAGCGGTCGATGCCCACCACGTGCCAGCCGTCGCGCACGAGCCGGTCGGCGGTAGCCCGCCCGATGCCGGCCGCGGCCCCGGTGATGATCGCGGAGGACCGGGTCACGCGGCCGTGGCCTGCACGAGTGCGGCCGAGAGACGGGACACCGCCTCGTCGACTTCCGCGGCGCTGATCGTGAGCGGCGGCACGATGCGAAGCGTCGACTCGCCGGTGGCGTTCACCAGCAGTCCGTGGGACTCGCGGGCGATCGCCACCGCAGCCCTGGCCACCGGGCTCGCGGTCTGGACGCCGATCATGAGGCCGCGCCCGCGGATCTCGGCGACCACGCCATCGGCAACCAGCGGGGCCAGGCCGGACATGAACCGCTCGCCCATGGATCTGGCGTTGGCCATCAGGTCCTCCTCGTCGAGCACGCGCAGGGTCGCCAGCGCCGCCGCGGCGGTCAACGGGTTTCCGCCCAGCGTCGTGCCGTGGTCCCCGACGTGGAACGCGGACGCCGATTCGCGAGCGAGCATCGCGCCGATCGGCACGCCACCGCCGAGCCCCTTCGCGATCGTCGCGACGTCCGGCACGACCGGGGTCTGCTCGAACGCGAAGAAGGTGCCGGTGCGGCCGATCCCCGTCTGGATCTCGTCGAGGATCAGGAGCGCGCCGACCGCATCGGCCGCCTCTCGGGCCGACACCAAGAAGGCGTCGGTCAGCGGGTGGATGCCGGACTCGCCCTGGATCGGCTCGAGCAGGATGGCGGCGGTGCGCTCGTTGACGGCGCCACGAAGCGCGTCGACGTCGTTGATCGGCACGGTCCGGAAGCCCTCCGGCAGGGGAGCGAACGGCGCCTGGTACTTCGGCTGGCCGGTGGCCGCCAGCGAGCCGAGCGTGCGGCCGTGGAACGAGTTGACGAGCGACACGATCTCGAAGGCGCCTCGTTCGTGGCCGTTGCGCCGGGCGAGCTTGATGGCGGCCTCGTTCGCCTCGGTGCCGGAGTTCGTGTAGAAGGCGCGGTCGAACGGTGAGCGACCGATGAGCGCATCGGCGAGGTCCAGCTGCGGGCGGGTGTAGTACAGGTTCGACGTCGT
>JASLBU010000262.1 GCA_030146365.1 Candidatus Limnocylindria bacterium | reverse complement strand
ACGCGGTAGCTATCCCCAACCTCGTCGAACTTCAACTCAACTCGTACCGCTGGTTTTTGGAAGAGGGCCTGCATGAACTGTTCCAGAGCTTCTCTCCTATCTACGATTTTACCGGCAACGCCGGCATCGAACTGATCGATTTCACCCTCGGGGAACCCAAGTATAGCCTGGAGCAGTGCCGGTCGCGCGACGTGACCTTCGAGTCGCCGATCAAGGCCCGCGTCCGCCTGATCGGCGGTCAGGAAGTCATCGAGTCCGAGGTGTACCTGGGCGATCTGCCGCTCATGACCGATAAGGGCACGTTCGTGGTGAACGGCGCCGAGCGCGTGGTCGTGTCCCAGCTTTCCCGCTCGGCGGGCATCTACTTCCGCGACTCGCTCAACCTGTCGCTCAACTGGGAGTTCTTCGCCACGCTGATCCCGAGCGAAGGCCCCTGGGTGGACATCGAGACCGACACCACGGAAGCGATTACGGTCCGCATCGGGCAGAACAAGAAGTTCGCGATCACGACGCTCCTGCGCGCGCTGCACGCCTTCCCGCAGGCCACGCCGGAGGGGCGCTTCGACGTCGCCTTCGCCGAGCTCGTGGGCAAGACGCTGGCCGAGCCGGTCGTCGACCCGGTGACCGGCGAGATCCTGATCGAGCGCGGGACCCTGGTGGACCGCGACATCTACCGCACGGCCGTGCGCGCGTTGGGCGGCGAGGACGCCGTGCGCCGGATGCGCGCGATGGTCGAGCTGGCCGCCCAGCCGTGCGAGACGGACGAAGACATCCTGCTGCGCTTCGGCACCCGGGTGACCCTCGACGCGCCGGACGCCGAGGCGCTGGCGGGCAAGTACGCCCTGGAAGAGATCGCGGACCTGTCCGGCAAGGCGCTGGTGCCGGCTTTCGGGCGCATCGTCCCGGAGATGGCCAAACGCATCGCGGCCCTGGAGCTTCCGTCGCTCGAAGTGCTCGACGTGCCGCGCTTCATCGCGGCCACGCTGGAGATGGAGGACCCGAAGGTCGTCGACCGGCAGACCGCGCTGATCGACATCTACCATAAGATCCGCCCGGGCGACCCGGCCACGGCCGAGTCAGCCAACTCGCTGCTGCAGTCGATGTTCTTCGACTCGCGCCGCTACGACCTGGCGAAGGTCGGCCGCCACAAGCTGAACAAGAAGCTGGGGCTGTCGCTGCCGCTGTCGGTGCGCGCGATCACGCGCGACGACCTGATCGCCATCGTCGAGTACATCATCGGGCTGGCCAACGTCAACACGAACCCGGCCGCGAGCGAGGACGACAAGAAGCGGTTCACGACCGACGACATCGACCACCTGGAGAACAAGCGCGTCCGCTCGGTCGGAGAGCTCCTGTACTCGCAGCTCCGGATGGGCTTCCTGCGGATGGAGAAGGTCGCCAAGGAGCGCATGACCGCGCTGGACGCCGAGAACATCATCCCGCAGGTGGTGCTTTCGGTCAAGCCGATCTCGGCGGCCATCAAGAGCTTCTTCGGAAGCTCCCAGCTCTCGCAGTTCATGGACCAGACCAACCCGCTGGCGGAACTGACGCACAAGCGGCGCCTGAGCGCGCTCGGGCCCGGCGGCCTTTCGCGCCAGTCCGCCAAGCTGGAAGTCCGCGACGTACACCACTCGCACTACGGGCGCATCTGCCCCATCGAGACGCCGGAAGGCCCCAACATCGGCCTGATCGGCTCGATGGCGGTCCACGCGCGCGTCGACGACTTCGGCTTTCTGGAGTCGCCGTACCGGCGTGTGGTCGGCGGCAAGGTCAGCGACGAGATCGACTGGCTGCCCGCCGACAACGAGCACTACTTCCGCATCGCCCCGGCCAGCGCCCGGCTGAACGAGGACGGCTCGTTCGAGGAGCGGACGCTGCAGGTGCGCTACAACAACGAGTACCCGATCGTGCCGACCGGCCAGGTCGACTACATGGACGTCTCGCCGCAGCAGCTCGTGTCGGTCGCGACGGCCATGATCCCGTTCCTGGAGAACGACGACGCGAACCGTGCGCTCATGGGCGCGAACATGCAGCGCCAGGCCGTGCCGACCCTGCGCCCGGCCGCCCCGGTCGTCAAGACGGGCATCGAGAAGCGGGCCGCCCTCGACTCGGGCGCCATCATCGTCGCCAAGCGCGGCGGGCGCGTGCGCCGGGTGACGGCGGAGGAGATCGTGGTCGAGGCCCGCGACGGGCGCATCGACACGTACCCGCTGCTGAACATGATCCGCTCGAACCAGGCGACCTGCATCACGCAGCGCCCGATCGTGGACCTGGGCCAGCGCGTCCGGCAGGGCGACGTGCTCGCAGACGGCCCGTGCACCGACAAGGGCGAGCTTGCCCTGGGTCAGAACGTGCTGGTCGCGTTCATGCCCTGGAACGGCTACAACTACGAAGACGCCATCCTGCTGTCGCAGCGGCTCGTCAAGGACGACACGTTCACGTCGATCCACATCGAGAAGTACGAGCTGGAGGCCCGGGACACCAAGCTGGGCCCCGAGGAGATGACGCGCGACATCCCCAACGTCGGCGAGGACGCCCTCAAGGACCTGGACGAGGACGGCATCATCCG
>JASLBU010000238.1 GCA_030146365.1 Candidatus Limnocylindria bacterium | reverse complement strand
GACTCGCCGCCTTGACTCTCACGGCACCAAGCATGGTGGACACCGGGCCCGGCGGCACGCCACGTGACCGAAGCGCAACATCCGGATGTGCCGCGATGCGTGCGCACGTTCCGCAACACGATCCCGCACTGGCACGCTCCGCGAGCCGATCCCGTACTGGTCACGACGGTTCTCTCCCTGGGCTCGCGGCGCGAGCACGAGGGCATCACCGGGTTTAGGGCAGTGCGAGCGGCATCGACGTGATGCCTCGAGCGGCGTTCCCGCATGACTGGACGTCCGCGCTGGGCATGTGCACCCAGACGGAGTGGTGCGGGACTGACGCGCCCTTGTCTCGATCGGGTTAGCCCGGGGTCTCCGGCGGCGTTGTCTTCGAGATCGGCGGCGAGACGCGGATGACGGGACCCAACGGCAGGCCATCAAGTTGCGCGGCCAGCTCAGGGGACAAGCGGAATGCGCGCTCCTCCTGACGCAGCCACCCTGGCGTGCGGGGGACGCTCACACGACCGCACCCGTCGATGGAGTACCGCACGAGGTCTCCCCAGCGGCTGTAGCCGAGAATGACGGCATGGCGGCGCTGGGGTTCCGCGCACTCGTCCCAGCCCATGTCGTCAGCCAGGAGCTCGACGTTGAGTTGTGGCAGTAGTTCCGGTGGGACCTCGGCAGCTCGGACGCGGTAAGGACCGGCTTCAACGCACAGGATGGCCGAGGCCAGGTCGACAGGTTCGTGCGGCAGCGCGGTGCCTGGCTGGGCGTGCACGTCTCGGCAGTCGGGTGCTTCGAGGGTCTCAGGCGGCGGCGTCGTAGCGGCGCGTTGCGACAGCAGCGCCTCGGTGAACAGCTGCGCCACGCGATCGCCTCCGGCGCGACGCTGATCCCGTCCGACGATGAGCTCCTCGCACCCGAAGTTCTCGAAGGTCACGGCCCGGGCGTCACCGTCGGCATAGATGAACCAGTACGTGAGGCGCGGTCCGCCGTCGCTCTCGCAGGCGGTCTCACCAGGCACGCGCTCGAGACCATTCACTGCATCTACGAGCTCGTCTACGCGAGTGGTCAACGGCTCTGGCGACTGGATGCCGACGTCGTAGATCGTGCCGTCGTAGGCCACGATTGGCGGACCAGGGCAGAGTCGCACCTTGCTGGCCCCCTCTCGTAAGTCCCCCTCGGAGTAGCGGATCGGAGCGTCCCCGGCTGGACAGGACGTCTCGAGCCCCACAGGCGGTGCTACGTCAGGTCCGGGTGGCTGGCCGCTCTCAGTCCGGCTGGCGCAGGCCGCGGCCATCGCTACCAGCATGACCATGGCCGCCACCCTCATCACTGAATCGTGGCCGTCGCTGTCAGCCGACAACAGCCTCGTTACCGCATTGAGACGCAATCCGGTGAGGTCAGATTCAGCAGGACCATCCTCCACACGGCGCATAGACGCAGAGGGAGTGAACGTACGTCGGCCGAGCCTGACGTCCAACCACGGGATAGTCAGCTGTCCCGCATCCGACACCTCACCGGAACGCCGGCTTATGGGCGGTCGTCACGGCCAAAGGCGATCAGAGATGGTTCGGCTTCCGGGACGGGTCGCATGCGACCTGCGTCGAACCGCCGCCTCTGGCGCCACCACCGACTTGGCGATGTGCGTGCGTCGCACCCGGGGGTGTCGACGCTCAGGGTCGATCCGGAGGAGTTGCCGCACAGCGCGCTGGGAGTTCGCCCTCAATCAGCCTCAACGAGTGACGCGGTGGCTCGCGGGGGCCGCTCTGCCCCCGCCAGGACGCCCAGGTACCGGCCCTACCGGGTGTCCGCCGCCTCGTCGTCACACGAAGCTGCCCGGGTGTCGAGGGACCTCTCCCCGCACTCGATGCTCAGCGCGTAGTTCTCGTCGACCGTGACGGTGTCGCCCATGCACAAGGTGACCTGGTGGCGGTCGAACTCGACCGACGAACGCCGGCTGGACTTTCGAAAAACCAGCCAGTTGGTAAAGCATCCGTCCCAGCCCACCTCCCCCCTTTGTCCCGGCTTGATGGCGTCGCCCGGGGTCAGATCGGTTGCATCGGCGTCGAAGGTGGCTCCGACGTAGAACCGCACCGCGCTGTCGTTCTGAACGTAGAGGCGTGACGGGCTTTCTGAGACCGCGCCGATCATCTGCTCGCAACCGCCCAGCAGCAGGACGCTCGCGCCCATGTACGCGGCACCCGCGAGGCGATATCGACGTCTCATTGCTTCGCGGCCCTCTCCTTCGCGTGCTGGGCCCCGTCACGGTTGACGGTCAGGACCTTCACGTCCGAGAACGGTAGCCCGACTTGTTCGCTCATCCCGGGGATCCACGCGGGGCAGACATGCGTCATCACGCCGCCTTTGACTGTCAACGGCGGGCGACCCTGCGGGATCGGGTCGCTTCGACCCGCATCTAGCGCGACGCGGCCGTGCCCTTGACAGTCGCCTTTTGCGGCATACGGCATGCGGCAGTGGTGCGCGAATGGGAGCTACGACCAGGCTCCTGCTCTGGCGCTTGACGGCCGTCGCGTGGAGACTCAATCCGTGAACGGAGTTGTCGTCGCCGTCGCGGTTGTGGCCGTAGCCGCCGTGCTGGCGCTCATGGGTCTCACAGCGACCGGAGAGCGCCGACGTGGCCACGGCCTTCTTCTCGCGTTCGCGGCCGGGATCTTCTTCCCCGTCACCTGGGCCGCCTGG
>JASLBU010000211.1 GCA_030146365.1 Candidatus Limnocylindria bacterium | reverse complement strand
TCCCATGTGGGGCGGATACCTGCTGATCCCCCATCTCGCCGAGTTCTGGGAGAGCCGTGAGGATCGTCTCCACGATCGGGTCGAGTACCGCCGCGGCGGCGACGGAACATGGAGCCGCAGGCGGCTGCAGCCCTAGGCCAGCTCGTCAGACTCCCTGCCAGTCCCCAGCTCCACGATCACCGCCGCGTGGCGTGGAGATCGGTTGTACGCCGCCGCGAGCAACGCACCAATCAGGCCGCCGATGACCGCGACCAGGAGGCCGACCACCACGGCGGCGGCCGGGATGACGAGATACCACCCGGACGAGATCCGGCGCAGGGCCTCCACCTGGTCGCCCAGTGGCAGGAGGGTCCGTGCCACCCCTAGGGTGAACGCAAGGTCGCGCTGCCATTGCAGCACCGTGCCTGCGAGCCACGTCATGAGCGCCCCCAGAATCGCGCCGAGGACGAGACCGATCACCAGACCGACCCACACCCCGGCGCCGAACGAGGCGCGAACCGACACAGCCGCGAGGCGGCCCTGCACCTGTCTCATCCGGCGCGACCGATCGACCGCCCGCCGCGCCGGGTCAGGACCAGGAGAGTTGCAAGCAGCGCCGCTATGACGAGGCCGAGCCCGTAGGCCACATAACCCGCGAGGAGCCAGCTACTCGAACTGGCCATTGGCTCCGGGCGAGGGCGTTCGAGGTCGGACTCGGCCCCGGCTCGTGTCCCCTGACCTGCGGGCGCGTCGAAGGCCGCAGCAGCGGCACTGCCGGCAGGCCGCCTCGTGCCATCAGGTCGCAGCAATCCGAAGTCCTCCACCACGATGCCGGAGATCTGTGTGGCAAAGTCATGCAGAGTCCACCAGGTCGCGGCGCTCACGAACCCCCCCGGCTCATCGGCGCGGAACTGCTCCAGGGCCGCATAGGTCTCCTCGAAGATCACGAGCTGGCGAGCCTCATCCGCGGCTGCGTCGGCCCATCGGCCGAACTCCAGGATCATGACTGGCTTGGCGGGATTGGCAGCGTGGGCCGTCCGAAGGGCGCGCCGCGTATCGGCGCCCGGATCCTCACCGTAGAACACGCCGTGGTAGAAGGTGAACCCCGCGACGTCGAGCGGTCCATGTGTGGCGTCGGCAGGATTCCACCCATACGCCGCCTGTCCGGTCAGCCGGGTCCCGTCGATCTGTCGATCGAGCTCGTGCAGATCGGTCAGCGCCTCCATCCGCTCCTGGTCTCCGGTCGACTCGTTCGCCAGCCCGTGGAACAGCACCGACGGGCGGTTCATGTCCCGAAGGGCCATCTCGCGCAGCATCTGCTGCGGGATGCCGCGTGCCATCGTCCGATCGAAGATGAACGGCGAGGCGTGGTACATCGGAATCTCCTCCCACACCGCGAAGCCGAGCCGGTCGGCGAGCATGAGGAGCGTGGGGTCGGCGGGCTGATGTCCGCTCCTGATGAAATCAGCGCCGATGGCGCCCGCCGCGCGGAGCTCGCGCAACACCTCGCGCACACCCTGCGCCGGTGTCCCGCCGACCAGCACGTCGTCAGCGTCGAACGTGAGGGACTCGGCGTGCAAGCCGACGCCGCGGAAGAACGCTGGCTCTCCGTTGAGCAGGACCCGTGGCCGCAGTGGGTCAACGCCGACGTGCCGGATGCCGAACGTCGCCCACCACGTGTCGGACTGACGGGCCTCCCGCGGATCGGTCGGATGCGTCATCCAGCGCACGTCGACCCGGAGGACGTACAGGGAAGGGCTGGCCGGACTCCACAGATCGGCGTCGCCGAACGCGATGGACAGGGTCGTTCCCGCCGAGCCGCCAGGAGGCGGTGCCTCGACCTCCTGCCTTGCGGTCACAATGGGCTCCGCGCCAGGGGCGAGCAGCAGTCGGGGATCGCGCTCCAGGAGGTTCTCATCGGTCACGAGCGCCGGCAGCACCGTCGCGCTGACCGAGACCTCCGGCCGACTGGAGCTCAGCGGCGGGCCGGGGTTGCGGCGTCCGCTCAGCTGCCGAGCGTGCGCAAGCCCGACCTCGACATCGATCGCGTCGAGGAACGGGGTGACGTCCGCACGGGCGACGTGCACCGGCGGCGCGGCCTCCAGCCAGACAGGCCCAGTCAGGCCACCGTAGTTCCACCAGTCGATCAGCCCCCACGGCACAACGTCCGACCGGGTGCCGAGTGGCACGGTGTCGACGCGCACCGCGAGCACGTTCGATGCGCCCGGCAGGAGCTGTGAGCTGACGTCGAACGCGAAGGGCGTGCTCCCTCCCTCGTGATAGCCGAGCCAACCGCCGTTGAGCCATGCATCGGCGACGTAGTTCGCCGAGCCGAAGCGAAGGGTCACCGCGCGGCCGGACCATTGGGCTGGGAGGTCGAACCGAATCCGGTACCAGCTTCCTGACTCGGGGGTCGACGGCGGCGGATTCGCGGTGCCAGGGACGTCGATCGGTGGCCAAGCGGCGTCGTCGTGGCCCGGGAGGTGCCGTCCGGCTGCTTCAGCCTCCAGCTCAGTCAGCGACGCCGCGCGGTCGCGCATCGTCAGATCGGAGTCAACGGCGCCGACCTGGACGCGCCAGCCTTCATCCAGCTCGATCCGCGGACGCGGCTGCCAATCGAATGCGGGCACCGGGATGCCGTTCTGAAAGGCCACCTGCCGTCCGTCGACATCCTCCACGCTGAGCGTCGGCGGAAGCGTGCCAGCCGGCGGTCTGGGAAGGCATGCCGCGAGCGCTCCCACCGCGAGGAGCAGCGTGAGGGCGCTGGGCACGCGCATCGCACGATGATGGCACCCCCGGCGGCAGCGTGCAGTGCGGCATACTCGTCACATGCGCGCCCGTGTGTGTGTCGTCGGCTCCATCAACGTCGACCTGATCGTCCTTGCGGATCGCCTGCCCCTCCCGGGTGAGACGGTCGGCGGCGGCCGGTTCAGCGTTCACGACGGCGGGAAGGGTGCGAACCAGGCAGTCGCCGCGGCCCGTGCCGGCGCCGAGGTCGCCATGATCGGAGCGGTCGGACGCGACCCGTATGGCGATCGTGCGCTCGCGTCGCTGCGCGCGGAGGGCATCGATGTCACCCGCGTGCGCCAGCACGACATCGAGCCGACT
>JASLBU010000205.1 GCA_030146365.1 Candidatus Limnocylindria bacterium | reverse complement strand
CCCAGTCGCCGGACGCCGGCAAGATCGCCGAGCGCCTCCCAGGTGCGCTCGAACAGCAGCCGCTCGTGGGCACGAACGACGTCCATGCCGATCGCGTCGAGGTAAGCGACGGCCGCCGCCAGCCCGCTGGCCTCGGCGATGGCTGGGGTGCCGGCCTCGAACTTCCAGGGCACCTCGTTCCACTCGGTGCCCTCGAGCGTCACCCGCGTGATCATGCTGCCGCCGGTCATGAACGGCGGCATCGCGTCGAGCAGCTCGCGCCGTCCCCACAGCGCGCCGATGCCAGACGGCCCGAGCATCTTGTGCCCGGAAAGAGCGAGGAAGTCGACGTCCAGCGCGGTCACGTCCACCGGCATGTGCGGCACGCTCTGCGCCGCGTCGAGCAGCACGAGCGCACCGGCGCCGTGCGCGGCGGCCACGATCTCGGGGATGGGGTTGATCGTGCCGAGGGCGTTGCTGACCTGCCCGATGGCCACCACCTTCGGGCCGCGGGCCAGCCGGGCGTGGAGGTCGTCGAGGTCCAGCCGGCCGTCGTCGGTGATGCGCGCGTACTCGAGGGTCGCACCGCTCCGGGCCGCGAGCTCCTGCCATGGGACGAGGTTGGCGTGGTGCTCCATCTCGGTCGACAGGAGGAGGTCGCCAGGTCCGATGTTCGCCCCGCCCCAGCTGTACGCGACGAGGTTGATCGCCTCCGTGGCGTTGCGGACGAACACGACCTCGCGGTCGCTCCTCGCGCCGATGAAGCCGGCCACCCGCCTGCGGGCTGCCTCGAAGCGAACCGTCGCGTCCTCCGAAAGCTCGTAGATCCCCCGATGGACGTTGGCGTAGTGATGCCCGTAGGCATCGGCCAGCGCATCGATCACCACCCGCGGCTTCGGGGAGGACGAGGCCGAGTCAAGGTAGGCAAGCTGCCGCCCCGACCGGTGCGGCCGGTCGAAGACCGGAAAGTCGCTGCGCGGGACGGCGCCGGCCAGGCTGCCGGGCAGGGCAGGGTCGATGGCCATCGGTGCCGATCCGGCGCCAGGCGCCTAGTGGGGTCCGACCGGCTCCGGGGCAGAGGCCTCGTCACCGGTGCCGGCGGGAACGCCGACCTGCGCCCGGACCCAGTCGTACCCGTTCGCCTCCAGCTGGTGGCTCAGCTCCTCGCCACCGCTCATCACAACCCGGCCGTCGAGCAGGACGTGCACGAACTGCGGCTGCACGTAGTTCAGCATCCGCTGGTAGTGGGTGATCAGCAGGACGCCCATCTCCGGCGACAGGCTGGCATTGATGCCCTCCGCGACGGTCTTCAGGGCGTCGATGTCGAGGCCGGAGTCCGTCTCGTCAAGGATCGCCATCTGCGGACCGAGGATCGCCATCTGGAGCATCTCCAGGCGCTTCTTCTCGCCCCCGGAGAACCCCTCGTTGACGTAGCGCGTCGCAAAGGCCGGGTCCATGTGGAGGAGCCCCATCTTCTCCTCCATGAGCTTGCGGAACTTCATCAGCGGGATGCCGGTGTACTTGATGGAGCGCTCGCCATCGGCGTCCGCCGGCTTGGGGTGGTGGATCGCGTTGTAGATGTTGCGCAGGAAGCTGGCGACCGTCACGCCCGGGATGGCGCTGGGGTACTGGAAGGCGAGGAACACCCCCAGCTGCGCGCGCCTGTCGGGTGCCAGTGCAAGCAGGTCTTGGCCGCGCCAGGTGACGGTTCCCGCGTCAACGGTGTAGTCGGGATGGCCCATCAGCGTGTAGGCCAGGGACGTCTTGCCGGACCCGTTCGGGCCCATCAGCGCGTGCACCTCACCCTGCCGGATCACGAGGTCGAGGCCCTTGAGGATCTTCTTCTGCCCGATGCTCACCTCGAGCCCGGAGATCACGAGTTCGTCGGTCATGCGTTCCTTGTTGCCTGCTGCGTTGGGGATTCGGTCGTCAAGGTGGCGTGGGCAGCGGCCCGACGGCGCCGCACCTGCTGCGGATACGGCGGCCCACCGGCCGACTGCGCCACTTCCGCAAGGCTCATCGCCGACAGGGAGAGGCTCAGCGACTCGTAGACGCGCTGGAAGACCTCGTGGACGCTGCAGGGCTGCGGGCGGTCACAGTGCTCCAGGTCCTCGGCCCCGGCGCACGGCATCTCGAGCAACGGACCTTCCAGTGCCCGCACGGCGTCGGTCATCGCGATCTCGCCGGCCGGCCGCGCCAGCCGGTAGCCGCCTGCCTGCCCGCGGGTGGCACTCACGAGGCCGGAGCGACGCAGGTCGCCGACGAGCTGCTCGAGATAGGCATGCGGCAGCTTCTCCCGCCGCGCGATCTCGGTGAGCGAGAGGCACCGGTCGTCCTCCACGCGGGCGAGCGTCACCAGGACCCGGATGCCGTACTCGGTGCGCGTGCTGACCTTCATCGTGTCACCGCAGCCGGACCCGGACGACGTCGCCGTCCACCACGGTCTCGTAGGCGGTCACCGGTCGAACCGGCGGCAGGGCGAGGACGCGGCCGGTGAACAGGTCGAAGCGGCCACCATGGCGGGGGCACTCGACGCCGGTCTCGTCCAGCTCCCCCTCGCCCAGGGTGCCACCGTCATGGGTGCAGACGTTGTCGATCGCGCCCCACACCCCGTCCTCGGTGAGCCCGACGCACAGCGATCGGCCGTCGACCTCCACCACTCGCACGGTCCCCGGGGCGACGTCGCCCACGCGGGCAACGCTGACGAAGCCGGAGATCGGACGCTCGAGGGCGGTCACGCCGCCACCTCGTCCGACGCCGCGGAACCGATGCGGGCCGCGAGCGCCGCCAGCACGCGCGCGCGGATCGTCTCGTCGGCGATCTGCGCCACGACCTGCTCGAAGAAGCCGCGCACGATCATGCGCTCCGCCGCGTCGGCGTCCAGGCCGCGTGTCTGGGCGTAGAACAGCGTCGTCGGATCGATGGCGCCAGCGGTCGCGCCGTGACCGCAGCGCAGGATGTCGTTCGCGGCGATCTCCAGGACCGGGATGGGCTCCGCCCCGGCTTCCGGGCTGAGGAGCAGGTTTCGACACTCCTGGTAGCTGCTCGTCTGCTTCGTCCCGTGCCGCACGTTGGTCACGCCGTAGAACGAGGCATGCGCCCGGTCGTACAGCGCCGAGAGGTACAGCAGGTCGCTGGTGGTGTGGTCCGCGGCGAGGTCCTGGACGGTGTTGATGTCGATCTTCTGGTCGTCGCCCGCCGCCAGCAGGCCGAGCACCTTCGAGGTGCCGCCTTTGCCGGTCATCAGGACGTCGAGGCCGAGCTTCGTGACGCGTGAGCCGACCTCCGCGTTCAGGGTCGTCACCTCCGCGTCGCGATCCACCGACACCCGTGCCGCCCCGACGCGCCAGGCGCCGTCGCCGAGCTGCTGGAGGTTCGCGTAGCGCACCCGTGCCGACGCGCCCGCGCGCAGGTCGACGACGCCGCCGTACCAGCCACTGCCGCCGTGGGGGGAGGCGATCTCCTCGAGCAGGGTGATGGCGCTGTCCTCCTCGGCGACGATCAGCGTGACCGGGTGGAACGCGGCATCGGGGTCCGGCAGCGTCAACCGAGCGAGGACCGTCCCGTCGACGATCACCCCGCGCGGCACGAAGCAGAAGAGACCGCCCGTCCACGCAGCGTGGGCCAGAGCCCAGAAGTGCGCGTGCGATGCGGGCCCTTCCACCTGCCCGAGATGGCGCTCGAGGAGCTGGGGGTGCTCACGGGTCGCGGTCCGCAGATCGGTCAAAATCACCCCCGCTTCGGCGGCGGCCGGGGGCAGGTTCGTCTCCAGCGCGGGCGCACCCAGCAGAAGCTCGGCGCTGCGCGGCAGCCCGTCCAGAGAAGTGCGGCGCCACTCCTCTTCCTGCCCGGTGGGCTGGGGCGTCGTGGCGGCGCGCTGCCACCATCGAGCGCGCAAAGATCGCAGCCAGGCGGGCTCGTCGTATCGGTCGCTGATGCGCCCGATCGCCTCGGCATCGATGGCCGAGGCGGCCTGGGTGAGGCTCATCGCGCTCAGCCGACCGCGCCTTCCATCTGGAGCTGGATGAGGCGGTTCATCTCGACCGCGTACTCCATCGGCAGCTCCTTGACGATCGGCTCGATGAAGCCGTTCACGATCATCGCGGAGGCCTCCGCCTCCGACAGGCCCCGGCTCATGAGGTAGAACAGCTGCTCGCTGCCCACCTTGCTGACGGTCGCCTCGTGACCGATGGTCACGTCCTCCTCGTCGATCTCCATGTAGGGATACGTGTCGGACCGGGCGTCGTCGTCCAGGATCAGGGCGTCGCAGCGGACCGTCGACTTCGACTTCTCGCAGCCGGGGTAGACCTTGATCAGGCCGCGGTACGACGTGCGGCCGGTGCCCTTGCTGATCGACTTGCTGGTGATGAGGGACGTGGTGTTCGGCGCCGCGTGGATGATCTTGCCGCCCGCGTCCTGGTGCTGCCCGTCGCCGGCGAAGGCGATCGACAGGACCTCGCCGTGCGCGCGCTCACCCAGCAGGTAGATCGACGGGTACTTCATCGTGACCTTGGAGCCGAGGTTCCCGTCGACCCACTCCATCACCGCGTCCTCGTGCGCGACCGCGCGCTTGGTGACGAGGTTGTAGACGTTGGAGCTCCAGTTCTGGATCGTCGTATAGCGGACCCGAGCGCCCTTCTTGACGATGATCTCGACGACGGCGCTGTGGAGGCTGGCGGTCGAGTACGTCGGCGCCGTGCAGCCCTCGACGTAATGAACGGAGCTCCCCTCGTCGGCGATGATCAGCGTGCGCTCGAACTGGCCCATGTTCTGGGTGTTGATGCGGAAGTACGCCTGCAGCGGCAGCTCGACGTGCACGCCCTTCGGGACGTAGATGAAGCTGCCACCCGACCATACCGCCGTGTTGAGCGCGGCCAGCTTGTTGTCGTTGGCCGGGATGACGGTGCCGAAGTGCTCGCGGAACAGCTCGGGGTGCTCCTTCAGCGCCTGGTCGGTACCCAGGAAGATGACGCCCTGCTTCTCGAGGTCCTCACGGATGTTGTGGTAGACGACCTCGGAGTCGTACTGGCCGCCCACGCCGGCGAGGTACTTCTTCTCAGCCTCGGGGATGCCGAGCTTGTCGTAGGTGCGGCGGATGTAGTCCGGGACGTCGTCCCAGCTCTGGACGGCCTTGTCGGTGCCGGTGACGTAGTAATAGATGTCCTGGAAGTCGATGCCGGACAGGTCCGCGCCCCACTTCGGCATCGGGCGCGCCTCGAAATGCCGATACGCCTTCAGCCGCAGGTCGGTCATCCACTGCGGCTCATCCTTGACCCGGCTGATCTTGGCGACGGTCTCGGCGTCCAGGCCCTTGCTGAAGATCTGGAGCGGCTTCTCGTCGTCGTGCCAGCCGTACTTGTAGCTGTCGGGAATCTGGGTCAGGGCGGGGTTCGGAAGGGCCATGCGCTCCTCGAGGACTCGAGTCGGGACGCCCATCGGCCAATCCCGACTGAAATGGTCGGTGTTACGCCGCCATTGTCTCCCAGGGGGGCTTCCGGGTCAACCGACCGGAACCCGTGGATCCCCGCGCACCCGCAGGTCGTCAGGTGGGCGCAGCGCTGCCTTGATCTCTGCCGGCCCCAGTCCCGCCGCCAGCAGCGCGCGCAGCCGCCCGGCATCCACCGCCCCGCCGATGGCCGCCAGCCGCACTACTCGCCCAGCGACCACATGAGCCAACACGCGGCCGTCGATGAGCCACTCCTCGCGGTCCCACCCGGGCGGATCGCCCACGATGTCCAGCGGGATGCCGGCCACCTCGGTGAAGACCCAGGGTGCCAAGCGGCGCTCGAGCGGAAGCCCCAGCATCGAGCGCGCGGCACGCGCGCCGCCGTCGCGGGCGGCGTGCCAGTGCTCGAATCGCGAGCCGTCGACGCGCGCGACATCGCCCGCCGCCCAGACTGCCGGGTGCGAGGAACGGTGGTCGTCGCCGACGTTGATCCCGTTGGCCACGTCCAGGCCTGCGGCTCGTGCCAGATCGTCGAGCGGGACAGCCCCGATTCCCGCCACGACCAGCTGGGCCGGAAGCCGCTCCGTGCCGGCGATGACGGCAGCGGAGTCGATGCCTGACACCGTGGCGGAGGTCCGGACGTCGATCCCGGCCTCGCCCAGGACCGCGCTCGCCCAGTCGGCCAGCACCGCGCCCAGGCGCCCGCCCCACAGCTGGCTGCCCGCCTCGACGATCGTCGGCCGCAGCTGGATGGCCGCCAGGCTCGACGCGACCTCGATGCCGATGAAGCTGCCGCCGATGACGACCGCCGGCGCGCCGGCCGGCAGCGACGAGGCGGCCGCTCGAAGGGCCCGGGCCTCCGAGAGCGTACGCACCGTGTGCACACGCTCGCCGCCGGGCAGGCGCAGCTCGCGCGCTCGGGCACCGGTGGCGATCAGGCAGTGGCCGAACGAGAGCGTGCGGCCGTCCGACAGCGCGGCCACGCGGGTTGCCGGGTCGACGGCTGCCACCGTGACTCCGCGGCGAAGGTCGATGGAGCGCCGCGCGTACCAGGCCTCCGGCTCCGCCGCGACCAGCTCATCCGCCAGGTCGTCTCGCAGGAGCTCCTTGGTCAGCGGGGGCCGGTTGTATGGCAGCGCATCCTCGGCCCCGACCAGCACGATCGAGCCGGCGAAGCCTTCACGCCGCAGCTGGCGGGCGCACCGGACGGCCGCCACGCCGCCGCCGACGAGCAGGAGGTCGGCCGCTTCGTCAGGCACGGGCGGTACGCGCGGCGGGGTGCATCGTGGCCATCGTACTGGCCACGTCGGTAGACTCATCCGCCGATGACCCTTCCCGACGGCCTCAGTCTCCGCCTCGCCGACGAGCGTGACCTGCCCGCCATCACCGCGCTCCGCACGTCCGTCGGATGGGCAGCCCACGACTGGGCGCTGCGAGCGGCCATCAGGCCGCCGGCACGCACCGTCGTGGTGCGGGACCCGGATGGCCGCGTCGTGGCTGTCGGCTCCGGCACGGCCTACGGAGCCCTCGGGTTCGTGGGCAACATGGTCGTCTCCGCCGAGTACCGGCGACGGGGTCTCGGGGCGGCCCTGCTGGGCGACGTCATGGCAGAACTGGAGGCCCGCGGCTGTACGCGGCTCGAGCTGTACGCCACTCCCGAGGGCCGGTCGCTCTATCGGCGCCACGGCTTCGAATCCGCCGACCCGAGCGCCATGGCACGCCTACCACGTGAGGCGGGATGGACGAGCCCGATCGAGCTCGACGTCGCGGAGGCCGGGCCTGACGACCTGGCAGCACTCGCCGCCTACGACGCTCCACGCTTCGGCGGAGACCGCGGCGCGCTCCTCGCGCCGATGCTCGAGGACCCCCGACGGCCGCTCCTCGTCGCCCGCCGCCACGGCGCCATGGTCGGCTACGCGTGGGTGCGGCCGGACGGAGACCGGCTGGGGCCGTTCCTCGGGGACGATCCGGGCGTCGCGGAGGCGATCGTGCATTCCGCCTTCCAGCGCGCCCCCTCCACCGCGGAGCTCACGCTCAACCTGCCGACCGCGAACCGGGCAGGCGTCGCCTGGCTCGAGGGCCGTGGCGCGACCGTCACGCCATGGGACGGGCGCATGGGGCGCGGGCCGGCGGTCGTCCGCCGAGACGACACCATCTACGGCAACGTCGTCGGCGCCCTCGGATGACGATGGCGCGCGGCCTCGTCCTTCGTGCCCGATCGGGCTTCTACACGATCGCCACGGACGAGGGGGACCTGGTCGAGGCACGGCTGCGCGGGCGGGTGAAGCGCGACCGTCAGACGTCGGACCTCGCCGTCATCGGCGATCGCGTACAGGTCGAGCGCCTGCCGGACGGGACGGGCGCCATCGCCGCCGTGGTCCCCCGTGAGCGACGGTTCAGCCGCCGCCAGCCCGGCCCGCGCGGGTCGTGGCGGGAGGATGTGATCGTCGCAAATCCGGACCTCGTGACCGTCGTGTTCGCCGTCGACCGGCCGCCGCCCAATCGGAGGCTCATCGATCGCTTCCTGGTCGTGGCCGAATACAACGAGGTGCCCGCGCTCATCGTCGCCAACAAGGTCGACCTCCTCGGCATCGAGGCGGCGGGCGCCATCTTCGGCCCCTACGAGCGCATCGGCTACGACGTCATCTACGCCAGCGCAAAGGGCGGCATCGGCGTCGACGAACTCCGAGGGCGACTGGCCGGCAGCCTGTCCATCGTCACGGGCCCGTCGGGCGTCGGGAAGTCGACGCTGCTCAACGCGCTCCAACCAGGGCTCCAGCTGGCCACCGGCGAGGTGTCGTCGGTGGAGAGCGGCAAGGGGAAGCACACGACGACGCATGCCGAGCTGCTGGCGCTCGAGCACCCCGATGGAGGGTACGTGGCGGACACGCCCGGCATCCGCGAGCTCGGCCTCTGGGAGATCCCTGCATCGGAGCTGGCCTGGTGCTTCCGCGAGTTCCGCGCCCACCTCGGGCGGTGCGCCTTCAACGACTGCACCCACCTCCACGAGCCCCGGTGCGGCGTGCGCGGCGCCGTCGAGGCAGGCGCCATCGGCGAGGACCGTTACGACTCTTACCGCCGCATGCTGACCGGCGACCTCGCCGCCTGAGCGAGCGCCGTGGGTGCCGAGCGACGTGCCCTCGTTCGCCCTGTCCCGGAGCGGCGACCCGTGGCCGGCATCGGGTAGAATCGCCGTCCGAGTCCCGGGCGGGAGTAGCTCAGCTGGCAGAGCGCGACCTTCCCAAGGTTGAGGCCGCGGGTTCGATCCCCGTCTCCCGCTCCATTCCGACCACGAAGCCCCGAGGGCTCATCCCCCGGGGCTTCGCCGTGCCGTGGCCGCTCAGGCCGGCAGAATGTTCTGGTTGCGGTGGAACACGTTCCAGCGATCGTACCGTCGCTTGATGGCGGCGAGCCGCTCGTAGGTCGCCGGCGAGTATGCCGCCCGGATGCGGTCGGAGCCTTCGTCCTCCAGGAAGTTGACGTAGACGCCGGTCGACTTCGGTTCCAGGTTGGAGAACAGCGCCCGGTTCCACGCCACCGCCTCGTCGGTGACGGAGGGATCGTCAAGCACGTTGATGATCGTGACCTGCACCATCGCGGAGCGGTGCGCGAAGGCGGTTGCGCTGACCGGCACCCGGCTCATCGCTCCGCCCAAGACCCGAAGCTGGATCATGAACGACTCCGGCGCGGAGTAGATGGCGGCGAGGATGGCGTCCACCGAGGCGTCGTCGAGGACGTCCATGAACACCGAGCGCGTGGTGCTGGCGGCCGGCACGCCGCCCTCCTTCGTGAACTCGTAGATGCCCGGATACGGCATCGGCATTGCCGCCACGCCGTACGGCTGCGCCACGGAGAGGAACGGTGCGATCGCCGCGCGGCCTTCCTCGGGGTCACCGGCGTAGACGAACATCAGGCCCAGGCTCGGCGTACCGTGGTGCTGCTCCGGCACGAAGGGCAGCGGGGGCGTGGGCATGATGAAGCCGATGGTCGTCAGCTCCTCCGGAGCGCTCGCCGCGATGGGAACCAGGCTTCGCAGGACGTCGCGGGTCGCAGGGAGGAAGATCGCACCACCGAGCACCTCACCGACCGCCACCATGCGGTACTTGAAGCGCGTGACGACGCCGAAGTTCCCCCCGCCGCCGCGGATCGCCCAGAACAGGTCCGGGTGCTCCGTCTCCGACGCCGTCCGGACGTGGCCATCGGCGGTCACGATCTCGACGGCCTGGAGCGCGTCGATCGCCAGGCCGTGCTTCCGCGCCAGCCAGCCGATGCCGCCGCCAAGCGTGAGCCCGGCGATCCCCACGGTTCCGGTGTCCCCGAACGGCACGGCCATGCCGTGCTCCGCGAGTGACGCCGT
>JASLBU010000202.1 GCA_030146365.1 Candidatus Limnocylindria bacterium | reverse complement strand
CGACGAACGGCGCGACCCCGCGCGAGCCGACCCGTGCTGGCATGCCGGGGAGCACCGGCGGCAGCCGTGAGGATCCAGCGTGACAGACTCGCCCATCGTCGTGGACGCCGCGCCCCCGTCGCCTGAGGCCGCCGAGGAGGCCTGGAGGCGCGTGCAGCTCGCGCGAGACCCGAAGCGCCCGCGCACGCTCGACCTCGTCCCCCTCATCTTCTCCGACTTTTACGAGATGCACGGCGATCGGGCGTTCGGTGACGATCCAGCCCTCGTCGGCGGGCCCGCGCTGCTCGAGGGGAAGCCGGTCATGGTCATCGGTCACCAGAAGGGCACGGACACCGAGTCCAACATCAGGCGCAACTTCGGCTCGCCCCATCCCGAGGGGTTCCGCAAGGCGCAGCGACTGCTGCGGCTGGCGGACAAGCTGGGCCTGCCGGTGGTGACGTTCCTCGACACGGCCGGCGCCTTCCCGGGCCCGGCGGCCGAGGAGCGGGGGCAGGCGGAGGCGATCGCCTCGAGCATCAAGCTCATGACCGGGCTCCAGGTCCCGATCGTCGTGGTCGTGCTCGGGGAAGGCGGTTCAGGCGGGGCGCTCGCCATCGGCGTCGGCGACATCGTCATCGCGCTGGAGAACTCGGTGTACTCGGTCATCAGTCCGGAGGGGGCGTCATCCATCCTGTGGCGTTCCAGGGACGAGGCGCGCACCGCAGCGGCCGCCATGCGCATGACGGCGGCCGACCAGGTGGAGCTGGGAGTGGTGGACGAGGTCGTCGCGGAGCCGGGCGAGGGTGCCCATACCGACGTGACCGCCACCGCGGCGGCGTTGAAGGCCGCCATCCTCGCGGCGTTGCGGCGGCTGGCCGCGCGCGACACCGTCGATCTGCTCGCAACGCGGTATGCTCGGCTGCGAGCCATGGGCGCCTACCTCGAGACCGGGGCGGGTCCCAGCCGACGACCCGAGGCGCCGTCGCTGCGCCGCCGGATCGGTCGCATCCTCCGGCTTCCCGGCGTCCCGCGCCGCCCCCGGTGGAGCGACGTCTGGCCCAGCGACGGGGCCGATGACGAGAGCGAGAGAGGCGCATGACCGATATCGACCACGCGCTCGAAGAAATCGCTCGCGCCGCCGAGGAGCTGGTGCCGGCCCTGAGCGAGCGCCTCGCCCGCCACGGGCTCGGCGAGATCGAAGTCTCGCGGGGAAGCCTGCGCGTTCGGGTCGCCGGCGGAGCCACGGCCGGCATGGCCGCCCCGGCCGCAGCAGAAGCCTCCGGCGTGGGCCCCGGTCAGCAGCGGTCCGAAGCCGCTCCTCCGGCGGAGCCGGTGGCTCGGTCCGTCGCCGTGCCGTCCCCCGCGGTCGGCTTCTTCGTGTACGCGGACGGCCTCGGCCCCGGCCGGGCGGTCGAGAAGGGCGAGGCCGTCGGTCACGTGGAGATGCTCGGCGTCCGCCACGACGTCCGAGCACCGCGGTCCGGCACCGTGCGCCACCTCGTGGCCGAGACCGGCGAGGCGGTCGAGTACGGCCAGGTGGTCGTGGAGCTCGAGCCGCCAGGGAGCGGTCGGTGAGCCTCGCGCTGCTCTTCAGCCCTCAGGGCTCGCAGGGGATCGGCATGGGCCGCGACGTTGCCGCGGTCGAGCCCGCGGCGCGCTCCGTGTACGAGCGGGCCGACGCCGTCCTGGGCTGGCCGGTGAGCGAGGTGTGCTGGTCCGGGCCGGCGGAACGGCTGAACGACACCCGGCAGACGCAGCCGTGCCTGCTGACCACGTCAGTCGCCGCGCTGCGGGCGCTCGAGGCGCGCGCCGACATCCAACCGGCCGTCGTCGCCGGTCACTCCGTGGGGGAGTACGCGGCCCTGGTGGCGGCCGACGTTCTCGACTTCGATGCCGCCCTGCGGCTCGTGGCGCGCCGGGGCGAGCTCATGGCGTCCGCGGGCGACGGTGGGGGGATGCTCGCCGTCATCGGCCTCGATCGCGGGGCCGTCGAGCGGGTGGTCGACGCCGTTGCCCGACCCACGGAGCTCGTCGTCGCGAACGACAACGCTCCGGGACAGGTGGTGGTGTCCGGGACCCGCGACGCGCTCCACGCGGCAGACCCCGCCCTGCGCGCTGCCGGAGCGCGTCGCGTGCTGCCGCTGCCGGTATCGGGTGCGTTCCACTCGCCGCTGATGGCGCCGGTGGCCGAGGAGCTGGCTCGCGCCTTCGCCCTGGAGCAGTGGCGTGACGCCGCGGTGCCGGTGGTCAGCAACGTGGATGCCGAAGTTCACCGCGATGCCGATCATATCCGGGCACTGCTCGCCGAGCAGGTGCGCTCACCGGTCGAGTGGGTGCGCTGCATCGAGCGGCTGGTCGGCGAGGGCGTCGACACGATGGTCGAGCTGGGAGCCGGCTCCGCGCTGGTCGGCATGGTGCGACGGATCGCGCCGGAGGTCCGGGCCCTGGCCGTCCACGATGCCGCGAGCCTCGACGAGGCGCAGGCAGTGCTTGTGCACGCCGGGAAGGCACCGGTCGTCTCGTGATCCGCAAGATCCTGATCGCCAACCGTGGCGAGATCGCGGTGCGCATCCTGCGCGCCTGCCGCGACGTGGGAATCCCCGCGGTGGTCGCCTACAGCGAGGCGGACCGCGACACGTTGGCGGTGAAGCTGGCCGACGAGTCCATCTGCATCGGGCCCGCGGAGGCGCGCCGCAGCTACCTCAACCAGCCCGCGGTCATCAGCGCCGCCATGATCACCGGCTGCGACGCGATCCACCCCGGCTACGGCTTCCTGTCCGAGGACGCGACCTTCGCGGAGGCGTGCGGCGCGCACGAGCTGACGTTCATCGGCCCACGTCCCGAGGTGCTGGAGCGGTTCGCGAGCAAGTACGCGGTCCGCCGCATGCTGGCGGCCACCGGCCTTCCGACCGTACCGGGCAGCCGCGGCATCGTGAGCGACCTCCACGACGCCCTGGACCAGGCGGGGGAGGCTGGCTACCCGGTGCTCCTCAAGCCGTCGGCGGGTGGTGGCGGGCGAGGGATGCGGCTGGTGCGCAGCCCCCGCGAGATGGAGACGTCGCTCCCGCTCGCCCGCTCCGAGGCGCAGGCCGCATTCGGTGACGACAGCGTGTACTTCGAGCGCTGGATCGAGGAGTCGCGCCACGTCGAGGTGCAGGTCATGGTGGACCAGTTCGGCAACGGCATCCATCTCGGCGAGCGTGACTGTTCCGTCCAGCGCCGGCACCAGAAGATCATCGAAGAAGGGCCTTCGCCGGCGATGGACGCCGCTGCGCGGGAGAAGCTCCGCGACCTCGCCATCCGGAGCGTGGTGGCGGCCGGCTACGAGAGCGCCGGGACGCTCGAGTTCCTCCTCGACGCCCAGGGCAACTTCTACTTCATCGAGATCAACTGCCGGATCCAGGTCGAGCACCCGGTGACCGAGATGCTCACCGGCGTCGACCTCATCGCCGAGCAGATCCGCATCGCCGCCGGCGAGCGGCTCTCGCTGCGCCAGGAGCAGGTGGCCATCCGCGGGCACGCGATCGAGTTCCGCATCAACGCGGAGGACCCGGCCGACAACTTCAGCCCGCAGACCGGCGAGATCGAGCACCTCCAGTTGCCCGGCGGCCCGGGGGTCCGGGTCGACACGCATCTCTACCCCGGCTACGAGGTGCCGCCGTTCTACGACAGCCTGCTGGCCAAGGTCATCGTGTGGGGCGAGACGCGGGAGATGGCGCTCGCGCGGTCGCGCCGCGCGCTCGGCGAGCTGGAGATCGGCGGCATCCGCACCAACATCCCGTTCCATCGGGGCATCATCGGGAACGACGCGTTCCTCGAGGCCCGGGTCAGCACGAATCTCCTGGACCGCGTCGGTCCGGCGGCGTTCGTGGGATCATGATGCCGGTGGATATATACCGTATATACGATGGAGTCCGAAATCACCGCAGATGACATCATGAGCCACCCGTCACGATGACTGGCGCACTGCCGCTCGAGGCGGCCGACATCATGCGCATTCTGCCGCACCGATACCCGTTTCTGCTCGTTGACCGGGTCATCGAGCTCGAGCCCGGCCGCCGTGCGGTCGGGATCAAGCAGGTGACCGCCAACGAGCCGCAGTTCACCGGCCACTTCCCGGACCGTCCAATCATGCCGGGGGTCCTCATGGTCGAGGCGCTCGCCCAGACGGCCGGGATCGCGGTCTACACGCTGGACGAGTACCGAGGCAAGCTCGGGCTGTTCGCCGGTATCGATGACTGCCGCTTCAAGCGGATGGTGGTGCCCGGCGACACCCTGCGGCTGGAGGTGAACGTCGAGAAGCTGCGGGGGATGTTCGGCCGGCTACAGGCCGTGGCCAGCGTCGAAGGTGAGACGGCGGTCGAGGCAACCCTGAGCATCATCATCCCGCGTGATCAGGCCCTGGGAGGAGGCAGCACCGATGCGTGACGGCGAGCGGCGCGTGGTCGTCACCGGCATGGGGGCCGTCACCCCGGTCGGGAACGACGTGGCCTCCTTCTGGGACGGCCTCGTCAACGGCCGCAGCGGGATCACCCGCATCACGATCTTCGAGCCGGACAAGGTGGCGAGCAAGGTCGCCGGCGAGGTCAAGGGGTTCGAGGCCGACGGCGTCATGCCGAAGAAGGAGGTGCGTCGCAACGACCGCTACGTCCACTTCGCGTGGGCGGCCACCGCCGAGGCACTGCGCGACGCAGGGCTGCCGAACCCGATCACCGACGAGGCTCTGGCGTGGCGCACGGGGGCGATCATCGGCTCCGGCATCGGCGGCATCAACACGATGATCCGCGATGTCACCGAGGCGGCGCTGGAGGGCGTCGAGAAGATCGGCCCGTTCCTGGTGACGGCCATGATTCCCGACATGGCCGCCGGCTACGTGGCCATCTACGCGAACGCGCGTGGCCCCAACTATGCGACGGTGAGCGCCTGTTCGAGCAGCAACCACGCCATCGGCGACTCGCTGAGCATCATCCGCCGCGGGGAGGCGGACGTCATGATCGCCGGGGGGGCCGAAGCGGGAATCGGCGAGATTCCGGTCGCCGCGTTCAGCGCGATGCGCGCCCTCTCGACGAAGCGCAACGACGAGCCGGAGAAGGCATCGCGGCCGTTCGACCGCGAGCGGGACGGGTTCGTCATGGGCGACGGTGCCGGCGTCCTCGTCCTCGAGGAGCTCGAGCATGCCAGGGCGCGCGGGGCGACGATCCACGCGGAGGTGATCGGGTACGGGGCGACCGACGACGCTTCGCACATCACCCTCCCGGCGCCGGGAGGCCGCGGCGCGGTGGAGTCGATGCGAGTCGCGATCGCCGACGCCGCCCTCACGACGGACGACGTCGACTACATCAACGCCCACGGCACCAGCACGCCACCGAACGATCGCTCCGAGACGGCGGCGATCAAGACGCTGTTCGGGGAGCGGGCGTACCGCATCCCGGTCAGCAGCACGAAGTCGATGACGGGCCACCTCATGGGTGCCGGCGGCGGGATCGAGGCGATCGCCACGGTGCAGGCGATCAAGACAGGCATCGTGCCGCCGACCATCAACCAGGAGCACGCGGACCCGGACTGCGACCTCGACTACGTGCCCAACGAGGCACGCTCGGCCGAGGTGGCGGTCGGGATCAGCAACAGCTTCGGGTTCGGAGGGCACAACGCCACGCTCGTGTTCCGGCGGTACGACGGCTGATGGCCGACCGCGATCCGATCCTGGCGGCCGTCGACCTGCTGGCACCTGCCTTCGAGCAGGCGGGCCTCGGCGAGCTGGAGCTCGAGTCCGGTGACCTTCGCGTCCGGCTGGCGCGACCCCGGGCGGCGGAACCTGCGCCACTTCCGGCGGTGGTCCCGGCCGTGAACGAGCCGGCGGCCGGCACGGCGCCACCTCAGGACGGGCTGACCCCGTACGGCGAGCCGCGGCCCGGGATGCGGTTCGTCTCCGCGCCGCTCACGGGGGTCTGGTATCCAGCCCCCTCGCCCGGGGCCCGTCCGTACGTGAACGAGGGGGACGAGATCACCGCCGGCCAGGTGGTCGGGCTGATCGAGGCGATGAAGCTGTTCAACGAGATCAAGTCGGACGCCACCGGCACGGTGTCGCGCGTCCTCGTCGAAAACGGAACCCTCGTGAAGCGTAAGCAGCCGCTGCTCGAGGTCGACCCCCGATGATCCCGCGACGGCCGCGGCAAGGAGCGCACCGATGACCACCAACGCCCTGATCACCGGCTGGGGGATGTACGCGCCATCGCGCGTGATGACGAACGACGACCTCGCCAAGCTGGTCGAGACGTCCGACGAGTGGATCGTGAGCCGGACCGGCATCAAGGAGCGGCGTATCGCGGCGCCCGAGGAGACGACGACGACGCTCAGCGTCAATGCCGCCCGCGACGCGCTCGCCGTGGCCGGGATGAGCCCCGAGGACCTGGACCTCGTCATCCTCGGCACGTGCTCGCCGGATTACTACATGCCCGCCACCGCCGTCCTGGTCGCCCACGAGCTCGGCGCCACCCGCGCGGCCGGCTTCGACCTGATGGCCGCCTGCTCGGGGTTCGTCTTCTCCCTCGCGACCGCCACCGCGTACATCCGCAGCGGCATGTACCGCAACGTCCTCGTGGTCGGCGTGGAGCTGCTCAGCCGGTTCCTCGACTACACGGACCGCAACACCTGCGTGCTCTTCGGAGACGGCGCCGGCGCCGTGATCGTCTCCGCCTCCGACCAGCCGGGCGGCCTGCTGGGCCTCGACATGTACAGCGACGGCAGCGGCCGGGACGGCATCATCTTCCCGGCCGGTGGCTCGGCCTGCCCGACCACTCCCAAGACGGTCGCCGAGGGTGGTCACTTCGTCCACATGGCCGGCAAGGACGTGTACCGGTACGCGACCCGCCAGCTGGCCGAGTCTGCCCGCGCCGCGCTCCGCGACGCGAACCTGGCGGTCGACGACGTCGACCAGTTCCTCTTCCACCAGGCAAACCTGCGGATCATCGAGAGCGTGCAGGGCGCGGTCGGCATCCCGGCGGACAAGACGTACCTGAACATCGCGAAGTACGGCAACACGTCGGCGGCCTCGGTGCCGATGGCCCTGGTCGAGGCGGTCGCGGACGGCCGCATCCAGCCGGGCGACAAGCTGCTGATGGTGGCCTTCGGCGCCGGCTACACCGCCGGCGCGGCGGTGGTCGAGTGGACCGCCGACCCGCAGCGCGCTTTTCTCGCCGCCGGGGAGCAGACCCGGCTCGGCAAGCCGCAGCGTGAGCTGGCCGAGGCGGCGTCCTGATGTTCGACCTGACCGGCAGGACCGCGTTGGTGACCGGCGCAAGCCGCGGCCTGGGCCGTGCCATCGCGCTCGCCCTGGCCGGGCAGGGTGCCGATCTGGCGATCAACTACCGCGGCAACGCGGACGCCGCGGCAGAGGTGGCGGGCGAGATCACGTCGATGGGCCGGCGCGCGGTGACCGTCCAGGGTGACACGAGCGCGGGACGCGAGGCGTGCGAGGCGATCGTGAAGGCGTCGCTGGATGGCCTCGGCACGGTCGACATCCTCGTGAACAACGCCGGCATCACCCGGGACAACCTCATCATGCGGATGGACGCCGACGAGTGGGACGCGGTGCTCGACACGAACCTGTCAGGCCCGTTCTGGATGACCCGCGCGATCGCCAGGCCGATGCTCAAGGCGCGATCCGGCCGCATCATCAACATGAGCAGCGCGGCCGGCCGCATGGGCAACGCCGGCCAGGCGAACTACGCGGCCGCGAAGGCGGGCCTCATCGGGCTCACGAAGACGACGGCCCGTGAGCTCGCGAGCCGTGGCATCACCTGCAACGCGATCGCGCCCGGGCTGATCAGCACCGACCTCACCGCCGACCTTCCGGAGGCGGCGACCGAAGCGCTCAAGGGCATGACTCCGCTCGGCTATATCGGCAGCGTGGAGGACGTCGCCGCCGCGGCGGTGTACCTGGCCTCGAACGAGGCCCGCTACGTCACCGGCCAGGTGCTTGGCGTGGACGGCGGGATCGTGATGGGCAGTTGATCCTCATCGCCACCTGGCTCGTATGAACTAATGGCGCCCTCCGCCGCACGAGACCCGGGTTCGTCCCGGGTCTCGTCGCATCCGGGGTCCCGGCGCCGGGCCGCTCCGCTTCCCCTCACACCGGGCGGGGCGTGGCGACGCCTTAGAATGGGGTGCTCAACCGATCCTCGAGCCATCGAAGGAGACCGCATGCGTCAACTCCGCTCCCTGTTCCGACCCACGCGCTTCGTCGACGCCCACTGCGACGTGCCGTGCGGCATTTACGATCCCGAGCAGGCTCGCATCGAGGCCGAGTCGTGCCTTCGCATCATCGAGAAGTACGAGGCCAGCGACGACCCGGTGTTCCGGCAGCGGTGCATCATCATCAAGGAGCGCCAGGCCGACGTGGCGAAGCACCACCTCGACGTTCTTTGGCACGACTACTTCAAGCCGGAGCACCTCGGGCAGTACCCGGATCTGCACGACACGTTCTGGCAGGCGGCGAAGCAGGCGTCGAAGGTGAAGCACACCGTGGACCCCGACGCGGCGCGGCAGCTGTTGGCGCTGATCGACCGGATCGACGAGATGTGGAAGGCGACCGGCGGCCCCGAGAAGACGCGGGTCAACGGCCGCCCGTCCTGAGCGGGGGGAGCGACCGGTGCGACGAATGAGCGGCCCGCTGTGGCCCCTCTTCGCGGGCCTGGCGGGCTGGCTGCTGCTTCGGCGCTCGGTCGACGTGGTGGAGGTGCGAGGCCACTCGATGTCGCCGGCCCTTCTGCCGGGCGACCGGCTCGTGGCCGTGCGCGCCCGGCGTCCGCCGCACCCCGGGGAGGTCGTGCTGGCCCTCGATCCGCGCGACGTCTCGCGCGAGCTCGTGAAGCGTGTCGCCACGGTGGACGCCGCCGGTGTCGAGCTTCGGGGCGATGACCCCCGGCACAGCACCGACTCCCTGGCGTTCGGTCGCCTGCCGCTGAGCGCCGTCCGCTGGCGCGTCCTCGGCCGCTATTGGCCTCCGGAGCGCGCGGGCACGATCGGCAGCCCGCCGTCCGCCGACCCGGGGGAGAGCGACTAGGGACAGCCGCACAGCGCCGCCACCTCGTCCACGCAGGCGCCGAGGTCGGGCGGCAGCACGTCGACGCGGCTCCCGGCCTCCGCGGCCACCAGGTGCTCGACGCCCGCGGCCGGCCGAACGGCCAGGCGCGCCTGGGGGGCGCGGCGCCGGAGGAAGTCGAACACGGGCCCGAGACCCGCGTCCCCGTACTCCGGGCGCACGGCGCCGGTGTCGACGACCACCAGCTCGGGTGGACGGAGGGTCACCGCCTGGTGGAGCCGGCCTGCGTCGTTGTAGAAGAAGGCGACGCCACCGGACAGGCGATCGTCCAGCGCGACCGCCAGCTCTCGGTCTCGTGTCAGGCAGTAGACGATCGGCTCAGCCGGCATGACGGTGGTCGCCAACGCGGAGCTGCACCGATGGAGGATAGCAAGCGTCGGCGACGCCCATGCCGTCCGCGCCACCCGACCGGCCGGCGCGCGCATCGGTGGTTTCGGCTCGTCGGCGTACAATGCCGCTCCTGATGAGCACCGCTGTTTCCCGTCCGCGCGACGCACGCCGCGACCTGACCTCCGGCCGCCACCAGCACCTCGGATCCCTCCTCGGGCGCGTGTGGCCAGTGGATGCCGTCGGGGTCGAGGAGCGTGCCGCGTCGCTGGCCAAGCGGAGCATCAAGAAGGACGCCAAGCTCTGGGCGCTCGACCTGGCCATCCGGATGATGGACCTGACCACGCTCGAGGGAAAGGACACCCCGGGCAAGGTGCGAGCGCTGGCCGGCAAGGCGCGCCGACCGGATCCCACGGATCCGTCGATTCCCTCGGTGGCCGCGCTGTGCGTGTACCCGAACATGATCCCTACCGCCGTCGAGGCGCTCCGCGGGTCCGGCGTGAAGGTCGCGTCAGTGGCGACGTACTTCCCGTCCGGCCAGGCCCCGCTCGAGGTCAAGCTCGACGACGTGCGGCGCGCGGTCGAGATGGGCGCGGACGAGATCGACATGGTGATCGACCGCGGCGCGTTCCTGGCCGGCGACTACGCGTCGGTGTACGACGAGATCACCGCCGTCAAGGAGGCCTGCGGGGACGCGCATCTCAAGGTGATCCTGGAGACCGGCGAGCTGGAGACGTACGACAACGCGCGGCGCGCATCCGTGCTGGCCATGGCCGCGGGCGCGGACTTCATCAAGACCTCGACTGGCAAGGTGCAGCCGGCCGCCACGCTTCCGGTCACGCTGGTCATGCTCGAGGCGATCCGGGACTTCCACGTGCAAACCGGCCGGGTCGTCGGCATGAAGCCGGCGGGCGGGATCCGTACCGCGAAGGAGGCGATCGCTTACCTGGTAGTCCTGTACGAGACGCTGGGGCCGCAGTGGATGACGCCCGACCTGTTCAGATTCGGTGCGTCGAGCCTGCTCAATGACGTGCTGATGCAGATCCGCAAGGAGCGCACGGGCCGATACAGCGGGGGCGACTACTTCACCCTGGACTGACCCGCGCGGCGGCGCTGATACGATCGAGCGATGAACGTCGCTCCCGGCACGCTCCAGATCTGGTCGGACCTCGGCTGCCCGTGGTCGCATGCGGTCGTGTGGCGGCTGTGGGATGCCCGCCGGCGCCTCGGCATGGAGGAGCGCGTGCGGTTCGACCACCATGCGTTCCCGCTGGAGCTGTTCAACTCCGAGCCGACCCCACGCCCCCGGCTCGAGGCCGAGTGGCCGGTGGCCGAGACGCTCGCGCCGCGGGCCGGGTGGCAGGACTGGGACGCGCCGGATCACGCCTGGCCGTCGACGATGCTGCCGCCGATGGAGGCCGTGCAAGCGGCGAAGCTCCAGTCGCTGGCCGCCGGCGAGGCGCTCGATCGTGGACTGCGTCGCGCGTTCTGGGCCGAGAGCCGCTGCATCAGCCTGCGGCACGTGATCCTGGACGTCGCCATGGAATCCGACGCGGTCGACGCCGCGGACCTCGCCGATGCGCTGGATACGGGCCGCGCGCGCCGCGCACTCTTCGGCGACTGGGCGGTCGCACGGGGAGACGCCGTGCGCGGCTCCGCGCACCTCTTCGCTCCCGATGGCACCGACGCTCAGAACCCGGGCATCGGAATCGGGTTCCGCGACGAGGGCGGGGCAG
>JASLBU010000094.1 GCA_030146365.1 Candidatus Limnocylindria bacterium | reverse complement strand
CCGCGTCAGCCCGCAGCCCGCCGGCCGCGTGCTGGTTGAGGAGCCTGCTGAACTCGCCGGTCACCCAGTTCGCGGCCTTCTTGGCGTCGACCCCCGCGTACACGACGGCGTCGAAGTAGGCGGCCAGCGCCACGTCGCTCGTCAGCACCCCCGCGTCGTAGGCGGAGAGACCCAACGCACCGATGTAGCGGGCTCGGCGCTGAGCCGGCAGTTCGGGCAGCTGCGAGCGGAGCGAGGCAACCCACTCGGCGGACGGCCGCAGCGGTGGCAAGTCGGGCTCCGGGAAATAGCGGTAGTCGTTCGCGGCCTCCTTGGAGCGTTGGACGATCGTGCGTCCGGCCTCCTCGTCCCAGCCGCGGGTCTCCTGGCGTAGTGGCTCCCCCCGGTCCAGGGCATCGGCGTGGCGAGCGACCTCGTACTCGAGGGCTCGCTCCAGCGAGCGAAACGAGTTCAGGTTCTTCACTTCGACCTTCGTACCGAAGGCGTCGGCCCCAACCGGGCGCAGGCTCACGTTGCCCTCGATCCGCATCGATCCCGCCTCCATGTCAGCGTTCGACGCGCCGATAGCGCGCAGCAGCTCGCGCAGCGCCTCGCCGTACGCACGCGCCTGGGCCGGGGAGCGGAGGTCCGGCTCCGTGACGATCTCCATCAGTGGCACGCCGGCACGGTTGAAGTCCACCACGGTGTGGCCCCGTCCGGCATGCTGCATCCGGGCGGTGTCCTCCTCCAGGTGAGCTCGGGTGATGCCGACGGTGACGTCGCCGCCCTCGGCCGGCACCGGAACGAGCAGCCGCCCACCGCTCGCGAGCGGCAGCGCGTACTGGCTGATCTGGTAGCCCTTCGGCAGGTCCGGGTAGAAGTAGTTCTTGCGCTCGAAGCGTACCGCCTCGGTCTCCACGTGGCAGTCGAGCGCGAGCCCGGTGAGCATCACCAGCTCGACCGCCCGCCGATTGATGGCGGGGAGGGTCCCGGGCAGGCCCATGCAGATCGGGCAGACCCGGGTGTTCGGCTCATCGGGGGCTCCGGTCGGTGGCGCCGTCGGGCAGGAGCAGAACATCTTCGACTCGGTGCGAAGCTGCGCATGCACCTCGATGCCGATGACCGTCTCGTACCGGGTCCTGGTTTCCACCGCCATGCGCCGATTGTATGCTGCCCCGCGATGAAGATCGGCGAGTGGGACAACCTGGGACGCGCCCGTGGCCTGTTACAGAAGCAGCTGGGTGAGCTGGGTGCCGCCGAGCTCGCCACACACGTGACGGCGAACCCGGAGAACGGCCGGCTCCGCATCTTCGTCGCCACCGATACCGGCCTGCTCGACTACCAGTACGCCCCGGTCGGGAGCGACCCGCGTGGCGACTGGATCCTCCGCGGACAGCTCATTCGCTGGGGGTCCGTCCGCGGGCTGCGCCTTCAGACCGACGCGCAGCTGAACGACACCACCGGGGCGGTGCGCGCGGTCTGGCGCCTCGTGGCGGAGGAGCCGAAGATGGAGCTCACCGGCACATCGGACAGCGATGACCAGCCGATCGGTGCGCTGCTGCCCTTCGCCCGCGTCTGCATCCAGCGCGCGGGCTGACGCGGCCGGCTCGCGCGCCAGCCTACGGCCGGTGTCGGGCGACGAACCGCGCGATACGGTCCATGGCCTCGACGATGTCCTCGTACGCGGTCGCGTAACAGACCCGGACGTGCCCGGCGCCCGAAGGCCCGAACGCGGTCCCCGGCACGACGCCGACCCGCTCCTCGGCCAGCAGTGCCTCCGCGAACGCGGTCTCGTCCATGCCTGTTGCGTCGGAGACGCGCGGGAAGCAATAGAAGGCACCCATCGGCTCGAAGCACTCGAGGCCGATCTCGTTGAAGCGATCCGTCATGTACCGCCGGCGGCGGTCGTACTCCGCCCGCATGTGCTGCACGGCATCCTCACCGTTGCGCAGCGCCTCGATGGCGGCGTGCTGGGCCGGCGTCGGCGCGCACATGATCCCGTACTGGTGAACCTTTGCGATTCCGGCCATCAGCTCGGCCGGCGCGGCGACGTAGCCGATCCGCCAGCCGGTCATCGCGTAGGACTTGCTGAAGCCGCCCATGAGTACCGTCCGCTCCCGCATCCCCGGCAGCGCGCTGAAGGCCGTGTGCTCGTGCGCCCCGTACACCAGCCGGTCGTAGATCTCGTCGCTGTAGACCAGCAGGTCGTGGTCGTCGGCGACGCGGGCGATGGCCTCCAGCTCCGAGCGGTCCAGCACCGCCCCTGTCGGGTTGTTGGGGTAGCCCAGGAAGATTCCCTTGGTGCGCGGCGTGATGGCGGTCGAGAGCATGTCGGCGGTGACGCGGAAGTCGGTCTCCGAGGTGGTCGCGACGGGGACGGCGACGCCGCCGGCGAGCTGGATGCACGGGGCGTAGGCCACGAAGCACGGCTCGTGGTAGACGATCTCGTCGCCCGGGTCGACGGTCGCGCGCAGGGAGGCATCCACGCCCTCGGAGGCGCCGACGGTGATGACGAGCTCCGTGCGCGGGTCGTACTCGACGCCATATCGGCTTCGCAGGTTCGCCGCGATGAGCTCGCGCAACTCGAGCATGCCGCCGTTGGCGGTGTAGTGGGTCTCGCCGGCCTCGAGGCTGTCGATCGCCGCGCGCGTGATGCCTTCGGGCGTCGTGAAGTCAGGCTCCCCGATGGTGAGGCTGATCACGTCCTTCATCTCGGCCAGCATGTCGAAGAAGCGACGAATGCCGGACGGTGGCATCGCGCGAACGGTGCCGTTGAGGAAGTCCGCCGTTGGGCGGCGGGTCGCCGCGTGCTGGGTGCTCACGAGGCGGCCAGTGTACCGGGGAGCGGCTCCTGGCGTAGAGTCCGCCGGTGGAACCGATCGAGCCGCTGCGGGACCGATACGAGCACCGCGCGGAGCACTACGTCCACGCTCACGGCGACGGCGAGTCCACGGCGGAGGACTCCGAGGAGGTGGACCACGAGGCGATCCGTCGAGCGGTGATCTCGGCCGAACGCATGGCCGTGCTGGAGCTTCGCGACCGGGGCATCGTGAGCGACGAGGCGCTGAGGGCGGTCGAGCGCGACCTTGACCTCGAAGAGCTCCGGCGCGACATCTAGCCGGCTGGGGCGTCCTCCGGATCCATGAGCACCTGCGAGCGCTCCCCCGCTTCCACGCGGGCCGCGATGCGGTTCGCCGGCCATGGCAGCGGGCAGGTGGCGAACGGCGAGAAGACGCACGGGGGGTTGTACGCGCGGTTGAAGTCGACCACCAGCGATCCGTCGGGCGCGGGTGGACCCGTGTAGACGAAGCGACCGCCGCCGTAGGTGTCCACACCGTTGCTCGCGTCA
>JASLBU010000076.1 GCA_030146365.1 Candidatus Limnocylindria bacterium | reverse complement strand
CGTGTGGCCGATCCCGGGGTTCCCCGCCGGCGCAACGCCGTTGAGGTGGTCGGTCAGGTTGCTGAGCTTGCCTGCCTTCTTCTCGATGAACACGTCGCCGTCCCTGGTGAGGACGGCGATGCCGGCCGAGTCGTAGCCGCGGTACTCGAGGCGTCGCAGGCCGTCGATCAGGATCGGAGCCGCGTCACGCGGCCCGACGTATCCGACGATGCCGCACATGTTGCCTCCTCGCCGATCGGTCGGCGCTCAATTCAGCCGGGCCTCGGCGAGCGTGGCGAGGTCGCGGGCGATGGTGTCGATCTCCGCGCCGTCGTCGCCCTCGACCATGATCCTGATCTTGGGCTCCGTGCCCGATGGCCGCACGAGCACGCGTCCGCGCTCCCCCATCGCCTCCGTCGCCCGCTGGACGGCGGCCGCGAACTCCGGGTCGTCCTGCCAGGCATCTCGGTGGCGGGCGGCTGAGTTTATCACCACCTGCGGCAGCCTCGGGATACGGTCGGCAAGGTCCGAGAGGCTCGTGCCGGCCGTGCGCCAGGCCCGGACGAGCTCGATGCCGGTCAGCAGCCCGTCACCGGTGGTGGCGAGGTCGCGGAAGATGATGTGGCCCGATTGCTCACCGCCGAGCGACGCGTCCTCGCGCTCCATGGCCTCGAAGACGTGCCGATCGCCCACCGGTGTCCGGACCATCCTGCCTCCCGCCTGCGCGACGGCCCGCTGGAGGCCACCGTTGCTCATGACGGTCGTGACGAGCACGCTGTTGCGGAGCGTGCCGGAGGCAAGGCGCTCGAGCGCGCAGATGCCCATCACCGCGTCACCGTCCACGAGCTGGCCCCCCTCATCGACGGCGATGAGGCGATCGGCGTCGCCGTCGAAAGCCAAGCCGAGGTCAAGGCCCGCGGCAGCCACCGTCTCGGCCAGCAGCTCGGGATGCGTGGACCCGCAGCCGTCGTTGATGTTGGATCCGTCCGGGGCGTCGAACAGGACGGTCACCTCTGCCCCGAGCGAGCGGAACAGTGCCGGGGCCATGACCGCCGCTGATCCGTTGGCACAGTCGATCCCGAGCCGCAGCCCGCCGAATGCGCCGTTCGCGGCGTCCACCAGGTGGCGCCGGTAGGCCGCGACGAAGCCGCGGTCCGGACGCAGGCGGCCGAGCTCATCGTTCGGGCGCTCCGGGATGCCCGAGCCGTCGGCGATCAGCCGCTCCAGCTCGGCCTCAGCGACCTCATCCGCCTTTCGGCCCGCGACGACGACCTTCAGGCCGTTGTCGGCGGCGGCGTTGTGCGAGGCAGAGACCATGATGGCGGCGGCGATGTCCGGGCTCCCGCTCGCGTGGACCAGGCAGGGAGTGGTGACGATGCCGAGATCGATCACGTCGGTGCCGGTGGCGGTGAGCCCGGCAACCAGCGCAGCCGCCAGCATCTCGCCCGAGCGCCGTGTGTCACGGCCGATGAGCACCACCGCCCCCTGCCCCCCGAAGCGGTGCCCGACCGCCCGCCCGAGGCCGAGCGCCAGCTCGACCGTGATCTCGGTCCCCACCTCGCCGCGGATGCCGTCGGTCCCGAAGGTCGCTCCCATCTATGGTTCGGGGGTCGTCGTGGGGTCCGGCTCCGGCTCCGGCTCGGGCGTCGCCGGCGCCACGATGGTCACCGGGACCGTGCCGGGACTGACCGCCTCCAGCTGCACGCCCTCCGGCAGTGCCGGGAATGCCGGCGTGAGGTCGTACGAGCCGGGCGCGAGGCCATCGGCATCGAGCGAGGGAGTGAGCGCCGAGGCGGAGAGTCCGCCCAGTGCCCCGCTGAGGCCGCTCAGCGTGACCGACAGCTGCTCGAGCCCCGGAAGGCAGGCGTTCTCGCCGGCGTTCTCGCACACGACCCCGACGACGAAGGAGCGGCTCGCCACGGACGGTCGGATCGTGGCCGCGACCGTGATGGGTCCCTCGCGCTGCGCGAGCTGCACCCCATCGGGGAGGACGAGCTCCACCTCGAACGTCTGGTCGGCGGAAAGACCCTCCAGGCTGATCTCCTCGGTCGGAAGCTCGGTGACCGGCGCAAGGATCTCGGGCAGCCCGCTGATCTCGACCGTCAGTGGCTGGACGCTGAGTGCCTCGAGGGCGAATCCCGGCGCCAGCGCGCCGGTGGTGGTCGGCGAGATGGGGACGGTCTGCGTCGTCTCGATGAAGCGGACGTCCACCTGGATCGACACCGTCTCCGGCTCGAGGCCGACCACGCCGGTACGGACCTCCTGCCCGGTGACGTCCACGGCGACCAGGGTCACCGCGTCGTTGAAGTCGATCCCCGATCCGTCGATGCGGATCCGCGCAACCGCGCGGTCGACCTGACGGACGACGGACGCTGCGCCCCGCACCTGGACCTCCTCTTGGCTGAGGACAGGATCGTCGATCTCGAGCCCGTCGGGGATCTCCCCCGCGTCCACTTCCACCTCGACGCTGCGGGTCTCGATACGGTCGATGGAGACTCGGACCGTCCCCGGCTCGATCGCGATGATCTCAATGCCTTCGATCAGTGTGGCGACATCGACCTCGAGCACCTGGGGCTCAGGCGCATCCTGCATGTCGTAGTCGGAGAGGTCGACGGTGGCGACGAACGCCTGCGCGCCGATCGTGCCCGCGATGTCGTTCGCGGTCCGGTAGCGGACCTGGACGGTCCCGAGGTCCCCGCTCAAAACCTGCGAGCTGTCCGGCTGGTTGATGTCGTCGACCGGCACGTCGATGGTCCGCTCCGTGAACTGCCCGGAGAAGACGAGTCCCGTGTATAGCACGGTCGCCAGCAGGACGGCCGACAGCTTCAGGTGCCAGTTGCGCAGCAGGAATCCCATGTCAGCGCCTCACCGGAGGGGGCGGGCTTGCGGACCGGACGACCCGGGCGTCCGGATCGATCGGCACCTCCGGCTCCTCCTCCGCCTCGCCGACCCGCCAGCGGCCGTCCGTCGAGCGACGAAGGAACGGGACGGCGCGGCGAGGCGCCTGGGGTCGGATGAGGTTGAAAAGCCGGCGGCGGAGCTGGCCCTCGGTCAGGTTGCGCTCGATCCGACCGCGCACGACGAGGCTGATCGAGCCGGTCTCCTCGCTGACGACGATGACGACCGCATCGGTCTGCTCGCTGATCCCGATCGCCGCGCGGTGCCGAGTGCCATACCGCTCGGAGTCCAGGACGTTCTGGCTCAGGGGCAGCAGGACGCCGGCCGACGTGATCTGCTCGCCGGAGATGACGACTGCCCCGTCGTGCAGGGCCGTGCCGCGGTAGAAGATCGTGACGAGGAGCTCCGCGCGCAGGTCCGCGTGGATCGGCACGCCCGACTCGGCCGCCAGGTCCTGGAGGCCCGTCTCGCGCTCCAGGGCGATGAGTGCGCCGTGCCGGGAGCCCGCCAGGATGCGCGCCGCCCGGCTGATCTCGCGCGCGACGCGCTCCGCACCGGCCACCTCCGCGCTCACGAAGAAGCGGTTGACGCTCCCGATGCGGCCGATCTGCTCGAGGGCGCGACGGAGTTCCGGCTGGAAGACGACCACCACCGCGAAGAGCCCGACGACGGCCGCGGTCTCCATGAGCCGGCGCAGGAGCTCCAGGTTGAACAGCACCGCGCCGAGGTACACGAGGTACAGGATCGAGAGGCCGATGACGATCCGAACGGCGCGGGTGCCGCGAATGAGGATGAACAGCCAGTAGATGACCACCGCCACCAGCAGGATGTCGATGATCGACGTCCAGCTGCCGCCGAGGTACCCGGTGAAGAAGTCACGGATCGCGTCGATCACGGTTGCGCTGGCTGCTCAGGTGCGGGATGGCGATGATACCAAAGCACCCCGGCCAGCCGGCCGGGGTGCTCCCGGGTTTCGTGCTCGCGCGCCGCTCAGCGCTTGGTGTACTGCGGCGCCTTGCGGGCCCGCTTGAGGCCATACTTCTTGCGCTCCTTGGCGCGCGGATCGCGGGTGAGAAGGCCCGCTTCCCTGAGCGCGCGGCGGGCGTCCGGGTGGGCGCTCACGAGTGCGCGAGCGATGCCGTGCCGGATCGCTCCGACCTGGCCCGAGACGCCGCCGCCCGCCACGAGCACGCTGGCCGAGTAGCGGCCCTCGGTCTCCGTGACCCGGAAGGGCAGGACGATCGCGCCATCGGTCATCGCGCCCCCGAAGTACTCGCTGGCGGGCTTGCCGTTGACCACGATGCTCCCGTCGCCCGGAAGCAGACGGACCCGCGCGACCGCGGTCTTGCGCCGGCCCGTTCCGTAGACGTAGTTGGTGCTCACGATCGTCCTTCCTACAGCTCGACCGAGGTCGGCTGCTGGGCCTGGTGGGGATGCTGCGCCCCGCCGTAGACCTTCAGCTTCTTGAACATGGCGCGGCCGAGACGGTTCTGCGGCAGCATGCCCTTGACCGCTCGCTCGATCACCAGCTCGGGCTTGCGCTCGAGGAGGATGCCGAGCTTCTCCTCGCGGAGGCCGCCAGGGTAGTTCGAGTGGCGGAAGTAGCTCTTCTGGCGGAGCTTGTCACCGGTGACCCGGATCTTGCCCGCGTTGACGACGACGACGTGGTCGCCGGTGTCGAGGTGCGGCGAGTAGATCGGCTTGTGCTTGCCCTCGAGCAGGGTGGCGATCCGCGTCGCCAGCCGGCCGAGAGTCTGGTCGGTCGCATCGACGACCCACCAGCTGCGCTCGATCTCGCTCGCCTTGACGGCGTAGGTCTTCACTCTTGCTCGCTCTCCGGCTTGCCTTGATGTCCCCCCGCCCCGTCATTCGACGCGGCAGAGGCTGGTGTTCGTCTGTCGGCTGATCCGTAGATGACGCGCTCGAGCGTGAGCCCCCGCGGCGGGGCAGCCTGCCCGCTGAGGGCACGACGCCGTCCGTCGAGAATCTCTTCGACGTCCTCGACCTGCAGGCGTCCCCGCCCGGCGGCCATCAGCACCGCGACCATGCTTCGCACCATCCGCCGCAGGAACGCGTTCGCCGTCACGCGGACCTCCACGAGGTCACCGCGACGCGTGACGCGCACCTCGGCGAGGCGTCGCACCGTCCTGCCCCGCGCATCAGAGCCGAGGGACGCGAAGTCGCGCTCCCCGACCATCCGCGCCGCCGCGGCCCGCATGGCCGTGACGTCGAGCCGGTCGTCGATCTCGAGCGTCCGATGCCGCTCCAGCGGCCGCCGTGCCTCGTTGGTCAGAATCCGGTAGCGGTAGACGCGCCATCGCGCATCGCGCCGCGGATCGAAGCCCGGCGGTGCCGGACGCAGCGAGCGCACGACCAGGTCCGGCGGCAGCATCGCGTTCAGCCGCTGCCGCAGCTCCGACCACCCGCCGTCCTCCCCGCGCATGCGGGCGGGAACGACGAATGCTACGACCTGGCCGGTGGCATGCACCCCGGCATCGGTTCGCCCGGCGAGTCGGACACGAGTCCGCTCGCCGATCAGCCTGTTAAGCACCTTCTCCAGCTCCCCCTGCACGGTCCGAGCGTTCGGCTGGACCTGCGAGCCGGCAAAGGCTGTTCCGTCGTACTCGATCACCGCGCGCAGCGGGCGCTGCGCGGGAACGGTCATCGAACCGGTTCGGTCGTGCGCCCGTCCTTCAGACGAGCTCGATCTGGACCATCGGTGCGGCGTCGCCCGCGCGCTGCCCGATCTTGACGATGCGAGTGAACCCGGACGGGCGATCGGCGTACTTGCCGGCGATCTCCGTCATCAGTTTGTCGACGATGAGCGGCTCGTGCGGCATGCGACTCACCAGCTGGCGCCGCGCGTGGAGATCCCCGCGCTTGGCGAGGGTGATCATGCCGTCGACGAGGCCCCGGACCTCCTTGGCCTTCGCTTCGGTGGTCTGCACCTTCTCGTAGCGGATCACCGAGACGGCGAGGTTGCCCAGCATCGACACGCGGTGCGCGTGCTGTCGGCTGAGCTTCCTTCCGGCGATTCGGTGCGGCATGCCTAAGCCTCCCGATCCGCCTCGGCGACCGCCGCCTCGTCGAGCTCCGCCGAAGCCGGCAGATCCGACTCGTCGGTGCTCATCGAGGACGCGTCAGGGTTGATGAAGCCGCGGAGCGCCAGTCGCTCCTTCAGCTCGTCAAGGCTCTTCTGCCCGAAGTTGCGCATGCGCAGGAACTCGTCGTCAGAGAGCGACAGCACCTGGCCGACCTTCGTGATCGAGTTCCGCTTGAGGGAGTTGTAGGCCCGCATCGGCAGGTCGAGCTCCTCGATCGGCGCATCCATCAGGTTGGCCGATCCGGACGCCGCCACGCCATCCGACGCACCGGGGATCGAAGGCCGTCCGATCTCGGCGAAGCGGCCGAACTCGCGCACGAGGATGTCGGCCGCCTGGCTCAGGGCAGCCTGGGCGGTCGTCGTGCCGTCGCTCTCGATCTCCAGCGTCAGCTTGTCGTAGTTCGTCATCTGGCCGACGCGGGTCTTCTCGACCTGGTAGTTCACGCGGCGCACCGGCGAGAAGATGGCGTCGACCGGGATGACGCCGATCGGCATCTCCTCGGTATGCTCCGCCGGCCGGTACCCCATGCCGGTCTCCACGGTCAGGTCCATCTCGATCGATCCGGAGTCGGAGTCGAGCGTGAGCAGGACGAGGTCCGGGTTGACGATCTCGACGTCGGCCGACTCGGCAACGTCGCCGGCGGTCACGGGGCCGGCCCCGCGCTTGGTGAGCTTCAGCGTGAGGGCGTGCTGCGCGAAGGAGCGGAGGCGAAGCTTCTTCACGTTCAGGACGATCTGGGTGACGTCTTCCTTGACGTTCTCGATCGTGCTGAACTCGTGATACACGCCGTTGATCTGGATGCTCGTCACGGCGGCGCCTTCGAGCGAGCTGAGCAGGACGCGCCGAAGGGCATTGCCCAACGTCACGCCGTAGCCTTCCTGGAGAGGGGTCACCTCGAAGCGCGACAGGTTGCCCTCCGCGTGCACCTCGTCGATGCGCGGCTCGGGGGCCAGCTGCTGCTGCGGGGTCTCAAGTTCGATCATCAGGGAAAGTTGACTCCTAGCGCGAGTAGTACTCGACGACGAGCTGCTCGTTGAACTCGAGCGGCATCTGCTCGCGCGCCGGTTCGGCGAGGACGGTGCCCGACAGCCTCGTCGGGTCGACGCTCACCCATTCGGGGATCTGGGCAGCCTTCATCGTCTCGGGGGCGATCTTGAAGAACTCGCGGCTGCGGCGGCTGTCCCTGACCTCGATGCGGTCGCCGATCTTCGTCCCGAAGCTCGGAACGTTGGTCGGCCGGCCGTTGACCGAGAAGTGGCCATGCGTGACGAGCTGCCGCGCCTGCGGACGGCTGGACGCGAAGCCCATCCGGTACACGACGTTGTCGAGGCGCATCTCCAGAAGGCGGAGGAGGTTCTCTCCGGTCATTCCCTTGTGCTGCTCGGCGCGCTCGAAGTAGTTGCGGAACTGCCGCTCGAGCACCGAGTAGCTCTTGCGGACCTTCTGCTTCTCGCGAAGCTGGAGGCCGTATTCGCTCACCTTGCGGCGGCGCATCGTGTTCATGCCCGGAGGCGTGCTGCGGCGCTCGAAGGAGCACTTGCGGCTGTAGCAGCGGCTGCCCTTCAGGAAGAGCTTGAGGCCCTCCCGCCGGCAGATCCGGCAGACCGCATCGGTATATCGTGCCATGCTCGATCTCTCCTCAGACCCGGCGCCGCTTGGGCGGCCGGCAGCCGTTGTGCGGGATCGGCGTGACGTCGGTGATGGCGGTCACCTCGAGGCCGGCGGACTGGAGCGAGCGAATCGCCTGCTCGCGTCCGCCGCCCGGTCCCTTGACGAAGACCTCGACCTGCCGCATGCCGTGCTCCATCGCGCGCTTGGCGGCCGAGTCGGCCGTCTGTGCCGCCGCGTACGGCGTGCTCTTGCGGGAGCCCTTGAAGCCGACCAGCCCCGCGCTGCCCCAGCTGATGACGTTCCCCGTCATGTCCGTGATGGTCACGATCGTGTTGTTGAACGTGGACTGGATGTGCGCGTGCCCCGTCGGCACATTCTTTCGCTCGCGCTTCTTGCCGCGCTGAGCGCGCTTACGCTCTGCCATGGAACTCCCGTATCACTTCTTGCGGCGGACGCCGACCGTCTTCTTCGGGCCACGGCGCTGCCGCGCGTTCGTCTTCGTGCGCTGCCCGCGAACGGGCAGATTGCGCCGATGGCGAAGGCCCCGATACGAGCCGATCTCCATGAGGCGCTTGATGTTGAGGCTGACTTCGCGGCGAAGGTCTCCCTCCACCTTGAACTGGCGGTCGACCACCTCGCGCAGGCGGTTGACCTGCTCCTCGGTGAGGTCGCGGACACGCGTGTCCGCCGAGACGTTCGCCGTCTCGATGACCTTGGCGGCCGAGGTCGGGCCGATGCCGTGGATATACGTGAGGCTGATGATCACTCGCGTCTCGCGAGGAATA
>JASLBU010000021.1 GCA_030146365.1 Candidatus Limnocylindria bacterium | reverse complement strand
GGATACAGCTCACGGTGGACGGCGTGCCGTTCGGCGTACGTCTCGCGGTCCGGCCCGGGCGCCGCCACCGTCGTGGCGGCGAGCAGCGAGGTGGCGGAACGGGCGTCCGGGAACCATCCCGCGCCGACCATCGCGAGCAGCGCCGCGCCGTACGCCGCGCCCTCGTTCGTCGCCACGGTCGCGATCTCGGCCCCCAGGACGTCGGACAAAATCTGCCGCCACAGCCCGCTCTCCATGCCGCCACCCGACGCGCGGATCGTGTCGGGCACCGCCATGCCGGCCGCGACCATGAGGTCGAGCCCGTCGCGCAGGCCATAGGCGACCCCCTCGAGCACCGCACGCGCCAGGTGGCGCCGCTCGTGCGCCGCGGTCAGGCCGATGAAGGCGCCCCGCGCCGCCGGGTCCGGGTGCGGGCTGCGCTCGCCATTCAGGTAGGGCAGGAACCAGAGGCCCTCACTGCCGGCGGGCGCCGTGGCGGCCTCGCCGAGGACCTCCTCGAAGCGGAGGCCCGGCGCCAGCGCATCCCGGAACCAGCGGAGGCTGCCGGCCGCGGAGAGCATGACCGACATCAGGTGCCACCGATCGGGCACCGCATGGCAGAAGGCGTGGACGCGCCCCTCCGGCTCGAAGATCGGCCGGTCGGTGGCCGCGAAGATCACGCCCGACGTGCCGAGCGACAGCGCGACGACGCCGGGGTCGACCGCGCCGATGCCGACCGCGTTCGCCGCCTGGTCGCCGGCACCGGCGACCACCGGGGTGCCGGGCGCCAGCCCGGTCGCCCGAGCAGCCGTAGCGGTGACCGTTCCCGTGACGTCCGGGCCTTCGGCGGTTCGCGGCAGCCATGCCGGATCAACGCCCAGCGCCCCGAGCACCTCGGCCGACCAGTCGCGGGCGCCGAGATCGAACAGCAAGGTGCCCGACCCATCCGCCCGGTCGACGGCATGGTCGCCGGTCAGCAGCAGCCGCACGTAGTCCTTTGGAAGCAGAACGTGCGCGAGGCGAGCCCAGGTGTCGGGCTCGTGGCGCCGCACCCACAGCAGCTTGGGGGCGGTGAGCCCGGTCAGCGCGTCATTGCCCGTGATCTCCACGAGGCGCCGCGCCCCGATCAGCTGCCGGATCTCGTCGCATTCTCGGCTCGTGCGCTGGTCGTTCCAGAGGATCACCGGGCGCAGGGGCCGATCGGCGCGGTCGAGGAGGACCGCACCGTGCATCTGCCCCGCCAGTCCGATGGCGACGATGTCGGATCCCGTGAGCCCAGAAGCGGTGAGCACCTCCGCGATCGCCCGTCGGGCGCCATCCCACCACAGCGACGGGTCCTGCTCGCTCCATCGCGGTTGCGGGATGTCGTAGTCGTAGGCCGCCGATGCCAGCGCCCGCACGGCGCCCGACTCGTCGACCAGTAGCGCCTTCGTGGCCGTGGTCGAGACGTCGAGGCCGAGGACGTGGGCCATCCGTCAGCGGGCTCGGTCGACCGCCCAGATCCGCCGGTTCACGATGTTCTCGAGGCGCTCCTGGCCGCCGGAGCGCGGCCGCGGCTGGATCTCCTCATCGACCACGCGCCGGGCGACCTCCTCGAGCGAGAGCGTGCCGCCCAGGATCTCGGCGCCCAGCCCGTCGTCCCAGCCGGCGTATCGGCGCTGCCGCTCGTCCTCCAGCTCGTTCGCTTCGACGAGTGCCGCGGCCGCCAGGAACGCGCGTGCGACGGTGTCGATGCCGCCGATATGGGCGTGGAACAGATCCGTCCGATCGAGGCTCTGCCGGCGCAGCTTGGCGTCGAAGTTGATGCCGCCCGACGTGAAGCCGCCTGCGCGCAGGATCTCGTACATGGCGAGCGTCAGCTCGTCCACCGAGTTGGGGAACTGATCGGTGTCCCAGCCGTTCTGAGGATCCCCGCGGTTCATGTCGATGCTGCCGAAGATGCCGCGGCTGATGGCCATCGCCACCTCGTGGTGGAAGCTGTGCCCGGCCAGGGTCGCGTGGTTGGCCTCGATGTTGACGCGGTACTCGGACGCCAGATCGTGGCGGACGAGGAAGGCATCCACCGTCGCGACGTCGTAGTCGTACTGGTGCTTCGTCGGCTCCTGGGGCTTCGGCTCGAGCAGCAGCATCCCGCCGAACCCGATGCGGTGGCTGTGCTCGGCCACCATGGTGAGGAAGCGGGCGAGCTGCGCCTCCTCTCGGGCCAGGTCGGTGTTGAGCAGGGACTCGTACCCCTCGCGGCCGCCCCACAGCACGTAGTTCTCCCCGCCGAGCCGGTGCGTGGTCTCCAGCATGTGCCTGACCTGCGCGGCCGCGTAGGCGAAGACCTCGGGGTCGGGGTTCGTCGCCGCACCGGCCGCGTAGCGCGGGTGATTGAACAGGTTGGCCGTTCCCCACAGCAGCCGAGCGCCGGTGCGCTCCATGTGACCCTCGATGGCAGCCGAGACCGCGTCCACGGCCGCGGCCGATTCGGCGAACGTCCGTCCCTCGGGCGCGACGTCGTGATCGTGGAACGTGAAGTACGGCACCCCCAGCTTCTCGATGAACTCGAACGCGGCATCCACCTTGGCGCGGGCGGCCTGCATCGGGTCCGATCCGGGTGTGAGCCACGGTCGGTCGAAGGTCCCGGAGCCGAAGACGTCGGAGCCCGGCCAGTTGAACGAGTGCCAGAGGCAGATGGCGAGTCGGAGGTGCTCCTCCATGCGCCGGCCGAGGACGATCCGGTCGGGGTCGTACACCCGGAAGGCGAGCGGATCGTCCGCTTCCAGCCCCCTGAAGCCGATGCGATCCGTCACGTCGGTGAAGAAGCCTGCCACGCCCGTCCTCCTCGTCAGTGGGACCCTGCCGCGCCGTCGCGAGCGAAGGTATCAGATGCGTTCGCCCACCGGCTCTCGGTCGCGATCCGGACCGAGGACCGTGGTACCGTACTGCCGCCTCACACCCACATCGGCCCTGTCGTGCCACGGGCCCGCGCACACGATCGATCACGAGAGGGACCTTGGGACTCTTCGACGGCCTCCTCGGCCTCCTCAGCCACGACGTCGGCATCGACCTCGGCACGGCGAACACGCTCGTCACCGTCCGCAACCGCGGCATCGTCATCAGTGAGCCCAGCGTGGTCGCCATGGACACGAGGACGAAGCGCGTGCTCGCCATCGGCGCGGAGGCGAAGCGGATGGTGGGGCGGACGCCCGCCAACATCGTCGCCATCCGCCCGCTGCGGGACGGGGTCATCAGCGACTTCGACGTGACGGAGCAGATGATCCGGTACTTCATCAACAAGGTCCACGACCGATACGCCCGGATCCCCCGCCCGCGGGTCCTGGTCGGGATCCCGTCCGGGGTGACCGAGGTCGAGAAGCGCGCGGTGCGGGACGCCACCATCAACGCGGGAGCGCGCTGGGCACGGCTCATCGAGGAGCCGATGGCGGCGGCGATCGGCGCCGGGCTGCCGGTCAGCGAGCCGTCCGGCAGCCTCATCGTCGACATCGGGGGCGGGACCACCGAGGTCGCGGTCGTGAGCCTCGGCGGGATCGTGGTGGCTCGCAGCATCCGCATCGGCGGCGACGAGATGGACGTCGACATCGTGGGCTTCGCTCGCCGCGAGTACAACCTGCTGATGGGGGAGCGGACCGCCGAGGAGATCAAGATCGCGGTCGGCTCCGCGTATCCGGAGGAGAACGCCGACCGCACGGTGACCTTCCGCGGCCGGGACCTGCTCACCGGCCTGCCGCGCAGCATCGAGGTCGGCGGCGACCAGATCCGCGAGGCGCTCGAGCCCTCCATCGCGCAGATCGTGGAGGCCATCAAGGAGACGATCGAGGAAACGCCGCCGGAGCTGGTCGCCGACATCATGGACCAGGGCATCGTGCTGGCCGGAGGCGGGGCGCTGCTGGCCGGGCTCGATCGGCGGGTCGCCGAGGCGACGCAGATGCCGGTGCACATCGCCGACGACCCGCTCACCTGCGTTGTCCGCGGCACCGGACGCGTGCTCGAGGACCTCGACACCCTGGAGCGGGTCCTGGTATCCGAGCAGTTCACGCGCGCCCCGCGCTGATGCCGAACCGCTGATGACCGATCGACCCGCCGCGAGCAACGATCCGGCGCGGGGCTGAGCCGGATGTACGGGCCGTCCAGCCCGCATCGCCGGAACCGGGGCGGCCTCTGGTTCGCGGCATTCACGATCGTCAGCCTGTTGATGCTGCTGGCGAGCTCCACCGACGCGGCGCGCACGCTGCAGGGGGCGACCTCGCGGACGCTGGACCCCATTCGCCAGACGCTCACCGGCCTGGGCGGCGGCGTGGCCGGCCTTTTCGGAGCGATCGGCGAGATCGAGCGACTGCGCGCGGAGAACGCCGAGCTGCGCACCGCCCTGGCCGGCGCCGAGCAGCGAATCGCCGGGCTTGCGGAGGCCGCTCGCGAGAACGAGGAGCTTCGGGAGCTGCTCGGCATCACCGAGGCACTCGACATGGAGCTCCTGCCCGTGCGGATCGTGCAGCGTGATCCGTCGAACTTCGCATGGGAGGTCGGCATCGACGCCGGAGCGGACGACGGCGTCGAGGAAGGCATGCCGGTGGTCGCCAACGCCGATGGGGCGGGCGCGCTGGCCGGCACGGTGGTCGCGGTGACGTCAGACACGGCGCGCGTCCGCTTCATCGTCGACACTCGCTCCGCCGTCATCGCCGTGGACCAGACCACGCGCGCCCTCGGCGAGGTCCGGGGGCAGCCCGGTGGCCAGCTCGTCATGAGCGGCATCCCGGTGACTGAGACGATCGAGGTCGGCGGGACGGTGGTCAGTGCCGGCCTCACCCATCGCGGCGCGGCGAGCCGCTATCCGGGCGGCCTCCTGATCGGCACCGTGCAGGCGGTCGAGGAGGATCCGAACGCCCTGACGCAGACGGCCTTCGTCCGACCGGCCTTCGACGCGGCGTCGGCGGAGCGTCTCCTGGTCGTCATCGCATTCAGCCAGGGTTGACGCATGGTCCGGGGGTGCGAGCGGACGTTAGCACCATAGGGCTCCCGAGAGGTGGCTCGTAGGCTGGGTCAGAACCCACCTCGCTCCGGAGTCTTCATTGCCCATTCGCGCGCGTGCCCTCACGCTCATCGCCCTCTTCCTCGGCGGAATGCTCAGCGTCGCCGGTCCACCCGCCCAGACCCTCGCGGCCGGCCCGAAGGTCGCGATCATCGTCGGCCCCGTCGGGAGTCTGACGAGCACGTACCGCGGGTACGCGGACGACGTCGCGGGCGCAGCCACGTCAGCGGGCGCCACCGTGGTCAAGGCCTACTCGCCGAACGCCACGTGGGCGAACGTGAGGGCGGCGGTGAACGGCGCGAACGTCATCGTGTACTTCGGTCATGGAAACGGGTTCCCGAATCCGTATGGGGAGACGGAATCCACGGACCGCACGAACGGCTGGGGCCTGAATCGGACGACCACGAACGGAGACGCCGATAACTGGTCATCCACGATGGCGTACTGCGGGGAAAAGGCGCTGCTCGGCACGCTCACCTCGACGGACGGCAGCGTCCAGTGGGACTACTGCGGCGGCAGCACGAACACGGATGGCATCACCCCGGCCGCCAACTTCACGATGATCTACGGGCAGGCTCACTATGCGCCGGGCTTCGGCGAGCGATATGTCCGGACGGATCCCCTCCCGACCCTCACCGAGGCGCAGCAGCGCGTGCGCAATTACAGCTATCCGGTGTTGAAGCTGGGCGCAACGGGATATATCGCGACGGCGTACGGAGACACCGCGGACATCGTCGCGCGCGTGCTGAACGGACCGGAGACCGCCTTCGCCGATATCTTTCGCGCGGGGAAGGGGTACTCGGCCGCGACACTGACGACCATGTCCCACCCCGATATCAGCGATGCCCAGGTGTGGGTCCAGTCCACCTCGATCAGCATGTTCCATTTCGGCGAGCCTGACTACTGGTACGCCTTCGCTGGAGACCCGCACCGCACGCCGAGTGGAGCGCACGTGCTCTACGGCGGCCTGTTCAAGGACATATGGGGCTCGGCGTTCCGAGACAACATCGTGTGGTTGGCCGAATCCGGCATCACCACCGGCTGTGGCCCGCAGCTCTACTGCCCGACCGGTCTCGTGACCCGCGAGCAGATGGCGAGCTTCCTGGCGCGTGCGCTGGCACTGCCATCAGTCACGACCGACTACTTCACCGATGACGATGGCAGCTCCCACGAGGCCGACATCAATCGGCTGGCGGCCTCCGGCATCACCGGTGGGTGTGGCGACGGCACGTTCTGTCCGCGTGCGGCCGTGACACGCGAGCAGATGGCGAGCTTCCTGGCCCGCGCCCTGCGCCTGCCGACGACCTCGACGGACTTCTTCACCGATGACAACGGCAGCGGGCACGAGGCGGACATCAATCGCATGGCGGCCTCCGGGGTGACCGGTGGATGCGGCCCGAGTCGCTTCTGCCCGTCGGTGAGCGTCACGCGCGAGCAGATGGCGGCCTTCCTCCACCGGGCCCTCGCCACGTAAGACCACCTAACGGTACTATTCCGACCCAGAGTCCGCCGGAGTAGCGTGCGGTCATATGTTCAAGCCGCGCGTCCGGCCGCTTGCCGCCCTCCTGTCCCTGTTCTTCCTTCTGCCGGCCGTCACGCCCGCGCGCGCGTCGGACCCCTCGCCGAGCCCTCAGCCAGCGCCGGATGCGCCG
>JASLBU010000018.1 GCA_030146365.1 Candidatus Limnocylindria bacterium | reverse complement strand
CGCCGGTCGTGGACCGATCCCACGGGCGTGACCGCAACACCGACCTCCTCCTCACCCGGGACCAAGAAGGTGGCGAGGGTCTCGCACCAGATCTCGGGATGGGCGACCCGGTACCGCGCTCGAAGGGCGTCGACCGCCGCGTCAAACGAGGCAGGTTCGACCCTCAGATGGAGGTCGATGTCTCCACCGGTGAGCGCTCCCGGCACCGAGCTGCCACCGGTGAGCTCCAGCGATCCATCGACGACGGCGCGAAGCCGGGCGCGCTCGCGCTCGAGCACCTCGATGGCGCGCGGCAGCACGTCGCGAGCTGGGCGGAATGCGGGCATGCCGCCAACGATAGCCCGCGCCGGAGGCTAGGGCCGGATGGGAATGCGGCAGCGCACCGTGGTACCCGTCTCGGGTGAGGACTCCAGCGACACATCGCCGCCATGGGCGCGCCAAGGTCGCGGACGATGGCGAGGCCCAGTCCGGCGCCCGACCGCTCTCCGGTCCGCCAGAAGCGGTCGAACCCGCGCTCCGCGGCCTCTTCACTCATCCCGGAGCCGGTGTCGCCACCACGAGCTCGGCGAGGTCGCCCGCCGGGCGCACGGTGACGGTGACCTGCCCACCGGCCGGGGTGTGGCGCAACCCGTTCGACACGAGGTTGCCGATGACCTGGCGGATGCGGCGCGGATCCACGTCGATCAGTCCCGGCTCGGCGGCATCCGCCACCAGCGCCACGCCGTCCTCGTTCGCGTGGGGCTCGAAGCCGGCGACCGCCTCCCATTGGTGCTGCCTGCCTCTCGGTTCAGTGCGGTACGTGCCGTCTCTCGGCACCGATGCTCGAAGCGTGACCCCGAATTGCGCTCGAATCGTGAATGCGGCATGGAGATGCCGGGCGGTTGAAGTCGCTTCTCCTTGCCGAACTCCGATGCCATCTGGGATGCTCGCCGGCGACACCGACCCTCCCCGAGCAGCAGGACGACCGAGATGACCACCACCGCCCCGGCCCCGGATCGGCTCCGCGCGAGCATTGAGCCGTTCCTCTCCTTCTTCGGCGGCGCCTTCGCAGAGCTGAACCGCAAGCCGGACATCGCCAACTTCGCGGTCGGCAACCCACAGGAGATGCCGCTTCCCGCATACGTGGAGGCGCTGGAACGCCACGTCGTGCCGCAGGACAAGGACTGGTTCGCCTACAAGCTGTCGGAGCCGGAGTCGCAGCGGACGGTGGCCGATTCGCTGCGGAACCGCACCGGCATGGATTGGGATCCGGACGACGTGGCGATGACGAACGGTGGCTTCGCGGCCATCGCGGTTGCCCTGCGCACCCTCGTCCAGCCGGGCGACGAAGTGGTCTTCGTCTCGCCGCCGTGGTTCTTCTACGAGATCCTGGTGCTGGCCGCGGGGGGCGAGCCGGTCCGCGTGACGGTCGATCCGCCTGACTTCGAGCTGGACGTCGACCGTATCGCGGCGGCGATCACGCCGCGCACCCGCGTCGTCCTGATCAACAGCCCGCACAATCCCACCGGTCGGATCTTCTCGCGCGACCTGCTCTCGTCGCTCGCCGACGCGCTGACGGAGTCATCCGACCGCATCGGCCACCCGATCTGGATCCTCTCGGACGAGCCGTACAACCGCATCGTGTTCGACGGAGGGACGGTCCCGAGCCCAGCGGAGGTCTACCCGCACACCGTGGTGACCTATTCGTACGGGAAGCAGCTGCTCGCGCCGGGGATGCGGATCGGCTACCTCACCGTGCCCCCGAACTGTCCGGACCGGGAGGCGCTCCGTGACCGCGTCTTCGTCCAGCAGATTGCCGGCGGCTACCAGTGGCCGAACGCGCTCCTCCAGCACTCCCTCGCCGATCTCGAGCGCATGTCCATCGACATCGGGGCGCTGCAGCGACGGCGCGACCGCCTCGTGCCCGCCCTGCGGGACATGGGATACGAGGCTTCGATGCCGGAGGGCACCTTCTACACGATGGCTCGGTCACCGATCGAGGACGACGTGGCCTTCGCCGATGTGCTCGCGCGGCACCGCGTGCTGGTGCTGCCCGGGACAGTGGTGGAGGTGCCGGGATGGTTCCGCGTCAGCCTCACGGCCTCGGACGATATGGTGGAGGCGGGCATCAACAGGTTCGCCGCGGCACGTGCCGAGGCGCTCGGCTGACCGGCTGAAGTCGCGGCTGTCGGGGGTGCGCGGACCGCAACTTGCTTCTGCGGCCGCCATGGACCCCAACGACGAGACGACCCATCCGAAGGACCGGGTGCCGATCAGCGAGGGCATCGTGCATCCAGCGGGCCGACCGGAGCTCGTGAACGATCACGCCCCCACGGAGCACGCGGACCCGTCCCATGACGAGGTGGACGAGCCGCTGCCCAAGCGACCCACCGACGGGCCGCTCTGACCCGTCCGGCGTGAGCACGAACCCGAGCCTGGCGAGCGCTTCCGCCAGCGCGCCCGGTGCGCTCTCCACCGCGCCGAGCGTGCTGCTGGGCATCGGGCTCGGCGGCTTCTTCGACGGCATCGTGCTCCACCAGGTCCTCCAGTGGCATCACTTGCTGTCCTCTCACGCACCGCCGGACTCGCTTGCCACCCTGGAGCTCAACACCCTGGCGGACGGCCTCTTCCACGTCGGCACCTGGGTCGTCACGGTTGCCGGCGTCTATGCGCTGTGGCGGTCCACGCGGCGGGGTGATCAGCTCAGCCTGGGGCAGCTCATCGGCGGGATGCTGGCCGGCTGGGGCGGGTTCAACCTGGTGGAAGGCGTGGTCGACCACCACATCCTGGGCATTCACCACGTCCGGCCCGGCCCCGACCAGCTGCTCTACGACCTCGGCTTCCTCGCCTGGGGGGCCGTCATGCTCGTGGCGGGGATCACCCTCCTTCGCCGACGCATCGAGGCCTGACACGCGCCGGTCGCGGCCGCCCGGGATCCACTACGGAAGGAACGAAGCGCTCTCGTCCAGCCAGTGGCGGTGCCGCCACTCCTCGATGACCGACAGGGCCGGCTCGTCCCCCAGAGCTTCGGGGATGGTCTGGCGCGGCATCTGGCTCAACGCCCGGCGCAGCAGCTCCTCGAGCTCTTCCCACTGGTACTCGGTCGGATAGCGCGACAGCGTCGGCGCCACAATAGAACGGATGTTCACATTGGCGAGTCTACGCCGATGGTGCCCCGTATGGAAGCCTCTGCCCGCGGAATATCCCGCCCGTTTTGGGGGAGAGCACCTCAGCGGCATTCTCGCGATCGATCGAGATACTCAGCCCACGAGTGCGCCGCCCGCGCCCTGCTCGCGCAGCCGTCCTCGGCATCTGTCCGACTCCGACACGCGCCGATGCCTTCATGTGCAGAGAGGGACGCGGTGGCATGAAGAAGGGGCCACCGCTGCCGGTGGCCCCTTGCCCTGGTGGTAGTCGCGCGATCAGCTGACGGTGATCTGGCTCCACTCAGCCGGAGTCAGCACCGACTGCAGCCAAAGGTGCACGGCCTCCGTATCGGTCCGATACGCGAAGTCGGTGCCGCGGCAGTAGGCGTTCAGGCCGAACGAAGTGACGGCGACAATGATGTTCGTGTCGGCCGGGTAGAAGACCGGGCCGCCCGAATCGCCGGAGCAGGTGCCGCCCCGGCCGCCGCCGTTACCGATGGTCTGCAGGTTGAAGCCCGCATTGAGACCGGCCTTGAGGTTGACGAGCTTCGACTCCGCCATCAGACGTGACCGATAGGACTCGATGGCGACCGGGCTCGAGTACGACAGTCCGTATCCGCTGACCGTGAAGGTGACGTCCTGCTGGCCCCGCTTGACGTCGTACAGGTGGTTCAGGCTGTCGATCCCGGCGAGCTGGCCGTACTCGGACAGGTAGATCGGCTGATCGAGAATCGCGACGCCGATGTCCTGAATCTGCGGGAACCCGGCGAAGTCGTCGAAGCCCATGTTGTACATCTCGGTCCCGGTTGCGCACGTCACGCCCAACGTTGGCGCGCCTGACGCGGGCAGTGCGCAGTACTCCGGGTACCCGGTGATGAGGTCGATCTGGGTCACTGGGTCGTAGTTCGCGCCGGCGTCCTGCTGGAACCAGATGCGGAAGCCGACGAGGTCGCCGTCGGTCTCATC
>JASLBU010000226.1 GCA_030146365.1 Candidatus Limnocylindria bacterium | reverse complement strand
CTCGTGCTCGCCTCGCCTTCCGCGGTTCCGGCGCTCACGATTCCAGATGACAACGGCATGCCCCACATGCAGATGGACCGGATGGCGCCCTAGCTCGCGAGCGGCCGAGGGACGATGTTGAGGACCCACCCGGTGCTAGATTGGCCCGCAGCCTGGTGGGCGTAGCTCAGCTGGTAGAGCTCCTGGTTGTGGTCCAGGCGGTCGCGGGTTCGAGTCCCGTCGCTCACCCCTTACGAAGTCCCGGCCCTGGGGGATTTCGCACTCAAGCAGGCATGAACACTCGGGCGACCTTGCGCCCAGCCTGCGCCCATTTCTCCTGCGTCGAGCGGGTGGCCGCCGAGCGGGAGGGCGCTCCATCTTGACTGACGTGGTCGCGGCGACTAGCCTCGGCGACCCGGCCCCAACAAATCTGTTCGAAAGTCGTTGCAAACGATTGCAACGCGCGAACGATTTAAGGAGAGACTCATGCTCAGAAGACCAGCGTGGTTGTTCTTGGCGCTCCTCTTGGCAGTGGTCGTCGGATGCGGCTCGGATGACGAGGGCTCCGGTGCGTCTGGCGGCGGGGGTGGGGCCACCAGTAACTGCGGCAACCCGATCAAGTTCGGCGCGTCCCTGCCCTTGACCGGGGAGTTCTCCGAGCCCGGCAAGGCCGCCCAGGAGGGCTACAAGGTATGGGAGACGATGACCAACGAGGGCGACGGCCTGCTCGGGGCAAAGGTCCAGCTCGTCATACGCGACGACGCCAGCAACCAGAACACGGTCGTCTCCGACTACACATCCCTTGTCAGTCGTGACAAGGTCGCGCTGCTGCTGGGAACGTTCTCCTCGCTGCTCAACATCCCCGCATCGACGGTCGCCGAGCGCAACCGGATGCTCTACGTAGAACCCGCCGGCGGCGCGCCCGAGATCTTCGAGCGCGGCTACAAGATGCTCTTCTTCGCCCAGCAGGCAACCGCGGACAAGCAGGGAGACCTGTTCGCCGAGTGGATCCTCAGCCTGCCGGAGGACAAGCGGCCAAAGACGGCGGCCTACCCGACGCTCGACGATCCGTTCGCCATCCCGGTGCTCGAGGGCATCAAGGAGAAGCTCGAGCCGGAGGGGATCGAAACGGTGCAGGAGAGCACCTACCCCGTCGACACGAGCAACTTCGACGCGATCGCCAATGCGGTCAAGAGCAAGAACCCCGACCTAGTGATCCATGGCGCGACGTTCGCCGACGGCGTCGGGTTCATGCGCGCGCTCAAGAGGGTCAACTTCTCTCCCAAGATGATCTTCCAGACCAGCGCGCCGTCGTTCGGCAACCAGTACCTGAAGGGCATAGGCGAGGACCGCACCGAGGGCGTCTTCTACGCGGTGAGCCACACCGAGGACGCCACCACGCCCGGCAACGAGGAGTTCGTCGCCAAGTACAAGGAGATGTTCGGCGACCAACCGGTGCAGGAGGACGCAGCCGACGCGTTCGCGGCCGCCCAGGTGATGGCCGCGGCGGTCGAGGCGGTCGGCGGGTGCGCCAAGGAGGACCAGACGAAGCTGGCCGACTGGCTGCGGGAGAACGAGGTGGAGACCATCCTCGGACCGCTGAGCTGGGATGAGACCGGCGCCCCCGAGGGCGAGTTCCTCATCGGCCAATGGCAGGACGGCAAGGCGGAGATCGTCCTGCCCGAGGAGGCGGCCACGAGCGACAAGATCGTCGAGACCTACGGCGGCGGTCAGGAGCGGTAAGGGGAACGGGGGGGGGCGTCGACGCGCCGCTCCCCCCTCTGTTGCGGGGATCCACGACCAGTGACCGAACTCCTCCAAGCCGTGCTGCTGGGCCTCCTGATCGGCGGCGTATACGCGCTGCTGGCCTCAGGGTTGACCCTGATCTTCGGGGTCATGGACGTCATCAACGTGGCGCACGGCGCCTTCCTCATCGCTGCCGCGTTCGTCACCTGGACGATCTGGGACGCCACTGGGCTCGACCCGCTGGCGTCGATCGTCTTCACGACTCCGCTGATGTTCGCCCTGGGCTGGATCCTCTACCAAACCACTGTTCGGCGGATCCGCATGGCCCCGCCGTCGGCGTCGGTCCTGCTGACGTTCGCGCTTGCGCTCGTGCTCGAGGGCATCATGGGCTTCGTTTGGGGCAACACGTCGCACGCCGTCAGAGCCCCGTACTTCGACGAGTCCTTCGGGGTCGCCGGCATGTTCCTGCCCAAGGCCCAGGTCTACGGCTGCCTTGTCGCGGTTGGCGTGCTCGCCGCGCTCTACGCGTTCCTGATGCGCAGCTGGACCGGCCGCGCGATCCGGGCCAGCGCCGTGAACCCGGAGGGCGCCGAACTCGTGGGCGTCAACGTCGCCGCGGTCGCCGCGATGACCTTCGCCGTGGGCATCGCGGTCACGGGTGCGGGAGGCTCCATCGTCAGCGTGCTCTACCCGTTCCTGCCCGGCTCGCATTACCTGTGGATCTCGCGCCTGCTGGGCATCATCGTCCTCGGGGGCATGGGGAGCCTGCCGGGAGCGATCGTGGGGGCGCTCCTCCTCGGCGTGGCCGAGACCATGACCACGACCTACGTCGGGCCGGAGTGGGCGACCGCGGTGCCGTTCGTGGTGATCTTCGTAGTCCTGCTGGTGCGCCCCCAGGGGCTCATGGGCGCTCGACTTCGGGAGGACGTCGCGTTGTGAGCGACTCGACGACCGCCCAGACGTCGCCCCTCGGGGCGGCCGCGCCACCTGCGCCCACGGAACCGCCCCGACGGCGGCTGCCCCTCGGCGGCTGGGGGCTGCTTCCGCTCGCCGGGGCCCTGCTGTTGATCGCCTACCCGGTGCTCTCCGACGACCTCTACTACCAGAACATGATCATCCTCTCGATGGTGTTCGCCATCGGAGCGGTTGGGCTGAACATCATCTCGGGCTTCGGCGGCTACATCTCGCTGGGGCAGTCGGCGTTCGTCGGCGTCGGCGCCTACACCGTTGCGCTCGGCTCGCTGGAGGTCGCTGGCAACCCCTTCCTGTGGGTTCCGGTCGCTGGCCTGATCTCAGCGCTGCTGGCCCTGATCCTCGGTCTCGTGGCGATGCGTACACGCGGCCATTCGTTCGTCATCCTGACGATCGCCTTCCTCTTTCTCCTGCAGCTCACGGCGATCAACTGGGACAGCTTCACCAACGGCACGCAGGGGCTTTCGCTGCCGATCCCGCAGTGGGACGTGGCCTACCAGTACTGGCCCTTCTACTACACGCTGCTGGGTCTGCTCGGCCTGTCGCTGCTGATGGCGTGGCGGATTCGGATGACGAAGTTCGGCATGGGGTTGATCGCGATGCGCGAGGACGAGGACAAGGCGGCCACCGTCGGGGTCAACACGCCGGTGTACAAGATGCTCGCCTTTGTTGCCAGCGGGCTCTTCCTCGGCATGGCCGGCGGCGTCTACGCCTACTACTTGGCGTTCATCGATCCCCGTGGCATGTTCAGCATCCTCGTTAGCGTCCAGATCATCCTTTGCATGATCCTGGGTGGACGCGCCACCCTGTGGGGGCCGGTGCTCGGCGCCTTCATCGTCGAGCCACTCAATGAGTGGGCGAACACGCTGGGCGGCGGCGGAAACACCCGCCTGTTGATCTTCGGCGGACTTCTGGCGGTGGTCGTGCTCTTCCTGCCAAGGGGCATCATCCCGACCATCCGTGAGCGGTTGATCGAGCGCCGCAAGCGCGGCAAGGCTGGACTGGTCGGCGCCCGGCTCGAGGGTCCGCTTGTCATCAGCGACCGTGCGCAGCCCCCCGTGACCGCCGTCGAGCCTGGTGCGCCACTGCTCGAGGTCAAGGGGCTGAGCAAGCACTTCGGCGGTCTGCGGGCTGTCGACAGCGCCTCCTTTTCCGTCCCGCAGGGATCCATCACCGCCCTGATCGGCCCGAACGGGTCGGGCAAGACGACGGCGTTCAACCTCATCGGCGGAACCATGACGCCGAACGGCGGCGAAGTATGGTTCGACGGCGAGCCCATCGACGGGCTCTCGTCCTACCGACGCGCGCACCGAGGCATCGGCCGCACCTTCCAGATCACCCGGCTGTTCCATGACATGACCGTCCTCGAGAACGTCGTCGCCCCACTGCGGGAGTTCAGATGGGGTCAGCTCAACGCCGGCGCGATGCGCGGCGACGAGGCCGACAAGGCGATGCAGTTCCTCGAGTTCGTCGGAATGGAGCGCTTCCGGGATCAGAAGGCGAACGCGCTTTCGTTCGGCCAGCAGAAGCTCGTCGAGCTGGCGCAGGTCCTCGCGCTCGAGCCGAAGCTGATCATGCTCGACGAGCCCGCCGGGGGCATCAACCCGACGCTCATCGACCGGATGGGGGAGATGATCCGCACGCTCAACCGGCAGGGCACGACTTTCCTGATCGTCGAGCACAACATGCCCTTCGTCCTGGGGCTCTGCAACCCCGTGCTTGTACTCGCGCGCGGCGCCTGCATCTGCGAGGGCCCGCCGGACATGGTGCAGAAGGACCCGCGGGTACTCGACGCCTACCTCGGCGAGGACTTCTCGCTCGAGCAGCCCCCCGGGGTGGCGACATGAGCCTCCTGCGACTGGAGGGCGTCATCGCCGGCTACGGCGGCGGCGACGTCCTCCAGGGCGTCGACATGGAGCTCGCGCCGGGGGCAATCGGCTGCATCGTCGGGCCCAACGGGGCCGGCAAGTCGACCGTGCTGCGGGCCGTGAGCGGGATCCTACGCCCGCGCGAGGGCCATATCTTCCTCGATGGGGAACAGATAGACGGCCGCACGCCGGCCGAGATTCTTGGCATGGGGATCGCGCAGGTCCCGCAATCCAACGGCCTGTTTCCCAACATCACGGTTCGTGAGAACGTGATGATGGGCGGCTACATCCTGCGCAGGGACAAGGCCCTGCTGCGCGAGCGCTACGGCGCCGTCGAGGAGCTGTTCGCCGTTGTCAGCGAGCGCGGCGGCGAGAAGGCGGGCAACCTGTCGGGCGGTCAGCGCCGCATGGTGGAGATTGGCCGGTCGCTCATGCTCGACCCGAAGCTGGTCATGCTCGACGAGCCGTCGCTGGGGTTGGACCCCAAGGCCCTCAAGCAGGTCTTCTCTTCCGTAAGGACGTTGACCGCTACCGGCAAGACGGTGCTGATCGTCGAGCAGAACGTTCGGTTCGGGCTGCGCCTGGCGACCCACGGCATCGTCATGGAGAGCGGCCGGGTCCTACTCACCGGCCGGGCTGACGACGTTCTGAACAACCCCGATATGTCGGCGCTGTACTTCGGCGGCTCGGTGGAGGAGTCGCGCCGGGCCGCGGACGCGCCGAAGGCCGACCCCGCACCGGCCGGCGGCTGATTCCGAGGGGAACCGGGCGCAGTGCACCGAAGGCGGTCCGCAGCTGGCGGATCTGCCCATCTCGACATCGCGCAGTCTCTCGGTCCCTCCGACGGACCGGGCCGTTCCGGAGCGGGACGGCGCCCACGACGAGGAGCTGGAGCGCTCGCATGAACGACGACTATCCCGCTGGCTCATCGATCCGGGCCTCGAGCCCATCGGTGCGTAGGGCTGCGACGAATGCCTCGGAGTCGCCGCGATAGAGGCCGAGTTGGATGACGCTCGTGCGGATCACGACGTCAGCCATACGCGGCCAAGAATCGTCAGGGGAGGCGGCACGGACGGGAGGCGGTACACGCCAAAACGGACGCCGCCTGACGCGCGTGCTGGCCCAGTGCGCGCGCCGGGAGGCCGCGACGGACTCACCCGTGCGCAAGCTGAGCGCGAGCTGCGGCGCCGAAGCGCGACCGAACCCCTCACGCCTACGACGGTCGCGCGCCTCACAGTCCGCGAAGGCGGTGAGCGGCTCGTCGCACACCTGACCGGCATGGGCCGCGAACGGTCAACGATCGAGGGCTTCAAGTCCTACCTGCGCACTCACCTCATCCCGAACTTTGGGAGCGCCCGCTCGAGTGTCCAGCCAAGCGACGGTCGAGGCGTTCATCGCCGACCGTCGCCGTAGCGGCCAGTCCGTCAAGAGCAGGCTCAATCACGTCGGGCTCCTGCACGGCATCTGCGAGCACGCCATCGAGCGAGGCTGGACGATCCGGAACCCCTGCAGGTTCAAGAAGCCGAAAGCCGGCGACACCGATCCCGACATTCGCGTCCTCGACGAGGACGAACCAGACCTGCTCCTCGCCGCCGTCGCCGACGATGATCTCGGCCGTGTCGAGGGGGTGATGTACCTGTGCGCCGCGATGACAGGGATGAGGCAGGGGAGCTGCTTGCGCGCCGGTGGCAGGACGTGGACCGGGCCGCCCGCCGCATCCGTGTCCGACGCCACCTCGTGCGCGGCGAGTTCGGGAGACCCAAGAGCAAGCGCTCAGCGCGAAGCGTCCCGCTGGCCGACGTGCTCGGCGGTGCCCTTGACCGACATCAGGGGCCACCGAGTACGACGCCGACGTCTGACCTCGTGTTCGCTCAGCCGCACACCGGCAAACCCGACGTCGTCGACCTCGCCTTCGCTCGCTGCGCCCGATCTTGCGCCTAAACTGAGCGAAACCCGGAGCGACTGAGAGAACCCAACGGGTCAAGCGTGCGGCATCGCACCTCCGCGCCACCCACTCCCGCGGGTCGTGGTCCAGGCGGTCGCGGGTTCGAGTCCCGTCGCTCACCCCTTACGAATCGGAGGACTGAAACGACGATGGCCGAAGGTCTCTCGGGCAGGACGCTGTTCATCACGGGCGGGAGCCGCGGCATCGGGCTCGCGATCGCCGTCCGCGCCGCGCGCGACGGCGCCAACGTCGCGCTGCTGGCCAAGACCGCCGAGCCCCATCCCAAGCTGCCCGGCACGGTCTACACGGCGGCGGAGGAGATCGAGGCCGCCGGCGGCACCGCGCTGCCGATCGTCGGCGATGTGCGCGACGCGGACGCCGTGGCGGCGGCGGTCGAGCAGACCGCGGAGCGCTTCGGCGGCATCGACGTCTGCGTCAACAACGCGAGCGCGATCTCGCTGACGCCGATCGAGCAGACCGAGCCCAAGCGCTTCGACCTCATGCAGAGCATCAACGTGCGCGGCACGTTCCTGGCCATGCGCGCCTGCATCCCGCACCTCAAGCGCTCCGACAACGGCCACATCCTGACGCTGTCGCCGCCGATCAACCTCGACCCGCGATGGCTCGGCGCCCATGCGGCCTACACGCTCTCGAAGTACGGCATGAGCCTGCTGACGCTGGG
>JASLBU010000167.1 GCA_030146365.1 Candidatus Limnocylindria bacterium | reverse complement strand
TGCGGCGCCCGCCGCTGCACCCGCCCCAGCCGCGCCGGCTGCCGCCGCTCCCGCGGCCGCCGCTCCCGCCGCGCCCGCTCCGACCGCGCCGGCGCCCCCGGCACAGGCTGCCAGCGCTGCGTCGACGTCCGCGCCGGCCGCCGCTCCGACCGCGTCCGGCGGCGACACGGAGGTGCCGCTGTCGCAGATGCGCAGGGGCATCGCGAAGAAGATGACCCAGGTCAAGCAGACGGTCCCGCACGCGTACACGGTGATCGAGGTCGACATGACCAACGTCGTCAAGTGGCGGGAGACGAACAACGGCGCCTTCAAGGCGCGCGAGGGCGCCTCGCTGTCGTACGTCGCGGTCGTCGTCAAGGCGGTGACCGAGACGCTGCGCAAGCACCCGACCATCAACAGCCAGTTCGCCGAGGACCGCATCATTCTCAAGCAGGCCATGAACATCGGCATCGCGGTCGCCGTGGACAACGGCCTCATCGTGCCGGTCATCGCCAACGCCGATCAGCTGTCGATCAGCGGCGTCAACGCGCGCATCCGGGACATCAGCTCCCGCGCAAACGCCGGCAAGCTCCGGCTCGACGAGCTGCAGGGCGGCACGTTCACCGTGAACAACACCGGCTGGTTCGGCTCCGTGAGTTCCATGCCGATCGTCAACGCGCCCGAGGTGGCCATCCTCTCGATGGAGGCCATCGTGAAGCGGCCCCGGGTCATGGAGGTCGACGGCGCGGACGTCATCGCCGTGCGCCACATGATGAACATGACCTGCAGCTTCGATCACCGGGTCCTGGACGGCGCGCAGGTCGGCTTCTTCCTGGCCGATGTGCGCAAGGTGCTCGAGGACTGGGACCCCGGCACGTCCATCGGGTGACCGGCGGAATCGACCCCCGCCTTCGGCTGGCCATCGACGCCAACATCGGGTGGTACGAGGATCTGTTCGCCCTGCATGGCGTCGGCTCGACCTTGGAGGAGGGGCTGTGGAGCTCGCTCGGCCCGCCTCCTCCCCTCCATTCCGACGCGGTCGTGGTGGAACCCTGGGTGACCGCGGACGCCGTGGCATCGCGCCTCAATGGCCGCGAGCACGCCGGCTTCAAGGACAGCTATGCATCGGTAGATGCACGACGGGACGGCATGGCGGTGCTGTTCAGCGCGACCTGGATCCACAGGGAGCCGCACGGGCCGATGGACCCACCGAGTGTGGATGACTGGTCGCGGATCCGCACTCCAGCGGAGCTGGCCGAATGGACGCGAGGGCACGACACCGCCGGCGTGCTTCTGCCGGCGCTGCTGGGGCGAGCCCATTTCGCGGTCCTCGCGAGGCGCGAAGGCGAAGCCATCGTCGCGGGCGCGGTCGCGCGCCTCGGGAGCGGGGTGGTCGACATCTCGAACGTCCACGCTGCACCTGGACACTCGGTCGACTGGGCCGAGCTGGCGGCCGCCGTGGAGGGGCGGTTTCCCGGGCGCCCGCTCGTCGGATACGAGTCCGGCGACGACCTGCGCGACGCTATCGCGGGGGGTTTCGAGCCGCTCGGTGACCTGCGAGTCTGGGTTCGCTGACGCCGGCGGGCCCGGGGCGTCACGCTTCGGCGGCGACGTCCGCCGGCGCCGGCTCGATCGCCGCGGAGAACCCCACGAACCTCCCGCCGCGCTCGGCCTTCTCCTGGTACATCGCACGATCCGCCTCTTCCAGCAGCCGAAGGGGAGTGCATGCGGCGCCGCGACAGGTGGCCATCCCGACGGCCACCGTCAGGGCGTACTCCCGCTCTCCGCCGATGCGCGACATCGATGCCAGGCGCAGCCGCTCGGCCAGCAGTACGGCGTGCATCCCTTCGATTCCGGTGGCGATGACCACGAACTCGTCGCCGCCATAGCGGTAGACCCGGTCACCGTCACGCACCGTGACGAGGAGCGCTCGAGCGATCCGCTGGAGGGCGACGTCGGCGGCCGCGTGCCCGTAGCGGTCGTTGTAACCCTTGAAGTCATCCAGGTCCAGGAAATAGAGGGCCATCGCCTCGTCATGGACCGTCGCGCGCGCGACGCTGTCGGCGAGGTCGCGATCGAACGCCCGCCGATTCAGGAGGCCGGTGAGGTGGTCGCGCTCCGCCTCCGAGCGAACCTCGGCGAAGAGACGCCGGCTCTCGATTGCCCGCCCCATCGAGTCCGCCAGGATCGCCGCGAGGCGCCGTTCGCTGGCCGAGAAGGGCTCTCGGCGGCAGAGGAGCAGCTGACCGAGGGTGGCGTCCCCCGCCGTCATCGGCGCCTGGATGTGATGGCCCGAAGCCGTCCGGCGACAGACGTGCGCGCTGATCGGCGCATCATCCCCATCGGGCTCGGAGATCTCGACGTCCGCATCGAAGGCGCTCGCGACCGTGCTCGACAGCGCGGAGAGCGGCTCGCCGGGCGGCAGCTCGCCGACCGAGCGAATCACCTGCAGAGTCTGCGCGGTTCGCAGCTGGTCGCGCCGGTTACCGGCCCAGGACGTCACGAATCGCCCCGAGAGCCCGTTCGCGAGGACGGCCACGAGTGCGAAGCACGGCAGGCTGATCAACACGTTGTCCAGCGAGGCCACACGCTCGACCGCGAAGATTCGCCACAGCTCGGTGGCCGCCAGGAAGGCCAGCATGGCGGCCAGGTGTGTCGGTCGCAGGTGCCACCCGGCGAGCGCCAGGATCGGCGCGTAGAGCGCAACGTAGGGCGAGGTGCCGCCGCCGGTGAGCGAGATCAGCGCCGCGACGTACACGATCTGGAGGCCGAAGATCGCCAGCAGCCACGCCTCGTCGACGCGCCTCCACGGCGTGCGCCAGACGATCACCGCCGTGGCGAGCTGGACCGCCAGCAGGGCCACCACGTCGCTGTAGGCGAAGCCTCGACCGATCACCGAGCCGGCGCCCACCACGGAGGTCAGCGCGAGAAACAGGCCTAGGCGGCGGATGGCGTCGGGCACCATCGCCTGCGGCTCCGGCGCGGGATGGAGGTCACCGGCAGGCGACTCGCCGAAGGGACGCCGCGACCGGAGCAGATTCGCGGAACGTACCCTCGTCCAGGTCGGCAGCTCGCGCATCAGCCGGGCTCGGAACCGCCGGCTGCGGCCCGGGAACCGGCCAGGACCGGGTGGCGGCGTCGGTTGACGAGCTCACGGCCGGCGAGGCCGGCCAGGAGCAGGAGGAGCGGCATGGACACCTGGAGCGCCGCCATCCCGGCGCGACCGAGCGAGGCCGGGTTCGGCACGATGGCGGTGCGCTCAGCCTCAGGCAGGCGCGGAGCTGCCACGTGGGCCGGCTTCGGGGCGGTGGCGGTGGCCTCGGGCGCACCGCCCGGCGGCCCCTCGGGAGCGGTCATCGGGCCGGCGGTGACGGCTGGCGGTCCGGCTGCCTCACCGTCCGGGCTGCGCTTCGCCAGGTTCGAGGGGCGAGGCGAGCGCTCCGGTGGCGGCGCACCGTCGGGCGAATTCGAGGCCGGCGACGGCGAGGCGGTCGGCAGCGCCGCCCTCGGTGGGACGAGCGGGGACGGCGACGGCGTCGCAATCGGAGCCGGCGGTGCAGGCGATGCTGTCGGCACCACGATCGGCGGCTGGAGTCGCGGCGACGGAAGGGTGACCGCGGAGCATGCTTCGAGGAACGACGCTCCGTCGTGGCGCACGCTGACCTCGACCACTCTGCCGTACGGATCCAGCATCAACAGCAGGTCCAGGTACGTCCCCGTCGCCAGTCGCGGAAGGGAGCTGCCGGCCGCCACCACGTAGCTTCGACCGCCGACGGTGAGCGCGCCGTCGCTGACGGTCGTCGCTGTGACATACGCGGTGACCACGCCGCACGTGGCGAGGGTCGTGGTGGCGTTGGGCCGTACCGCTGCGGCCACGACGCTGCCGGCGAGGTCGAACGTGAGCTCCAGGCAGACATCGGTGCCCGGTTCGACCCCGGGGTCC
>JASLBU010000029.1 GCA_030146365.1 Candidatus Limnocylindria bacterium | reverse complement strand
CCCGACGGCAGGGGCGAGCCGGACCACGAGCAGCTGAAGGCCGTCGCCGCCGGCGTCGCGCTCGTCAAGGCGTACCGACACTTCGGCCACATGAGCGCGACGCTCGATCCGCTGGGCGCGGAGGCCGTCGGCGACCCGGCGCTCGACCCCGAGCCGCTGGGCCTGAGCCCCGAGCTCATGGCGGCGGTGCCGGCGGAGCTGATGCGGATCTACGTTCCCGGGGAGACCCTGGCCGATGCGCTCCCGCGCCTGCAGGAGACCTATGCCGGCACGATCGCCTACGAGGTCGAGCACATCGGCTCGCACGAGGAGCGCATCTGGCTGCGGCGCGTCATCGAGTCCGGCGAGCATCGGCGGCAGATGGAGCCCGACGACCAGGTCGCCCTCCTGGAGCGGCTCATCAGCGTGGAGACCCTGGAGCGCTTCCTCCACCGCGCGTACCTGGGGCAGAAGCGGTTCAGCATCGAGGGCCTGGACACGATGGTGCCGATGCTGGACGTGATCATCGGCGACGCGGCCGACCAGGGCACCCGCAAGGTCATCATCGGCATGGCGCACCGTGGCAGGCTCAACGTGCTGGCACACGTCGTCGGGGTGAGCTATGAGGGCATCCTCGCCGAGTTCGAGGCGGGGCGCGCAGGCGTCGAGGCCAAGACCGGTCCCAAGGGCGGATCCGACGACGTGAAGTACCACCTCGGCGCCGAGGGCGGCTACCTCACCGCGGAGGACGAGGAGGTCCGCGTCATCCTCTCACCGAACCCGAGCCACCTGGAGGCGGTGGACCCGGTGATCACCGGGCGCACCAGGGCGGACCAGACGGACCGCTCCGGCCCGATCGCCACCGTCGACCACAGCACCGCCCTGCCGATCCTGATCCACGGCGATGCCGCGTTCGCCGCCCAGGGCGTGGTCGCCGAGACCCTGAACCTCGCCCGGCTGGACGGGTACGCCACCGGCGGCACGGTCCACCTCATCGCCAACAACCAGGTCGGGTTCACGACCGGACCGCGCGAAGGGCGCTCCACCGACTACAGCTCCGACCTCGCGAAGGGCTTCGACGCGCCGATCATCCACGTCAACGCGGACGATCCCGAGGCCTGCCTGGCGGCGACCCGGCTGGCGATGATGTACCGCGAACGCTTCGGGCACGACGTGGTCATCGACCTGGTGGGGTACCGACGCTACGGCCACAACGAGGGCGACGAGCCCGCGTACACGCAACCATCGATGTACACCGCCATCACGGACCACCCATCGGTCAGGGAGCTGTACCAGGGCCGGCTGGTGGAGGCCGGCATAATCTCCGCCGGAGAGGCCGACGGGAAGGTCGCCGCCGCGATGAACGAGCTGACGTCTGCCCAGAAGGCAATCCGCAAGAGCGCCGACGAGCCGGAGGGCGGCCTCGATCGTGGATCGGAGGCCATCCCCCAGGACGAGACCGACGAGCCGGCCACCGCGGTGCCGATCGAGCAGCTCCAGGGTCTGAACGCCGCCCTGGGCGCGGTGCCGGACGGCTTCACCGTTCACCCGAAGCTTGGCAAGCAGCTCGATCGCCGCGCGCAGGCCCTGGACGGCGACGAGCCGAAGGTCGACTGGGCGCACGCTGAGCTGCTCGCCTTCGCGTCACTGCTCGAGGAGGGGACGCCCGTCCGCCTGACCGGACAGGACACCGCCCGGGGAACCTTCAGCCAGCGTCACTCGGTGTTGTGGGACGCGGCCACCGGCCGGCGTCACGTGCCGCTGCAGCACATCCCCGGCGCACGGGCCAGCTTCGAGGTCCACAACTCGCCGCTGTCGGAGTACGCCTGCCTCGGCTTCGAATACGGCTACGCGGTCGCCGCGCCGGATGCGCTGGTCCTCTGGGAGGCGCAGTACGGCGACTTCGTGAATGGCGCCGAGATCATCATCGACCAGTTCATCATCGCGGGGCTCGCGAAATGGCGGCAGACGTCGCGCCTCACCCTGCTGCTGCCCCACGGGTACGAGGGGTCCGGCCCCGAGCACTCCTCCGCCCGCCTGGAACGCTTTCTGGCGCTCGGCGCCGAGGGCAACATCCGGGTCGTCTACCCGACCACGCCGGCGCAGTACTTCCACCTCCTGCGCCGCCAGGCGAGGCACGGCGACCTCCGTCCGCTGGTGGTGATGACGCCGAAGTCACTGCTCCGCCTGCCGGCCGCTGCCTCGCGTCCCTCGGAGCTCGCGTCCGGTGAGTTCCGCTCGGTGATCGACGACCCGCGGTTCGCCGCCGATCCCAAGGCCGCGGCGAGTGTGCGCAGGCTGCTCCTGTGCAGCGGCAAGATCTACTACGACCTGATCGGCTCCGACGACTTCGCCGCCGCAGACGACGTGGCCGTGGTGCGTGTCGAGCGCCTCTATCCGTTCCCGACCGACGAGCTGCAGCCGGTGCTCGACCGCTACGCGAAGCTCGAGTCGTTCGCCTGGGTCCAGGAGGAGCCGCGGAACATGGGCGCCCGCAAGTTCGTCCTTCCCCGCATCCGGCACCTGGTGCCGTACAAGATTCCGCTCGGCGACATCAGCCGGCCGGAGCGCTCACGGCCGGCCGAGGGGTATCCCGCCGCGCATGCCGTCGAGCAGGCGCGCATCGTCCGGGAGGCCCTTACCGAGCGCTGACGGACCGGGCCGGCCGCGGCGCTCCGTATACTCGCGACACGTGACCGCCGCACCACCTCTCCCCCTCCTCGAGCGCTATCGCGACCTCATCGCCGACGACGGGGAGTCGTTCCCGATCTCACTCGGGGAGGGAGGCACGCCGCTGGTGCACGCGCGACGGCTCGGCGCGGAGATCGGGCTCGGGCGCCTGCACCTCAAGTTCGAGGGCACCAACCCGACGGGCAGCTTCAAGGACCGCGGGATGGTGCTGGCCGTGAACCGCGCGGTGTCGGCCGGCGCCAGGGCGGTCGTCTGCGCTTCGACCGGGAACACGTCGGCGTCCGCGGCTGCCTATGCCGCCGCGGCCGGGCTGCCCTGCCACGTGATCCTGCCGGCCGGGAAGGTGGCCCGCGGCAAGCTGGCGCAGGCGCTCGCCGCCGGGGCGCGGCTCATCATGGTCGATGGTAACTTCGACGCCGCCCTGACCGCCGTTCGGCGCCTCGGCGAGGAGGGTCTGGCCGTCGTCGTCAACTCGATCAACCCGGACCGGCTCGAGGGCCAGCAGACCGGCGCGTTCGAGGTGGTCGACGCGCTCAGCCGCGCGCCGGAGGTCCTGGCGCTGCCGGTGGGCAACGCGGGAAACATCACCGCGTACTGGCGCGGGTTTCGCGCATATGCCGATGCCGGCCGCACCCCCGGCGGCGCGCTCCCGCGCATGCTCGGCTTCCAGGCGGAGGGCGCGGCCCCGATCGTGCGGGGCGAGCCGGTCGAGGCGCCGGAGACTGTCGCCACGGCCATCCGGATCGGCAACCCGGCCTCGTGGCATGGGGCCACGAGCGCCCGGGACGAGTCCGGCGGGCTGATCGACACCGTGACCGACGAGGAGATCCTGGAGGCGCAGCGCATGATCGTCCAGCTGGAGGGGGTGTTCTGCGAGCCGGCATCGGCCGCCGGCGTGGCCGGCGTGCGGCGGCTGGCGGCGGCCGGCCGCATCGGCCGGAACGAGGTCGTGGTGTGCGTACTGACCGGCCACGGGCTCAAGGACCCGGATGCGGTGCAGGCGGAGGAGGGGACGTTGACGCCGATCTCGGCCGACCTCGGGTCGATCCGCGAGGCGATGCAGCTGTAGCGTCCGTCAGGTCGGGCAGCAGGCGTGGACGAGTGCGCTGACGAAGTCCTCGGGTGAGCCGCCCTTGCTCACGTACCGCGTGGAAGCACCGGCAAGCTCGGCCCGGCCGTCGATGTCTCCCCAGCCCGTGAGCACGATGCGCATCGATGGCCAGGCGCGGGCCATGCCGCTGATCAGGGCGGTGCCCGCCTCGACGTCCGGCAGGCGCGGGTCGACGAGCACCACGTCGGGCCTCAGCCGCTCCACTTCCTCCAGCGCTGCACGCACGTCGCCGGCACGACCGACCACGCTGACCTCGCCCGTGAGCCCGAGCACATCCGCCAGGCTCTGCTGCACGCGCCGGTCCGCGTCGACGATGAGCACTCGCGGGGCGAGCAGAGAGACAGGGCGCGGCGTCACGGACATGGCCCCACGGTACGCTTCGGCCGGCAAAGCGGCGAGTGGACGAACGGCGCAGCGCCCGCTACGTCATTTGGCCGAGGCGACGGGCTCCCGCGCGTCATCGGCGGGCACGCTGACCTCGACCGTGGTGCCACGCCCGGTCCTGCTCTCGACGTGCAGCTCGCCGCCGACGAGGTCGGCACGCTGTCGCATGCCGATGAGGCCAAGGTGGCCGCGTGGGACGGCATCCGGGTCGAACCCGCCCCCGTCATCGGTCACCGACAGCCGGACGCTGTGGGCGTCGCGCCAGATCCGGATCGTCGCGTGCGACGCGTTCGCGTGCTTCACGACGTTGTGGAGGGCCTCCTGCCCGATGCGATAGAGCGCCTCCTCCGCTGGGAGCGGCAGCCGCTCGATCGGCTCGGCGTCCACGACGATGGCAAGTCCCGTGCGGCGCTGCACGGCGGTCGCGTGCGTGCGGAGCGCCTGGACGAGCCCGTCGTTCTCGAGCGACGAGGGACGGAGCTCGAAGATCAGCGTCCGCATCTCCGCCAGCGCGTCCTTCTGAAGCTCGCGGAGCTCCGCGAGCTTCTCCCGTGCCCCTTCCGCATCGCTGTCCATCAGGATCTCCAGGGTGCGCAGCGTGAGTCCCATGCTGAACAGTGCCTGCGTCACCGAGTCGTGGAGCTCGCGTGCGAGGTGCGCCCGCTCCTGGCTCGCCGCGAGCTCGGCGGCCTGGTCGCGGAGATCGCCCTCGAGGCGCTCGCGCTCGCTGATGTCGCGCACCGAACCGTGGGCGCCGACGAAGCGGCCGTCGACCATGGTGCCGGTCATCGCCACCTCCGTCTTTGCGACCCGCCCGTCGGGCAGCGGCAGGTCGAGCCGCACCCGCTGCTCGCGGTCGGGACGCTCGCGGAGCATGCGCCAGGACTCAGTCGCCGCGCCGAGCGTCGTGGCGCCCGCCAGCACCGTGAAGCGCTGGCCGATGAGCTGCTCCGCCTTCCAGCCGGTGCGCGCCTCGAGCGAGTCGCTGAAGAAGGTGAACCTGCCCTCGGCATCGACCTCCCAGACGATGTCCGGCGAGTTGTCGACGAGGTGCCGGTAGCGGCGGCCCGACTCCTCGACCTCGGCGTACAGGCGAGCGTTCGTGAGGGAGATGGCCGCCTGGTCGGCGAGGAGCTTGAGCAGCTCGGCGTCCTCCTCGTCGAAGGCATTCGCCGCGACCGCCTGGACGGTGATCGTGCCGATGAGCCGGTCCGGGCCGATGAGCGGCGCCGACATCATGGAGCGGATCGACTGCGACTCGATGCGGGCATCCCCTTCGTCGTGCGGGAAGGCGCCGTCCGCGAGGTAGTCCCCGGTCCACGTGACCCGGCGCTCGGCCGCGGCGATGCCCGCGATCCCTGAACCGACCGGGACACGCACGTCGTCGCTCGACGGCGGCGTCGGCGCGGCCGTGATCGGCGGGTCCAGGTGGGTGCCGCCGTCGCCCAGCAGGTTGATCTGCGCCCGATCGGCGCGGAGCAGGCGGGCCGCATCGGCGACCGCCCGGTCGAGCACCGTGGCCGGGTCGTGGAGCGACGCGATGTGGGCAGCGATCTCCGCCAGCGAGCGCTGCGCGTCGACACGCGTCCGCAGCTGTTCCACGAGGCGCGCGTTCGTGATGGCCACCGCGGCCTGTCCGGCAAACAGCTGGACCAGCTCGAAATCGGCATCGGTGAACGCCACCTCGGCCCCGCCCGTTCGAGCGATGTTCATGGCGCCGATGACCTCCTCGCCGCTGATGAGCGGCACGATGACCATCGCCTCCTCTTCCTCGACCGTGCCGGGGATCTGGATGACGCGCTCGTCGTGGAGTGCGTCGTTCAGGAGCACCGGCTCGCGGTGCTCGACGCTCCACCAGGTCAGCCCGCTGCCTCGCGGAATCGGGAACCCGAGCACCGCGTGGGCGTTGCGGTCGCGGGCCAGGACGGGCTCCAGCTCGCGCATCTCCGCGTCCACGCGGTAGATGCTGAAGTTGTCGTACCACACCACCGACTTCAGCCCGTCGGCGATGAGCTCGAGGACCGATGCCGGATCCAGCGTGCGCAGCAACCGCTCGTTGATCTGGAGCAGCCGCTGCTGCGAATCGGTCTGGCGCGCGAGGGCCGCCGACTCCTCGCCGAGCTCATCGTAGAGCCGCGCGTTGGTGATGGCGATGGCCGCCTGGTCCGCAAGGGTGCGCAGCAATGCCTCGTCGTTCTCGTCGAAGGCGTGGCGGCGGCGCGACTGGACGGTGAGCGCCCCCAACCCGCCGGCGCTGCTCACCAGCGGCGCGCTCATCACCGATCGCAGCTCCCGGCGCTGGATGTAGGCGTCGATGTCCGGCGTGTGGTCGAAGGCGGGGTCGTTGAGGTAGTCGCCGGTTCGCACCACGGTCCGCTCGCTCATCGAGCGGCCGGAGATGCCATCCCCGACGCGCACCGGGATGTCGTCCGCCGGGCCGTCGGCGGGCGCGTAGGCGATCGGGTACCCGAGCACCGTCTCGTCCTGCTCGAGTGGATTGATGATCGCCGTGTCGGCGTCCAGCAGGCGGAGGGCCTCGTCCGCGGTCCGCTGCAGCACCGCGGCCGGGTCATGGAGCGACGCGATCTCCGCGCTGATGGCGGCGAGCGCCTGCTGCGCATCGATCCGTTCGCTGAGCTGCTCGTAGAGGCGGGCGTTGGCCACCGCGATCGCCGCCTGGCTGGCGAGGACCTCGAGCAGCTCGGCGTTCGATTCGTCGAAGGCGTCCCGGGTCTGAGAGTGGACCGTGAGCGAGCCGATGGCGCCGTCCTCGCCGATCAGCGGCGCGCTCATGACGGAGCGGATGCCATGCTGCCGGATGTAGCGGTCCGGCGCTCCGGCGTGGGTGAAGTCAGGGTCGGCGAGATAGTCGCCGGTGCGCACCACCCGGCGCTCGAGGACCGCCCGGCCCGACACCCCCTCGTCGAGCTGGACCGGATCGGTGTCCTCGTCTCGCTCGATCGGCAGGTCGATCGCGGAGTGGCCGAACGCCCAGTGCAGGCCGCCGGTGTCGGCGACCAGCTCGATGCGTCCGCCGTCCGCGTCGAGCAGGCGAACGGCCTCGTCGAGCGTGCGCTGCAGCACGTCGCCAGGATCGCGGATGGCCGTGATCCGGGCCGCGATCTCCCCGAGCGAGCGCTGGGCCTCGATGCGCCGCTCGAGCTCCTCGTACAGCCGCGCGTTGCCGAGCACGATGGCGGCCTGGCTCGCCAGCGTCCCGAGCAGCTCGGCACCATCGGCCCCGAAGGCATCCTCCCTGGTGGAGTAGGCCGTGATCGCGCCGAGTGGCCCCGAATCGCCGATGAGCGGCGCGCTCATCTGCGAGCGGTACCCGTAGCGGCCGATCCACTCGTCTGCCCGCGACGTGTGCTGGAAGGAGCGGTCCGCCAGGTAGTCGCCGGTCCAGCTCACCTCCCGCCGCTCGATCGCACGTCCGGCGATGCCCTGGCCGATGCTCACCGTCACGTCGTCCACCGGTGGCGGACCTCCCGGGGCGTCATGGAGGACCTCGCGGTAGTCGGCCAGCTCGTTGGTGCCGACCCGAACCTGGTGAATGACCACGTGCTCCGCGCCAAGCAGGCGCTTCGCCTCGGCGACGGTGCGCCGCAGCACCGCGGACGGGTCGCGGAGCGATGTGATGGCGGCCGCGATCTCCCCCAGCGAGCGCTGCGCCTCCACCCGATGGGCCAGCTGCTGGGCGGCGACCTCCGCCTCGGCGTTGAGCTGGGCGTTGGTCAGCACGATGGCGGCCTGGTCGGCGAGCAGGCCGAGCAGCTCGGCGGCATCGGCATCGAACGCTCCCGGGACTTCGGCGTACACGCCGATGGCGCCCTTCGGCTCACCGTTGACGAGCAGCGGGGAGGCGATCACCGCGCGAATGCCCAGGTTCCGGGCGATACGGTCGGCGTTCGGCTCGTGCGGGAACGACGGGTCGGCCAGGTAGTCCTGCGTCCACGCCGTCTTTCCCTCCCGCACGGCGCGCCCCGATACGCCCTCGTCGACCTTGGTCTGGTCCTCCTTGGTGAACGGGACCAGATCCCCGTGGACGAGCGAGTGGCCGTCGCCCCAGCGGAGGAATCCCTCGTCGTCCGGGGTGATCATCCCGATCTGTCCGCCATGGCCCTTCAGCAGCCGGACTGCGGCGATCAGGGTCTCCTGGAGGACGACCGACGGATCGCGCAGCGACGTGAGCTGGGCGGCCATCTCGGCGAGCGTTCGCTGCGCCTCGACCCGGTCGGCCAGCTCGTCGGTCTGGCGCCGCAGCCGCTCGGTGAGGGCCTCGGACTCGGTCAGGTCGCGGATGGAGCCGTGGGCGCCGGTGAAGACGCCGTCGCGCTCGCTGCCGATCGCGTACACCTCGGCCGGCAGGGGGTCTCCGTCCCGCCGCCGGAGGAGGAGGCGCATCTTGCGGACGACCCGTGGCGCGGCCTGGAGGCCTTCCCACGTCTCGGCCGTTTCCTCGCTCGACGATTCCGCGACGACGGACTCCCACGGCCGTCCGATCAGCTCGCGCGGCGACCACCCGGTGAGGTCGGTCAGCCGCGGCGAGAGGAAGGTGAAGCGCCGCTCGGCGTCGGTCTCCCAGACGAGGTCCGGCGATGAGGTCACCAGGTGACGGAAGCGGCCCTCGGAGCTGGACAGCTTCTCCACCAGGCGGGCGTTCGAGATCGCAATGGCGCCCTGGTCCGCGAGCCCGTGCAACAGCTCCAGCTCATCGGCGCTGAAGGCATGCACCTTCGCGAAGGAGACCGCCAGCGTCCCGATCACCTGCCCCTCGGTCCCGCGCAGGGGCGCAGCGGCCATGCCCCGCAGCCCCAGCCGTTCGGCGACGGCCTGGTCGGTGGGGTCGTGGGGGATGCGCGGATCGACGAGGTAGTCCTCGGTCGAGATCACGGCGCCGGTGCCGGCGGCGAGGCCGTTGATCCCGTCGTTGACCGGGAAGCGCAGCTGCGTGAGCCACTCCTCCGTCCAGGCCTTGCCACCGCCACTGACCACCGTGGGCCGCAGGGCGGCGCCGTCGTCCTCCATCAGCGTCAGGTGGGCGCCATCCGATCCGAGGAGCCGGCGAGCCGCCTCGACCACCTCGTGGAGCACGTCGCCGAGCGTCCGGATGCCGGCGATCGACGCCGAGATCTGGGCCAGCGTGCGCTGCGCGTCCACCCGCCGCGCGAGCTCCTCCTGC
>JASLBU010000013.1 GCA_030146365.1 Candidatus Limnocylindria bacterium | reverse complement strand
AGGTGGCTGGCGAGGATCACCGACGCGCCGCGCTCGAGCAGGTTGACGATGGTGGGCAGGCTGGCCCGGATCCGCGTGTCATCGGTGATTCGTCCGTCATCGAGCGGGACGTTGAGGTCCGCGCGCAGGAAGACACGGCGTCCGCCGACATCGACGTCCCGGATGGTCTTGGCGTCCATCGCGTCCTAGAGCCGCTCGGCCATGAAGGCGGCGAGGTCCGCGACACGACAGGAGTAGCCCCACTCGTTGTCGTACCAGGCGATGACCTTGAGCATGTTGTCGCCGGTGACCATGGTGGAGGCGGCGTCCACGATGCTCGACCGCTCATCGCCCTTGAAGTCCATGCTCACCAGCTCCTCGGTCGTGTAGCCCAGCAGTCCCTGCATCGGGCCATCGGCCGCGGTCCTGAGGGCTTCGTTGGCCGCCTCCGCCGTGACCGGGCGCTCGGTGATGGCGACGAAGTCGATGACGCTCACGGTGGGGGTGGGAACGCGAAGCGCGAAGCCGTCGAACCTGCCCTTCAGCTCGGGGATGACAAGGGACAGCGCGCGGGCCGCGCCCGTGCTGGTCGGGATGATGTTCTGGCCCGCGCTGCGCGCCCGACGCAGGTCCTTGTGGAACACGTCCAGGACGTTCTGGTCGTTCGTGTAGCTGTGGATCGTGGTCATCAGGCCGCGCTCGATCCCGAAGGCGTCGAAGATCACCTTGGCCGGCAGCGCAAGGCCATTCGTCGTGCAGCTCGCATTGCTCACGATGTGGTGCTGGGCCGGGTCGTACCGGTCCTCGTTCACGCCGAGGACCAGCGTGATGTCCTCGTTCTTGGCCGGCGCGGAGATGATCACCTTCTTCGCGCCCGCGTCAATGTGCGCCTTTGCCTTCGTCGCGTCGGTGAAGATGCCGGTCGATTCGACGACGATGTCGACGCCGAGGTCGCCCCATGGCAGCGCGGCGGGCTCGCGCTCGCTGAACGAGCGAATGCTGTGGCCGTTGACGATGATGGCGTTCTCACCTGCCTCCACCTCGCCGTCGAAGCGGCCGTAGGTGGAGTCGTACTTGAACAGGTGCGCGTTCGTCTCGTCGACGGCGAGGTCGTTGATGGCGACCACCTCGAGCGCGACGGCCTGACGCTCGAGCATGGCCTTGAGGGTCTGGCGGCCGATGCGGCCGAAGCCGTTGATGCCGATGCGGGTCACGACGGTGTAGCTCCTTGCACTAGGTCGCCATCGGCGACAGCTGCGACGCGGCATCCGAAGCCGCCTCGCCGATACGGTCATTCACGATCGGCAGCAGGCCGATCAACGAGACATCCCCGCCCAGGGCCGCGGGCTCGATGCGGACGCGCGCCCCGAAGTCGGGCAACGTCCGCCGTGCCATCTCGCGACGGGCGACGTCGAAGAGGCGCGGCTGATGCTCGGCGATGCCGCCGCCGATCACGATCACCTCGGGCGTGAGCAGATTGACGAGCGATGCACACAGCGCGCCGATGGCGACCCACGCCCGCTCCAGCACCGCCTGGGTCGCGGCGTCACCGGCTGCAGCCGCGAGGGACACGAGCCTGGCGTCGACCGCGGTGCCGTCCGCGGCAAGCCGGGCGAGCTCCGGCGAGGCATCCTCGGCGAGGAGGCGTCTCCCTTCGCGACCGATGGCGGTCCCGGATGCGATCGCCTCGACGTGCCCGATGCCGCCACAGCCGCAGGCTGGCCCGTCCAGCTCGACGACGAGGTGGCCGACCTCTCCGGCCAGGCCGTCGTGGCCGAGCATCGGGCGCCCGTCCATGAGCACCCCACCTCCGACGCCGGTCGAGACGGTCACGTACACCGCGTCCTTCGTGCCCCGGGCGGCGCCGTAGCGCCACTCGGCCATGATCGCCACGTTCGTGTCGCGCTCGAGAAGGGTCGGGACCCCGACGGCCGGCTCCACGTGCTGGGCGATCGGGACGTCCTTCCAGCCCTGGAGGTTGGGCGGGTCGAGGACGATGCCGCGACGGCGGTCGAGCGGCCCGGGCGATGAGATGCCCACACCGATCGGCGGCGGGAGGCCGGCGGCCGCCGCCTGGTCGCGCACCGCTGAGGCCATCTCGGCGATTCGGTCCACGACGGTGGACACCCCGTCCTCGTCGCGGGTGGGCACGGCGCGCCGGCAATGGACCGTTCGGTCGGGCGTGATCAACGCCGCCCGGATCTGGGTGCCGCCGAGATCGACCGCCAGGACCGGCTGCTCGACTGCGTGCTCCACGCGCTGATTCTACGGGCCTCGTGGATGCCGCACCGGAGCATCACCCGCAGGGGAGCGAACTCGGCCCTCGCGAAGGCGGTCAGACACGGGAGGACGCGCCGGCGTGCCCGACGCGTCCTCGCCAGGGGCTTGCGCGGCAGTCAGCCGCCGATCTTGAACATCTTCGTGCTGCAGACCGGGCACACCCCCTGGGTCGCCGGCTTGCCGTTCTTCATGGTGATCTTCGTCGCGTCCTGCATCTCACGCTTTGCCTTGCACTTGACGCAATAGGCCTCGGTCGCCATCGGTGGTCATGCCTCCCTTGTGGCCGGCGCGATGCCGGACCATGGTTATGAGCTACCCGTCGACCGGTCGATCAATGCCCCGCGACCGGCGATCGTGTCGCCGCCCTGGGTGTCGACCTGCCAGAGCAGGTGGATGCCGGCCAGTCCGGCATCGATGCAGCGTGCCTCCGCGGCCTCCTTCGCCGCGCCTTCGAGGAACGTGCCGTCCGTCCGCTGCGCGTAGGCCGCGCAGATGGTCCCGGACCGCAGTCCCGCAAGATGCGCCAGCACGAACAGCGCTGACGATTCCATCTCGAGGTTCGCCACTCGCTGGCGGCGAAGCTCGTCTGCGAGCTCAGGATAGCGAACGGGGAGCGTGCGCATCGCACGTCCCTGCGGAGCGTAGAACCCGCTGGCGGTCGCGGTCAGGCCCACGTGATGCCGATACCCGGCTTCGCGACACGCCGCCTCCAGCGCCCACACCACATCCCGGTGGGCCACGGCCGGGAAGCCGGGGTGCACGTAGAAGTCGGTCGTGTTCTCCAGTCGGACCGCGCCGGTGGACACGATCAGGTCGCCGAGCGCGATCTCCGCCTGGAGCGCTCCCGACGAGCCGATCCGGATGAAGGTCGCCGAATCGGTGATCTCCATCACCTCGGCGAGCACGATCTCCACGTTGTCGGTGCCCATGCCGGTCGACATGCAGCTGAGGCGCATCCCGCGGTACGTGCCCGTCGCGGTGGTGATCTCGCGGTTGGATCGTTCGACCTCCACGGCGTCCCAACGTGCCGCCACCCTGGCCACCCTGCCCGGGTCCCCCACCAAGAGCACGTACTCGCTCAGCTCGCCGCGCTCCAGGGCGATGTGGTACTGGCGCCCACCGCTCCGGGGCGAATCGGCCTGGGATAGGTCGGTCACTCGGGCGGCGCCTCCGGAGCTCGTGCGGGTCGGTGGAACGCGCGGGAGTATACGCCGGGCGCACGCTCACGGAGCGCGGTCGCGCGGCAGCGTCACGAGCGTGAGGGCCGGTGGCGCCGAGACGGCAGGAGGGTCCCCCTCGGCGGACTCCTGCCCGTCCGGCTGTTCGTCCGGCTGTTCGTCCGGCGGCTGGCCTTCCGCGAAGCGACGAGCCACCACGGCGCCTCCGACGAGGAGCATGGCAGCCATCGCCACCATGCCGGCGGCCAGCGCCGGCGGCTCCTCGCGAGGCTGCGCTGCCGCGGCGGCCGCGCTCGCGTGCCGCGCCTCTTCCTTGTCCGAGACGGGCCTTGCGGCGCTCACCCCGCGGCCGAGCGCAGGCGCCAGCGTGAAGCCGGTGCACCCCGCCACGATCGTGTCGGGACGATCGGGGGTCGCCAGCCCGGTGACGCCGACCATGCCCCCGCGGGGCGGAGCCCCACCCTCGCATGCCGTTTCGACGCGGACCGTGGCACGGGACACGACAACGAGGCGCAGGCCGTCGCCTTGGCCGACCAGCCGGCCAACGATCGTCACCCAGCGCGGCGGATCGGATGGTCCCGGCAGTGCCCTTGCCGGAGGATGCGTGGTACCCGCGCCGCGGGCGATGCCGTCGCCGTCGTGATGCAGTCGCGCGACCGGAACCCCCGCCGACCGCGCGCCGGTCGTGCGAAGCTCGCTGAGCTCGACCGGAACGGGAGGCAGGGCGGACCCCAGCAGGGCGCTGACCCGGGCGGCCGCGACCTCCTCGATGGCGACGAGGTGGGTGCCATCCCACAGCAGCCCACCGACACCGAGCTCGGCCCACGGCCCCGCGACCAGCGTCGCACCGATCCGCACCCCCGACGTGGATGAGGCCTCGAGCGCGCTCTCCAGACCGTCGAGCGGTGCTCGCTCCCCGCCGGCCGCACCGCCCTCCTCTCCGCCGCCACCGTCCACGGCGCCGCCGGTCGTGCCGTCGGTCGGAGCCGCGAGCACCTGGATGTCGGCCGCCTCGCGCGGCCAGATCCGGTAGCCCCGCGAGGGTTGCGCACCGGTCGTCTCCTGGCCCACCACCCCTCGAACCTGGACCCATGTGCCGGCGACCAGGGCGGTGTCGTCGTATCCGACCGCCGATCCGACCGTCACCCGCAGGGGTCCGCTGCCGTCATCGAGGTCGAAGGAGACGGTCCCGGTGGAGGACGTGCGGGCAGCCGCCACCAGTCCACCGCGGACGGTGACGAGCAGCGCCTCCTGGGACTCCCCCACCGAGCCGCTGGCGACCGCGCGAGCGGCCGGTTCCGACCCGGCCCCGATCCCGATCGGCGGCACGGTGACCCGCAGCGTCTCCATGCCGCCCTTCGTGGAACGCGTGCCCTCCACATCGAGGTGGCTGCCACGGCGCAACGCTCCGACCTCTTCGCCGATGCGCAGCACGATGGCGCCGGACCCGTCCTGGATGACCGCCGTCTGGTCGTCGACGATGCCGGTCGGTAGCGTGACCACGCCGCGGACTCGCACGCGCGTGTTCTTCGGCGCCTGTCTCGCCTCCCCGATCGAGATCACACCCGCGGGAGCCGGCGTTGCCGAGGCGCTCGGCCCCGGACCGTCGGACGGCGACTGGCCGGCGCTCGGAGCGGCCGATGGCGAAGGAGCCACACTGCCCACATCGGCGGCATCGCGAGGCTGAACCCGGTAGCCGAGCACGCCGGTGCCACTCGAGTCTCGCTGGCCGACGACGCC
>JASLBU010000190.1 GCA_030146365.1 Candidatus Limnocylindria bacterium | reverse complement strand
CACGGGGTCGACCAGGGCCCGCACGGTACCGTCGCGATCGACCACGACGCCGATGGGCCGCGCGACGTTCACGTTCGCGCCCTGGCTCACGGTGTCGATGCCCAGCACCTCGATGGCGCTCCGTCGCTCGTCGCTGAACAGCAGGAACGGCAGCTGGAGCGCGGCGACGAAGTCCTTCTGCTGCTGCTCCGAATCGGCGCTGATGCCCGCGACGGCGATCCCGGCCTCGCGGAGCCGGTCGTGCCCGGCGGCCAGGGCCTCGATGGCCTTGAGGCCTCTGCGCCGCGCGGCGCCCGACAGGGTCGGCGCGCCGAAGAACAGGAGCAGGGCGGGCTGCTTCGAGACGAACGAGCGCAGGTTGAGCAGGTACCCGTCTGTGGCTCGCAGCCCGACGGAGGGAAGCTGGCCTCCAACCGTCATATTCAGGCTCATGGGCCGATTGTAGCGGCGCCCAGCCGCACGATCTCGCCTGAGCGATGGACGAGCCGGTCGCGGACCAGCCCGTCCAAGATGCCGGTCCAGGCAGCGTCCGGGAGGCGCGGCCCGACCGCGTCGGCGTTCATGCGTCGCCGAAGCTCCTCCGCCGGAAGGGCATGCCCCGCGGTCGCGCCGAGGACCCGGACGACGGACCCGCGGTAGGCGCGCGCGGATCCTGACAACGTCGGCTGGCGACGGACCGCAACGTCGACCACCCGGCCGCGCGACGGGCAGCCGGCGGCGATCGGGCAGACGTCGCAGCGCGGCGCACGGGGCCGGCAGATCGAGGCGCCGAACTCCATGCTCGCGTGCGTCCAGTCTGCGGCGCGCCGGTCGGCGCCAGCTGCCGCGAGCTCGTCGGCCGCCGCCTGGAGTGCGCGTGGCGCGTCTGCCACCCCGAGCCGCCGAACCAGCCAGCGGCGGACGTTCGTGTCGACGACGCCCACCCGCTGACCGAATGCCAGCGAGGCCACCGCTCGCGCGGTGTAGGGGCCGACGCCCGGCAGCCGCTCCAGGGCCGCTACCTCCTGCGGCCAGCCGTGTGCGGCCACGGCCACCGCCGCGTCCCGCAGGGCGAGGGCCCGACGGTTGTACCCCAGGCCGCTCCACTCGGCCAGGACCGTCGCGGGTGGTGCAGCGGCAAGCGCCCCTGCGTCAGGGAAGCGCGCGAGGAATCGCGGAAAGCGGAGGGCGATGCGGCTGGCCTGCGTCTGCTGCAGCATGACCTCGCTCACCAGGACTGCGTACGGGTCGCGTGTGCCGCGCCACGGAAACTCCCGGTGTGCCGCGTCATACCAGGCGAGCAACCGTCGACGGAGAACCCTCGCCGTCGCGGACGAGGCGTTGGCAGGTGCGCCCACCGTTCGAGCGTAGCAGGAGAGCGGCCTTCCGCGGGTACGGCGGCGAGTGCGGTACCGTTGCGGCCCATGAGCTATCGACTGCTGTGCCTCGACGCGGGGTTCACGCTCCTCAGCCCGCGCCGAACGCTGGCGGATGCCCTGTCCGGCGTGCTCGCCGAGGACGGGCGCACCGTGACGGAGGACGAGATGCGTGGGGCCTGGGAGGAGGCGGACCGCTGGTTTTGGGACGAGTACCACCGTCCCGGCAACGACACGTGGTCCGACGACGGCCGTATCGAGGACTACTGGCGCAACTACCACAGCGTCATGCTCGGCCGCCTCGGCGTCGAGGCCCGGGCGGAGATGCTCGACCGCATCCTGGCCAGCCAGTTCGCGACGGAGGCGTGGGAGCCGTATCCGGACGTGGAGCCGATGCTGCGCGACGTCCGTGCCATCGACGGCGTGCGGATCGGGATCGTGAGCGACTGGGGCTCGAACCTGCGTGCCATCCTCGCGGAGCTGCGGCTCGACGAGCATCTCGACTTCATCCTCCCATCCGGGGCGGTCGGCGTCGCCAAGCCGAACCCGGCGTTCTACCGCCTTGCCCTCGAGGCGGTCGGCGTCGAGCCCGCCGAGGCGGTGATGGTCGGCGATTCGTATCGTGCCGACGTCCGGGGCGCGTGGTCGGCGGGCATGGACGCCGTGTGGCTCGACCGCCGTGAGGGATCGACGATCAATCCCAGCGATGAGCCGATCCCCACCGACGTGCGCCGCATCCACGGCCTCGACGAGCTTCCCGAGATCGTGCGTGCCGGCGGGCCGCTGCCGCGCGGCCACGATGCGGTGAGCGAGCCCGCGGCGTCGGCCTGAGGCACCGCCGTGCCCACGCCGCCGGTGGAGATCGTCGTCGACAAGTTCGGCGGCTCGGTGCTGCGGCGTCCGGAGGACATCGCCGCGGCCGTCGACGTGGTCGCCCGCCAGCGGGATGCCGGGCTGCGACCCGTCGTGGTGGTCAGTGCCTTCGAGGGCGTGACCGACACGATCCTGGGCGCGGCTCGCGTGCTCCTGCCCGACGGTGGCGGGTGGCTTCGGCAGCCGGGCCAGGCCGCGGAGTCGGGCCTCGCGCGGGAGACGGACCGTGCGCTGGCCACCGGGGAGGCGCTGTCGGCCGCGTTGTTCGCCGTGGGGCTGCAGGCGAGGGGTATCCCGGCGCGCTCCTTCTCAGGGGCGGAGGCTGGCATTCGGACGGCGGCCGCCCACCTGGGCGCGGAGGTGCGCCGGGTGCTGTCCCGGCCGCTCCGGTCGGCCATCGCTGACGGCTTCGTGCCCGTGGTGGCGGGCTTCCAGGGCATCGGGCGCCACGGTGAGCTGACCACGCTGGGGCGCGGCGGCACGGACCTCTCGGCGGTCGCCCTGGCGGTTGCGCTGCGGGCCCTTCGCTGCGAGCTGTTCAAGGACGTCGGAGGGGTGCTCGAGGCCGACCCGCACCTGGTCCCTGCCGCACGATTCCTGCCGTCGGTGGACGCGCTCCAGCTGGAGCTGCTGGCTGAGATGGGCAGCGAGATCGTGCACCCGGTCGCGGTCCGCCGTGCCCGCCGCGGGCGCCTCCACCTCGTCGTCCGCGCGCTGGAGGATGACGCGCCGCAGACCGTGGTCCGGCCCTCATCCCGGGACGAGGAGGGAGTCCTGATGCTGGCGGTCGATCGCAAGGAGCGCGTCGCCCGCGTCAGCCTGGTGGGACCGGCGTCCCTGACGCCCGAGGTTCTCCCGCTGCCGGCGCACGGCGAGGGATCGTTCGACGAGGGCGGGCTGCGGGTCGTGTGGGCGGAGGTGCCCGTCGCCTCCGCCGCATCGGCCGCGCAGGCGGTTCACGCCAGCTTCATGAGCGGTCGCGGGCGCTGATCCGCGCTCCGCTGGCCTGGGCTGGAGCTTCGCCGTCGCCGGTCGCGATCGCCTCGTGCTCCGCCGCGAGGCCCGGGCGCAGCTGGAGCAGCACAGCGGCGCCGAGGATCAGCGCGCCGCCCGCCAGCTGCACCACGGTCGGCTGCTCCGCCAGCAGCCACGCGGCGAGGCCGACGCCGACGACCGGCTCGAGCGTCGCCAGGATGGCCGCCTGCGAGGGCCCCAGGCGCCGGATGCCGGTGATGAAGGCCAGCGTCGGGATGCCGGCGCCGATGACGCCGGCGAGCAGGACGGGAGCCAGCGCGTCTGCCGAAGCCGTCGGCTGGGCGAGTGAGCCGAGTGAGCCGGTTGCGAGCGCCAGCAGCAGGTACAGGCTGGCGGCCCCGCCCATGGTCAGCGCCGCGGCCTGTGGGCCGGGGACCCGCGCGAACCCGTGCCGCGCGGCCAGCACGTAGAAGACCTGGGCCAGGGCCGCCACCAGCGCAAGGCCGACGCCCAGCGCATCCAGGTCGCCCAGCGACTCGGCCCCCGCGACGACGAGCGCCATGCCGCCCAGCGAGACCGCCAGCGCCGCCCAGTGGAGCCGGCCGAGCCGCTCCCCGAACCAGACCGTCGAAGCGAGCGCCACGCCGGCGGGGTAGAGATAAAAGACCAGCAGGGTGAGCGCGATGGTGATGCGCTCGAATGCGACGAAGGCGGCGAGGTTGAGGACCATGTTGGCGAACGCGGCGGCCACCATGAACCGGCGGTCCCTGGCCGGCAGCGAACGCAGCGCGACCGGCGACACGCCGGCCGCGACCATTCGAACGGTGATGAACGACGCGACCACCAGCGCCCCGATGGCCGCCCGCCAGGTGACGAGCGTCAGGGAATCGACGCCCGCGTCACCGGCAAATCGGCTCAGCGGCCCGAGCGTCCCGAAGCACGTGGCCGCGAGGGCCACCAGTCCGGCCCCCGCGAGGTCGGGTGCCGGGCGAGATCCGCGGACCGTCACCGGGCGCCGACGGGCGTCGGGTCGGCCTCGGCCTGGGCCAGGTCGGCGCGGAGGCGGTCGCGTTCGGCCGCGAGCGCCGGAGCCAGGTCATGGAGCTCGTTGTGGCGCTCGACGAGCTGACGGACCAGGCCCGCATCGGCGTAGACGGAGGGGTCCGCGAGCCGCTCGGTGACGGACGAAAGCTCGCGCTCCGCCGACCCGGCCTGCTCCTCCGCCGCGGACAGCGCGGCGCGCAGTTCCCTGGTGCGTCGATGGCGGGCGTTGCGCGCTTCCGCTTCCTGGCGCTTGCGGTCCGCCGCGGCCTTCGCCGACTCCCTCGGCTTCGCGGCCGGGGCGACCACCCCCCGAGGCGTCGAGCGCGTGCCCTCGACGGCGCCGCGGGTCTCGATATCGACCCCGCGCTTGGCCGCGTAGTACTCGAAGTCGCCCGGGTAGACCGTCGCCGCCCCGTCGTTGACCTCGATGATCGTGTTCGCGACGCTCCGGATGAGGTACCGGTCGTGCGTGATCAGCACGATCGTGCCGCCGAACGCGTTGAGCGCGTCCTCGAGCACGTCGCGCGACTGGATGTCCAGGTGGTTGGTCGGCTCGTCGAGGCACAGCAGGTTCGCGGGATCGGCCAGTAGCTTGGCGAGCGCCAGGCGCGTCTGCTCCCCGCCTGACAGGACGCCGACCTTCTTGTCCACCGCATCGCCGCTGAACAGAAAGGCCCCCAGCAGCTTGCGCACCTCGTTGGTCGGCAGCATCGGCGCGGCGTCGTTCAGCTCGTTGAACACCGTCTTGGCGGGATCCAGAGCCTCGATCTGATGCTGCGCGAAGTAGGCGACCTTCACGTTGGACCCCAGCTCGCGCGTCCCCCCATCGACATCGAGGACGCCGGCCAGGATCTTGAGCAGCGTCGACTTGCCGGCCCCGTTGGGCCCGATCAGCGCCACCCGCTGCCCGCGCTCCAGCTGCAGATCGAGGTCGCCGTCATAGACGACGGTGGGGCCGTAGCGCTTCGCGACGCCGGCGAGCGTGATGACGGTTCGTCCGCTGCGGGGCGGCTCCGGGAAGCGGAACTTCACGCTGCGCGTCCGCCGCTGCGGTGTGACGACGCGATCCAGCTTCTCGAGCGACTTGACCCGCGACTGGACCTGGCGTGCCTTGGACGCCTTGTACCGGAAGCGGTCGATGAAGGCCTCGGTGTGCGCAATCTTGCGTTGCTGGTTCTTGGCGGCGGCCTCCAGCTGCGCCATGCGCTCGGCCCGCTGCTCGACGAAGTCCGCGTAGTCCCCGACGTACTCCGTGGCACGACCGCCGTGCAGCTCCAGGATGCGGTTCGCGACCTCGTTGATGAAGTCACGGTCGTGGCTGACCAGCACGATCGCCCCCGCGTACTGCGCCAGGAAGCCCTGCAGCCACTCGACGGAGGCCAGGTCCAGGTGGTTGGTCGGCTCGTCGAGCAGGAGGACGTCCGGGTTCTGGAGCAGGAGCCGCGCGAGCGCCACGCGCATCATCCAGCCACCGCTGAACTCGCCGATGTCGCGCTCCATGTCCGCCTCCGCGAACCCGAGGCCGGCAAGGATTCGGCGCGCCTCAGCTTCCAGGCCGTAGCCGCCCATCGCCTCGAACCGGTGCTGGAGGCGCCCGTACTCGTCCATCAGCTCGGCCAGCTCCGCGTCGTCGCTCGCGTCCTCGAGCTCCAGCTCGATGTGGCGCATGCGACGCTCGATCCCGCTCACCACGCCGGCCCCGGCCAGGACCTCCGCCAGCGCCGTCCGGCCGCGACTCTCGGCGATCTCCTGGCGCAGGTAGCCGATGACGGTCTCCCTGGCCCGGGTGATCGTCCCGCTGTCCGGCTCCTGGTCGCCGGTGATGAGCTCGAGCAGGGTCGTCTTCCCCGCCCCATTGGGCCCCACGATGGCAAGGCGGCGCCCGGCCCCGATCATGAGGCCCACGTCGCTGAACAGGTGCTGGGCGGCATGGCTCTTCGACACGCCGGAGATGGTCACGAGGCTCATGGGCGTCGAGCATGGTAGCCCGCCACGACGCGGGCGTGGAGACGAGCGCCTGCCCGCTCAGTCGGCGAGAAGTTTCGCCCCGGCGGCGTCGAAGCGCAGGCGAGTGGCCATCCCGGGGAGACCCGAGGCGTTCCATGCCTTCTCGACCGCGTGGGCCGAGACGGGGGAGTCGCAGATGGCGAGGACGGCGGGGCCCGCGCCGGAGAGGCATGCCCCGGCCGCTCCGCGGGCATATGCCTCGTCGATGAGCTCGCGTGTGCCCGGCAGGTGGGGAAGCCGATAGGGCTGGTGAAGCTCGTCGGTCATCGCCGCGCGAAGCAGCCCGGCATCGGAGGTCATGACCGCCGTGGCCAGCAGCGCGCTGCGCCCGGCCTGGCGCGCCGCCGCGGCGTGATCCACCGACTCCGGCAACGCCGCCCGCATGTCCGTCGTGCGGCTCTGGTGCTGCGGGATGAATGCGACCGGGATCCAGGACTCGGGTGCCCGGAACCGGCGCAGCGTCACCTCTCCGTCAGGCTCGGTCACCGCCACCGTGAAGCCGCCATACAGCGCGGCCGCGACGTTATCGGGGTGTCCCTCCATCCGCGCCGCGAGGGCGAGGAGCTCGTCCGCCTGGACCGTGCGTCGCCCGACGGCCGCGCCCAGGACGACACCGGCCACGATGGCCGCCGAGCTGCTCCCCAGGCCGCGGGCGGAGGGGATCATGCTCGAGACATCGAGCCGCCACGACGCGGCTCCGGGCGCTGCCGAGATGCGGAGCCCCTCCCGGAAGGCACGGATCAGGAGGTTGTCGCCGGCCGACTCGTCGTCGTGCGGCGCTCCCTCGCCGTGGGCGTTCAGCGTGATCCCCGTCTCGTCCCCGGGCCACAGCTCGGCGCGCAGCTTGAGCGAGAGCGCGGCGGCGAAGCAGTCGAAGCCGCTGCCGAGGTTGGCGCTCGAGGCGGGAACGTCGACGCTGGCGATGGGCGGCATTGGGACGCGAAGTATAAGGTCGGCGATACGTCATCCGGCCGGCCGCGCGCCCTGCCAACGTCGGGGGAGGGACTGCGACGTCTCCCCCTCGGCTCCGCGCCGCTCCGGGCGGATGCTGTGTGACATGAACCGCCGAGAGACCACGCCGACCGCGATCGCCCCGTGCCGGCCACGCCCGTCTGCGGATGCCGCGCTGCGCGAGGACTCCGTCGTCTGGCTGAGCTCCGTCCAGCGTGACGGCCGGCCGCACGTCGTCCCGGTCTGGTTCCATTGGGACGGCGATCGCATCGTGGCGTTCAGCAAGCCGAACGCCCGCAAGGTCGACAACCTGCGCGATCACCCCAGCGTGATGGTGGCGGTCGGCACACCCGGCCCCGAATTCGAGGTCGAGCTGATCGAAGCCACCGCCGAGCTCCCCGACCAGGAGGCATCGAGCGTGATGCCCGAAGGCTTCGGCGCCAAGTACCGGGAGCTGCTTCGGCGGGCCGGACTCACGGCCCAGCGCTTCGCCGAGGTGTACTCGCAGCCGATCGTGCTCCGCCCGACCCGCTTCCTCGGATACGGCGGGGCGAGCTGGCGGCAGGCCGGCTCACTGGTGACCTAGGGCGGAGCGGTCCCCGGCCCGGTCGATCCTCGCGCCTCCTCCACGGCGCCGATCAGGTCGTCGTAGCCGAACGGCTTGGCGATGAAGGCCGTGGCGGCGATCTCGGCGGCCCAGCGGGCCGCATCACGCGCGGCGGTCATCACGACGATCGGGATCGCGTGCCCGCGCACGCGCATCTGCTCGGCGAAGCCCCAGCCGTCCAGGACCGGCATTCGCATGTCAAGCAGGATGATGTCGGGCGGGTCCGTCTCGATGAGCTCGAGGGCGGCCGCGCCGTGCATCGCCTCCTCGACGGCGTAGCCCTCGATCTCGAGCATCGCAGAGACGGTGGCCCGGATATCCGGCTCGTCGTCCACGACGAGGACGCGCGCGTCAGGCATCCGCGCCCCGTGGCTCCAGCTGCGCTGGCCACGCCGACTCCTCACCGGCGATCGCCGGCGCCGGCTCATGGGCCACGAGCGGCAGGCTGAATGCAAACGTGCTGCCGCCGCCCGGCGTGGGCTCGTGCCAGATGCGACCGCCGTGCTCCTCGATGATCCGCCGGCAGATGTACAGGCCGAGGCCGAGCCCGGTGTCGGTGACCGATTGCGCGTTGGACGCGCGGAAGAAGCGTTCGAAGATCCGGCCGCGCTCCGCGTCGGGGATTCCCATGCCGTGGTCGATGACCGAGACCGTGGCCTCCGCCGGCCCGCGGACGACCGTGATGAGCGGTGCCTGACGCCGCTGCCCATACTTGAGCGCGTTCTCGACCAGGTTCTCGAGGACCTGCTCGATCCGTGCCCGGTCGACCGCGGCGATCACCGGCTCGTCGGCGTCCTCGACGTCCACGCGCGCGCCGCCGGCGGCATGCCGATCACGGACGCCGTCCACGAGGCCCAGGAGGTCGGCGGGCACCAGGTCACCAATGGCACGGCCCTGCTCCAGCCGCTGTGCGTCCAGCAGCTCGCTGATGAGGTCTCGCAGGCGGCGCGACTCCCGGACGATGCGACCGACGCTGGCCGCGTCGATGCGAGCCTCCGGGTCGCGGGCGAGGCGCCGCTCGAGCAGCTCCGCCTGGCCGAGGACCACGGTCAGCGGCGTCCGCAGGTCGTGCGCGGCCGCCGACAGGAACTCCTCCTTGAGGTGCGCGGCGTCTTCGCGGCTGCGGAGCTCGCTGGCGTGCGCCGTCAGCGTGCGGGCCTCCAGAAGCACCGCCGCCTGATCGGCGAGGAGCTCCAGCAGCCACAGGTCGTCCTCGACGAAGATCGGCTCGCGCTCCGCGTACACGCTGAGGACGCCGATGCGGCGATCGTCCGTGGTGATCGGCGCGGCGATCACGGTGCGCGCGCCCGCGCCGACGTACGCGGCGGCATGCTCCGGATCCTCCTGCGCGGCGTCCAGCGTCACCTGCCGACGCTGCTCGGTGAACGCCCGGCCGGCGATGAAGGCGTCCGACGGATATTCGACCCAGTCGCCGCCGGCACTCACGTACGCGATGACCCCGCGCTCCGCGTCGGCCACGCCCACCGACGCCCCGGTGGCGCCGAAGGCCGTGGCAGCGGCCTGCTGGAGCTCCGTGAGGGCGGCGTGATCGTCCGGAACGCCGGCAAGGCGAACGGACCGCTCCAGGAAGCCGCGCAGGTCCGGCTCCCGCCACGCCCGGCGAATCCACGACGGCGGCGCGAACCCGATGAAGAACGCGACCACCGCCGCGAGGGCAGCGAGCTGTGCCACCACGCTCAGCGCCTCGCCGGCCGGGACGAGCGCCCCGACGAAGAGCGTGACCACCGCGCCGATGAAGGTTCCCGCGCCGATGGCGACCGCCGTCATGCGGCGCTGCGTGATCCCACGTGTCCGCTTCGCCTCGGCGGCGAAGGCGATGGCGGCGTAGCCCCCGACGGCCCCGAAGAACGCGATCGTCGCCAGCTCGACCAGGTCCGGCATCGATGGGTAGGCAACGACCGACAGGATGCCGACGCCGAGGAACGCGGCACCACCGGCGACCTGGGCCCAGCGCGGCGTGCCGCGGAAGTCCTCCACCAGGCGAAGCATCGCGAAGGGGGCGACGTTCAGCAGCACCAGCGTGACTGCCGTGATGCCGGGGCTGCCGGACAGCCCGGTCCAGTCCGCGACCCGGCCGACGGTGACCACGGTGGCGATCGAGCCGAACAGCAGCGCCGTGTCGTAGTGCGCGCGGCTCGGCTGCCGCAGGGCGCGGCGCAGGACGACCACGAACAGGCCGATGAACAGGACCTGGTTCAGCGTCGAGATCAGCTGGAGCGCAGTCATTCCCGGGCAGGCAACGAGTGCCGGGAATTCAGCACGTAGCGTGCCACGGCGAGCAAGCGTTCGGTCATGAGGCGGCACGCCGATTCGACGTGTGGCGCATGCAGCTCACCAGGTGGTCGTCGACCAGCCCCGCCGATTGCATCAAGGCGTAGCAGATCGTGGGTCCCACGAAGCGGAATCCGCGGCGCCGCAGCTCCTTCGACATGGCGGCGGATCGGTCGGTCTCCGCGGGCACCTCGTCCATGGCCCGCCACGCATTGACGATCGGCTCGCCATCGACGAACCCCCACAGGAGCCCGGAGAAGTCGTCCGTCGCCAGGTACGCCCGCGCGTTGCCGATGAACGCGTCCACCTTCGCTCGGTTGCGCACGATGCGGGCATCGTCGAGAAGGCGCGCCCGGTCGTCGTCACCGTACGCAGCGATCAGCTGCGGATCGAAGTGGTCGAACGCCTCCCGGTAGCCCTGCCGCTTGCGCAGGATCGTGATCCACGCCAGGCCGGCCTGCGCTCCCTCGAGACAGAGAAGCTCGAAGAGCCGGGGGGAATCCCGGATCGGGATGCCCCACTCCGTGTCGTGATACGCCACGTACAGCGGGTCGCTGCCCGCCCACGGACAGCGTTCGGCCGGATCGCTCACAGGCCCAACACCACCCGCGCGACCAGGAAGTACACGATCAGGCCGGACGCATCCACCAGCGTGGTGATGAACGGGGCGCTCATCACCGCCGGGTCGACACCCACGCGACGCGCGACCAGTGGCAGCAGCGAGCCGACGAAGGCCGCCAGGGTGCAGACGACGACGAGGGTCACGCTCACCACAACGGCGATGTCGCGGTCGGCGAAGAACGCGGCCGGCCCGAACGCGAGGATCGCGAGCATCGCCCCGAGGAGCAGGCCGACCCTGGCCTCCCGCAGGATCACCACCCCGAGATCGCCCAGCCTGACCTCTCCGACGGCCAGCGCTCGCGTCACCGTGGTGGCCGCCTGCGCCCCGGTGTTGCCACCGGTCCCGATGACGAGCGGAATGAACAGGGCCAGGGCGACGACCTTGGTCAGGTCCTCCTCGAAGACCTGGAGCACGTTGACCGTGAGGGTCGCGGCCACGATCAGGAACACGAGCCACACGACGCGGGAGCGCGCGATCTGGAGGATCGACGTGGCGAGGTACGGACGGCGCAGCGGCTCGGCACCGCCGGCCCGGGCGACGTCTTCCGTCTCCTCCTCCTCGAGGACCTCCATGGCATCGTCGACCGTCACGATGCCCACCAGCCGGTCCTCGGTGTCGACGATCGGCAACGCCAGCAGGTCCGCCTCACGCATCAGCCGGGCGACCTCCTCCTGGTCGGTGTCGACGCGGGCGGAGTAGACGTCGGGGTCCATCAGGTCGCCGACCCGCGCATCGGCCTCCGCGAGCACGAGATCGCGCAGGCCCAGCACGCCCACCAGGCGCCGTCGGTCGTCGGTCACCGGCAGCGCGTAGATGGTTTCCGCCGAGCGCCCGATGCGCCGCAGCCGGTCGATCGCCTCGGCGGCGGTCATCCCGGCCCGCAGGCTCGCCACCTCGGGGGACATCAGCCGGCCCGCCGAGTCCTCGCGGTACCCGAGCAGCGTCGCGGTCAGCTGCCGTTCCGCCGGTGACAGGCCGGCGAGCATGCGCCGGGCCACCTTGGCCGGCATCTCCTCCGTCAGGCGCGCCCGGTCGTCAGGGTCCAGGGCCTCGAAGAGCTGACGGACGTTCGTCTCGCGCAGCCCCTCGAGCAGCTCCTGCTGCACCGACGGGTCGAGCAGCTCGAAGACCTCGAGCGCCTCGTCCTTGCCGAGCAGTCGGAACGGGATGGCCCGACGCTCACGGGGCAGGCGCGCCAGCTCGTCGGCGATCTCGACGGCATCCGCCTGGGCCAGCCATCGTCCGATCAGCTCGAGGTCGTCGCCCTCGAGGATCTCGTCGATCTCCAGGGACGGCACGGCGTCCGGTGTGCCGGTCAGCGTTGGGCGCGTCATGGGGCCGAGGATAGCCCCCGAGGCGTTCACAGCACGACACCCGGGTCGCGGGGACCGGGGTACGCGGTGCTCAGACGGCTGTCAGGGCCTTGCGGGAGCGGGCCGGAGGAGAGGGACTCGGTGCAGCCACCTGCCTCGACCGCCGTCGTCACCACTCGTCGGCGTGGCGGCGACGAGCCGATCGCGGCGTCGTTCGGTCTCACGCCGGCGATCGGCCTCGGTGGAGCGGGACAGCATCAGGGCGGCCGTGGGGTTCATCGACCGACCTCCTTTCGCATTCTTGACGAGCGTCCATGGTCGTCCAACGGCGACCGCGGCTCCACGGCCGCCGGTCCCACCGAACGGGCGATCTTTGGCCGCGCGCTGCTACGTCATTCCTCCGCCGGTCACGTCCCGACGCGGGCCGTATCCTGTGCCGATGGAGCCGCCCGGCGCGTCACTGCGCCGACTCACCTTCCTGTTCGCCGACGTCGAGGGCAGCACGCGCCTCACGGAACGGCACGGTGCGGCCGCGAGCACCGCGCTCGCGCGGTACCACGACATCACCAGGGACATCGCGGCAGCCCACGGTGGGCGGATCTTCGAGCGCATCGGGGACGGGGCGTACGCCAGCTTTCCCGACGCCCGCGAGGCAGTCGCGGCTGCCGACGAGCTCCAGCTCGCCATCGGCGACGAGACATGGGGCGAGGTCGGCCGGCTTCGCATCCGCATCGCGCTGGTCAGCGGCGAGGTCGAGGAGCGCGACGACCGCTACTACGGCCGTCCGCTGTTTCGCGCCGCCCGACTACAGGCGCTGGCAAACGGTGGGGAGACGCTCCTCGCCGGCAGCACGGTCGACGCCCTCGAGGGAGAGCTGCCCGAAGGGGCGGTCCTGCGCGACCTCGGCGCGCAGCGGCTGCGAGACGTCCCAGAGCCCGAACGCGTGTTCGCGCTGGTGCATACTTCCCGCGCGCGACCGGCCGAGGTCCAGTCGCCCGACGTGATCGCGATGCAGGGGACCGAGACCGTGAGTGACGAAGACGGACCGATTCGGGTGCTGTTGGTGGACGACCACGCGGTCGTCCGACGGGGGCTTCGCGGCTTCCTGGAGCTGTTGAAGGACTTCGACGTCGTCGGGGAGGCGGAGAACGGCCGGGAGGGAGTGGCCGCCGCGGACCGGCTGGCGCCCGACGTGATCCTCATGGACCTGCTGATGCCCGAGATGGGTGGGCTGGAGGCCATCGCCGCCATCAAGCAGGCGCACCCCGAGATCGAGATCGTGGCGGTCACCTCGTTCATCGAGGAGGAGAAGGTCACGTCCGCCCTGGAGGCCGGCGCATCCGGATACCTGCTCAAGGATGCGGAGGCCGAGGAAGTCGCCCAGGCCATCCGGGCCGCCTACAACGGCGAGGTGCACCTCGATCCGGCCGTGTCCCGCCTGCTCGCCCAGCGGCTCCGCGCCCGCAGGGACGCCGAGCCCATCGAGCCGCTCACCGGCCGCGAGAAGGAGGTCCTCTCCCAGCTGGCCAAGGGCGCCTCGAACAAGGAGATCGCCTACGAGCTGGGCATCACGGAGCGAACCGCCCGGACCCACGTGAGCAACATCCTGGGCAAGCTCGGGCTTGCCTCGCGGACGCAGGCCGCCCTGTACGCCGTAGAGCACAAGCTGGCCTGACGGCCGGACACGAAGAAGCGCCCCGTCCCGGACCGGACGGGGCGCTGCGCAATCGTCGGGGGGACCGGCGGTCAGCCCTCCACGACGAGGGTGCCGACCATGTCGGGATGGAGCGAGCAGTCGAAGAAGTACTCGCCTGCGTCGAGGGCCGGAATCTCGTAGACCAGCGATCCGTCGGTCACCATCTCCCCCTCGAACAGCTTCTCCGACTTCGACTCGTCGGTGTAGATGGCGATGTTGTGCGGCATCGCGTCCTCGTTGGTGAAGGCGATCGTGAAGACCTCGCCGGCCGATGTCACGGTCGCGGTCCCCGGAGCGAACGCCATGTCGGCGGCTGTGACGGTCACGTCTCCCGTGGCGGGTGCATCCGAGCCGGGGTCGCCGGTCGAGGAGCCGCAGGCGGCGAGAACGGCGGTGAGGACGACGGCCAGGAGCGCCAGGCGCATCGGCTTCATGGTGATCAGGTTCCTTTCAGCAGAAAGCCGGCGGGCCGTCGAGTGGCCCGCCGGCGGGATGATGCGGTGTGGGTCAGGCGGCCAGGCCGCGCATGCGCTCGGGCAGGATCGGGGCGACCGAGCTGATGGCGTTGCGGACCAGGCCCATCGGGCTGCCGTAGACGCGGATGACATCCACGACCACCAGCGCGATGAGGACGGCCTCGATGCCCTTGGCGATGAAGCCCAGGGTGAAGTAGGGGCCCATCACCAGGTATCCGGCGATCGTCATGGCGGTGTAGCCGACGAGGGCGAGGCGCGGGAACCAGGCGAAGCGCTGGACGATCGGCATCGGGGCAGCGGCACCGATCACGATCAGGGCGGCCAGGCCGGCGTACCCCAGGCCGTTCAGCGTGAA
>JASLBU010000227.1 GCA_030146365.1 Candidatus Limnocylindria bacterium | reverse complement strand
AAGCGCAACGAACCCTCACCGAAAGTCGTCACATGTTGCGACGTTCGGACGATGCGCTCGGCGCACCGCCTGCCTACGATCCGACCCACGCACGGAGGCCGCGCCATGAAACACCGCGCATCCTGGGCAGTCGCCGCCATCGTCGCGTTCACCGTGTCGAGCTGTGCTGGGCCGCAGGCCGCAGGGCCTACGACCGGCGATCCACTCGTGTCGCCGGCACCCGGCTCGGCCGTCGCGTCGCCGCGGGATACGGCATCGCCAGCAGCCAGCCAGAGCACGTCCCCCGCTCCGACGTCTTCGGAGGGCTCCGTGCCGGCGGAGGGCATCGACGTGGACACGCTCGTCAGTGCGTCTGCCGAGGGCATCTCAGTTCGAACCGAGCCGACGACCGCGGCGGAGCGGATCGCCTCCCTGGCCGGCGGCGAACGGGTGTACGTCGTCGCCGGACCCGTCGAGGCGGACGGATACTCGTGGTACCTCGTCGCTCCGGGGGAGGATCGGGCGGCGACCGATTGCAGTGACCCTCAGTCGGCAGCCCTGGCCTGCGCCGAGGAATTGGGCTGGGCGGCCTCCGCATCACGGGAGGGCGATCCGTGGATGGAGCCCGTAGCGCTCGAGTGCCCGTCCGAGCTCGGCACCGAGGCATATCTCGCGCTCGAGGCCACCGAGCGCCTGGCCTGCGCGGGTGACGCTCCGTGGCGGCTCCTCGCCTTTCTGGCTCCGGAGACCCAGGGCCGCGGATGCTTCCCGGCCTGGACCGTTGACCCGTTCTGGATGGATGCCTCGTGCAGCCTCTTCTTTCCCCAGGCGGTGGAAAGCCGGTTCGATTCCGATACCCGGATCCAGGGGTTCATTCCGCCCGCGTTCGGCGAGTGCGATGCGGACGGGTGCCCGTTCGACGCGATGAAGGGCTCATGGGTGGAGATCACCGGCCACCTCGACGACCCCATCGCAGAGGCATGCACGACGGTTCCGAACCCGAGCATCGACGAGCCGCCGCCGTCCCCGCCCAACGGTCCCCAGCTCACCATCTTTTCCTGCCGCCTCAACTTCGTCGTGGACGAGGTGGTCCAGGCGGATCCGCCGGCGGACAGCTGACCGCACCGGCTCCCCCGGGGAGCCTCAGTGCACGGTGGTCGACGAACCTCCGGGCGCCGCGAGTCGCCGCGGTGGCAGGGAGGCGTCTGCGACGCCGTTGATCGACAGCGCTCCGTCCGCATCCACGTCGATGGTCACCGTGCTGCCCGGGGCGATGTCGCCGGACAGGAGGCGACGGGCCAGCGGGTTCTCGACCAGGCGCTGGATCGCCCGTCGGAGCGGCCGTGCCCCGTAGACGGGGTCGTAGCCCTCGCGCGCGACGTGGAGGCGGGCCGCATCCGTCACGGCGAGCCCGATGTTGCTTTCCGCGAGGCGACGCTCCACCCCGGCCAGCAGCAGGCGCACGATCTCGCCGAGCTGCTCCTGGTCGAGCGGCTCGAAGACGATGATCTCGTCCACCCGGTTGAGGAACTCCGGTCGGAAATGCTCGCGGAGCTGGAGCCGGACCCGCTCGGCAGCATCGGCGAAGGTGCCCGATCCGCCTTCGGCGGCCTCGATCAGGGTCGCGGAGCCGATGTTGCTGGTCATGATGATCACGGTGTTCTTGAAATCGACCGTGCGGCCCTGGGCATCGGTGAGGCGCCCGTCGTCGAGCAGCTGGAGCAGCACGTTGAAGACGTCCGGGTGGGCCTTCTCGATCTCGTCGAAGAGGACTACCTGGTACGGGCGGCGGCGGACCGCCTCGGTGAGCTGGCCGCCCTCCTCGTAGCCGACGTAGCCGGGCGGCGCGCCGACGAGCCGGCTGACGGCGAACTTCTCCATGTACTCGCTCATGTCGATGCGGACCATGGCGGCCTCGTCGTCGAACAGGAACTCGGCGAGCGCGCGCGCCAGCTCCGTCTTTCCGACGCCGGTGGGCCCGAGGAAGATGAACGAGCCGATGGGCCGCTTCGGGTCCTTGAGGCCGGCCCGGGCGCGACGGATCGCGTCGGAAACGGCGGCGACCGCCTCGTCCTGTGCGATGAGCCGCGCGTGGAGGCGCTCCTCCATGTGAATCAGCTTCGCGGTCTCTCCCTCCATCAGGCGGCTCACCGGGATGCCGGTCCAGCGGCCGACGACGTCAGCGATGTCGTCGGCGTCGACCTCCTCCTTCAGCAGGACGGTGCCGGAGGCCTTGAGCTCGCGCAGCTGCTCTTCCAGCTCCGCCAGCCGTCGATCGAGCTCGATCGCGCGTCCGTACTTGAGCTCAGCGGCGCGCGCGTAGTCCGCGGCGCGCTCCGCTGCCTCGATCTCCGGCTGGAGGCGCTCCTGCTCCTCGCGCGTGGCGCGGATCGAGCCGACGACGTCCTTCTCGCGCTCCCACTGCTCCTTCATGCCGTCACCGCGCTCGCGCAGGTCCGCGAGCTCCCGCTCGAGCGCGGTGAGGCGAGCCTTCGAGGCGTCGTCCTTCTCCTTGCGCAGCGCCTCCCGCTCGATCTCCAGCTGCATCCTCCGCCGTTCGATCTCGTCCAGCTCCGCCGGCATGGAGTCCATCTCCATCCGCAGGCGGCTGGCGGCCTCGTCGACGAGGTCGATCGCCTTATCGGGCAGGAAGCGCTCGGTGATGTAGCGGTTCGAGAGCACTGCGGCGGCCACCAGCGCGCTGTCCGTGATGCGCACGCCGTGGTGCACCTCGTATCGCTCGCGGAGTCCGCGGAGAATGCTGATGGTGTCCTCGACGCTCGGTTGGTCGACGACGATCGGCTGGAAGCGACGCTCCAGCGCAGCATCCTTCTCGATGTGCTTCCGATACTCGTCGAGGGTCGTGGCCCCGATGCAGTGGAGCTCGCCGCGGGCGAGCATCGGCTTGAGGAGGTTGCTCGCATCCATGGCGCCCTCGCTCGCGCCGGCGCCGATGACGGTGTGCAGCTCGTCGATGAACAGGATGATCGTCCCGTCGGAGTCTGTGATCTCCTTCAGCACCGCCTTGAGCCGCTCCTCGAACTCCCCTCGGTACTTGGCACCGGCCACGAGCGCACCGAGGTCGAGGGCGACCACGCGACGATCGCGCAGCCCCTCGGGGATGTCACCGCGCACGATCCGTTGGGCCAGGCCCTCGGCGATGGCCGTCTTGCCCACGCCGGGCTCGCCGATCAGCACCGGGTTGTTCTTGGTCCTGCGGCTCAGGACCTGGATCACGCGCCGGATCTCGTCGTCTCGGCCGATGACCGGATCGAGGGACCCTCTGCGGGCCGCCTCCGTGAGGTCGCGGCCGTACTTCTCCAGCGCCTGATAGGTGTCTTCGGGGTTCTCGTTCGTCACGCGCTGGCTCCCTCGGATCGCCTTGAGCGCATCGGTGACCGATGCCGGCTGCACACCGAGCTCGCGCAGGACGCGTGCCGCGCTGCTGTCGCCCGCCTCGAGCGCGGCAAGGAGCAGGTGCTCGGTCGAGACGTACTCGTCGCGCATGCGCTCGGCGACGGCGTGCGCATCGGTCATCGCTCGGCGAGCCTCGTTCGAGAGCTGCAGCTGCTGCGCCGCGCCGGACACCTTCGGCAGCTTCGAAAGCTCCGCGCGCAGTGCCTGCGCCGCCTGGGCCGGCGTCACGCCCAGCCGGCTCAGCACCGCCGGGACGACGCCGTCCGGTTGTTCCACGAGCACCAGCCCCAGGTGCGCCACCTCGAGCTGAGCGTGGCCCTCCGACTCGGCCAGCTGCTGGGCCGTGACGATCGCCTCGGTCGCCTTCTGGGTGAATCGGTCGGTGCGCACCGGTCAGCCCTGCTTCTGCCGGGGATCCGGCTGTGGATTGCGGTCGAGGAGCTCGCCGAGCCGCTGCCGGTCGTCGTCGTCCAGCGTCGGCAGCACCACTGACGTGGACACCACGAGGTCGCCACGGTCCGACGAGCCGCGACGCGGAAGGCCGCGACCCTTCACGGTGATCTCCTGGCCGTTCTGCGTGTTGGGGCGGATCCGGAGCTTCACGCTGCCCGTGGGCGTGCTCACCGGAACCTCGGCGCCGGCAACCGCCTCGTGGAGCGTGAGCGGCACGGTCGTCCTCAGGTTCGCCCCGTCGCGCTCGAAGCGGGAATCCGGCTTCACGCGCACGGTGATGACGAGGTCACCTCCGTCCGCCGCCCCGCTCAGCTTCACCTTGGATCCGTCGCTGACGCCGGCAGGAATCTTTACGTGCAGCCGCCGTCCGTTGACGTTCACAAGGCGTTCCGTGCCTGTCGCCACCTCCGCGAGCGTGACTTCCGCGGTTGCCTGGGCCGACGCGGCCGAACGTGCCGGCCGTCTCGAGCCGCCGAAGTCGGAGAGGTCGACGTAGTCGAAGCCGCCGCCACCGCCCGACCCGGCGCCCGCACTTGCGCCCGCCGTGCCGGAAGCGCCGCCGAAGAACTGGCGGAAGAAGTCGCTGAAGCCGCCCAGATCCTCGGCCGACGTCGTGGTGCGATAGCTCCACCGAGTGCCGCCGGGCGCGCCGCCGAACCCGGCCCAGTCGGTGGCGCCGCCCGAGCCGTAGCCCGCGTGCTGGTAGGCCTGCCAGTTCGCGCCGAGCTCGTCGTACTGCTTCCGCTTCTCGGGGTCGGTGAGCACCGCGTGGGCCTCGTTCGCCTCCTTGAAGCGCTTCTCCGCCGCCGGATCGGTGTTCGTGTCCGGATGGAGCTCACGCGCCAGCTTCCGGTAGGCCTTCTTGATCTCGGCCTGGCTGGCGGTCTTCGGGACGCCGAGGGTGGCGTAGTAGTCCTTGTACTCCATCGGTGTCGGTGGAGCCCCCGGGCTTGGGCGGATTCCCCGGGGCTCCTGCCTCCGCTAGGCCGGCTGCCCCGCCGGCGGCTGGTCGGACGGCGGGTCGCCAGCCGCCGCGATGGGTGCCTCGTCCTTGGCCGGCTTCCGCGGCCGCCGCGGCCGCCGCGCGACGAGCTTCTGCCGCTCGTCGCGCTCGGCCTTGATCCGGGCGGCTGACCGCGGCGCCTCGATGAGCGCCTCGGCCAGCACCTGGTCCATGTTCTCGACCGGCACGATCCGGAGTTGGGTGCGCACCTCCTCGGGCACGTCCACCAGGTCCTTCTCGTTCCGCTTCGGGATCAGCACGGTCTTCACGCCGGCGAGGTGCGCGGCGAGCAGCTTCGACTTCAGCCCCCCGATCGGCAGGACCCGACCACGGAGCGTGATCTCGCCCGTCATCGCAAGGTCCCGGCGGACCGGCTTGCCGGTCAGGAGGCTGGCCATGGCGGTCGCCATCGTGACGCCCGCGCTCGGTCCGTCCTTCGGCGTGGCGCCGGCGGGCACGTGGATGTGGACAGTCGACTTCTCGAACGCGCCGGGGTCGATCCCCAGCTCCTTCGTGCGCGCCCGGATGTAGCTCATGCCGGCCCGCGCCGACTCCTTCATCACGTCGCCGAGCTGCCCGGTGAGCAGGAAGTCGTCCTTCCCGTCCATCCGGGTCGCCTCCACCTGGACGATGTCGCCCCCGGCGTCGCTGACGACGAGGCCGGTCACCATGCCGATCTGGTCCTCGGCCTCGAGCTCGCCGTACTCGAACCGCGCCGGTCCAAGGTAGTCCTCGAGCTCCTCCGGTCGAACGGTGACCTTCGTGCTTGCGTCGCCGGCCACCCGCCGCGCCACCTTACGGGCGACGTTGGCGATCTCGCGCTCGAGATTCCGGACGCCGGCCTCGCGCGTGAACGCCTGGATCAGCCGCACCAGCGCGCCCTCCTCGAAGACGAGCTGCTCGGCGGTGAGGCCGTGATTCTCGAGCTGCTTGGGCACCAGGAACCGCTCCGCGATCCGGACCCGCTCCAGCTGCGTGTAGCCCGCGAGCTGGATGACCTCCATCCGGTCGCGGAGGGCGGCCGGGATGGTGTCGAGCATGTTGGCCGTCGCGATGAACAGCACCTTCGAGAGGTCGAACGGCACCTCCAGGTAGTTGTCCTGGAAGCTGTTGTTCTGCTCCGGATCGAGGACCTCGAGCAGCGCCGAGCTGGGGTCGCCGCGGAAGTCCATGCCGACCTTGTCGATCTCGTCGAGCATGAACACCGGGTTCGCCGAGCCGGCCGTCTTGATGTTCTGCATCACCCGGCCGGGCAGCGCGCCGATGTAGGTGCGCCGATGGCCGCGGATCTCCGCCTCGTCGTGGATGCCGCCCAGGCTCATGCGAACGAACTTCCGTCCCATCGCCCGGGCAATGCTCTTGCCGAGGCTCGTCTTGCCGACTCCCGGAGGGCCGACGAAGAGGAGGATGGGCGAGCGGATCTTCTCGGCCAGCTTGCGCACGGCCATGTACTCGACGATGCGCTCCTTCGGCTTCTCGAGCCCCCAGTGGTCCTCGTTCAGCACCTTCTCGGCGTCGTCGAGGTCGAGGTTGTCGTCCGTCTCGGTGCCCCACGGCAGGCTCACCAGCCAGTCGACATAGGTGCGGATGACGCCCTGCTCCGGGCTGGCGCTCGGGATGCGGGAGAGGCGGTCGACCTCCTTGAGCGCCTTCTCCTTGACCTCGTCCGGCATCGCCGATTGCTCGACGCGCTCGCGCAGCTCCGACGCCTCTGCAACGGCCGGGTCGTCCTCGCCGAGCTCCTTCTGGATGGCCTTCATCTGCTCGCGCAGGATGTACTCGCGCTGGGTCTTGTCCATCTCGGACTTGACCTCGGACTGGATGCGTCCCTTCAGCTCGAGGACCTCGATCTGCTTGGCGAGGAAGGCGCTGGCCAGCCGGAGCCGATCGGCGACGTCGATCGTCTCGAGCATCTCCTGGCGCTGCTCGGTCGTCATCTCCGGGCTGTAGGCGGTCATGTCGGCCAGCAGGCCGCCATCGACGATGTTGCGCGCAGCGACCGCCACCTCCGGTGGGACCGATGCGCCGCTGTTCACGTACTGCTCGATCTGACCGTGGATCGAGGCCATCAGCGCCTCGACCTCGAGGGTCTTCTCGGCGGCGTCCTCGATGATCTCGACGCGCGCCTCGAGGTGCGGCTCGGTCTGCAGCAGGTCGAGCAGCCTGATGCGGCGCTGGCCCTGCACGATGGCGCGGATGGTTCCGTCCTGGAGCCGGATCACCTGGGCGATCTTGGCCAGGGTGCCGATCGTGTATAGCTCGTCGACCGAGCCGATCTCCTCCTGCTCGGAGGACCGCTGGGTCACCAGCGCGACGGGCTGTGAGGTGCGCACGGCGCGGTCGAGCGCCTTCACGCTCCGGTCACGTCCCACCTGG
>JASLBU010000165.1 GCA_030146365.1 Candidatus Limnocylindria bacterium | reverse complement strand
GAGCTACGGGCGCACTGGCGGAGAGGGAGGGATTCGAACCCTCGGAGCAGGTTACCCCACTCAGCGGTTTAGCAAACCGCCGCACTAGGCCTCTATGCGACCTCTCCCCCGAGGGCCCTGAGGATAGCACGAGGCCCCCTCCCAGCCGCCTTCGCACCGGGTGAAAAGGCGCTTCCGGAGACGGCCGATGATAGGATCGAACGAATTCCGCCCGCCCTTCCCAGGGCCGACTGATAGGTGTTTCCCCATGCCCAAACGTGTCGTCCTGGTCGGCCATCCCGTAACCCACTCCCTCTCGAGCGAGCTGCAACAGGCGGCGTTCGACGGCGCCGGCATCGACGCCCGTTACGAGCCCCTCGACGTGCCGCTGATGACGCTTGGCGAAACGATCCAGGAGCTGCGTGGCGACGACTACCTGGGAGCGAACATCACCGTTCCATATAAGGAACGCGTGGTCCCCCTCGTCGACCGGCTGACGGAGGAGGCACAGGCGACCGGCGCGGTGGACACCATCACGCGCGAGGGTGCGCGGCTCGTCGGCCATAACACCGATGTGATCGGCTTCCGTGCCGCGCTCAACGCTTTGGTCGGTCGCCAGAAGATGCCGAAGACGGCTTTGATGATCGGCGCCGGTGGCGGCGCACGGGCCGCCGTCTACACGTTCATCACCAGCGGCTTCCAGCGCGTCATCGTCTTCAACCGCCACCTGCATCGGGCCGAGAGCCTGATCCGCCACTTCGGCCGCAGCGCGGCACATATGGAGCTGCGGGCGATGCCGTGGCACGAGTCGGTCATCGAGGCCGAGCTGTCGAAGGCGAAGATCCTGGTGAACGCCTCTGCCCTTGGCGACGCGGCCAGCAACTCGCCGGTGCCCGCTGAGGCGCTGCCGCCCGACCTGCTGGTGCTGGATCTGATGTACGTCCCGCGCGAGACCAAGCTGCTGCGCGATGCGAAGGCAGCCGGTGCGACGGAAGCGATGAACGGCGACACCATGCTGCTTCACCAGACCGCCGCGGCCTTCAACCTGTGGACCGGTCGCGACGTCGCGCTGGATCTGCTGCGCGAGCGGCTCGATCAGGTTCGCGAGGCGCAGCCCGCGGGCGTGGCCGGGGGCGGCGCGGCCGACTAGCGGCCACCGGGCAGACCCGTGTTCCCGCTTGCGGACGAAAACCTTCGCGGCCGCGGGCCGGCCATCGTCACGTTGGCGTTCATCGCCATCAATGTCCTGGTCTTCGTGCTCCTGCAGCTGCCCGACGAGGCGTTCACCTACGCGTGGTCGGTCGTACCCGCCGAGATAACGACCGGCACGGACATCGCTCGCACGGTGACCGTGCCGGGCGGCTCGTTCAGGCTCGAGCCGAGCCCGTCCCCGGTGTACGTGACGCTGCTCTCGAGCATGTTTATGCACGGCGGCTGGCTGCACCTGCTCGGCAACATGCTGTTCCTGTGGATCTTCGGCGACAACGTCGAGCACACGATGAACTCGATCGTGTACCTCGGCTTCTACCTCGTCGCGGGCGTCGTCGGCTCGCTCGCGCAGATCGCGGTCGAGCCCGGCTCGCTCATCCCGTCGCTCGGTGCCTCGGGCGCCATCTCGGGCGTGCTGGGCGCCTACATCGTCCTGTTCCCGACTAACCGCGTCCTCGTCGTCCTGGGCTACTTCGTCACGTGGGTCCCCGCTCTGCTCGCGATCGGGCTCTGGGCGCTGCTGCAGTTCGTCAACGGCATCGGTCAGATCGCGGTTACGGAGCAGACCGGCGGCGTGGCGTACATGGCCCACATCGGCGGGTTCGTCGCGGGCGTGCTTGCCGGGTTCGCGTTTAGATCGCTCGGGAGGAGACGTCCGAGCTGGGAACGCTGAGCCGGGTCGTCGACCGTGCCGTGAATCGGACGGCGCAACCCGGAAGACTGTCGGCGAGCGAGCGGGCGGTCCGCCTCGTCCACGAGTCGCCCGTCGTGGATCTCGTCGTCGGCACTGCCCTGTTTCGGGATGGCTTCGTCCGCGGTGGCACAGGCGGCCATGTCGATCTCCCTCGAGCGCGATCGGTTGGCGTGAACGTCGTCGGACTGACGATCGCCACGTCGTGGCCCGACGTTCGCGGAAGCCTGTCGCGCTGGCACTTCAGGTCACTCGGTCTGCCGCGCGGCGCCGCGGACTCGCGGATGGCGATCGCCGAGTGGCTCATCGGGAGAGTCGAGCGGTGGTGTGCCGACTCCGCGGGGGCGCTCGCCATCGTCCGAACGGCGGCGGATCTGGAGCGTTGCCTGGCGCGTGACGGCGCCGTCGGCGTTCTCCTCGGCGTGCAGGGCGGGCACGTGCTCGAGGGCGACCTGCGTAATGTCGCCCGCCTGCACGACGTGGGCGTCCGCATGCTGGCGCCGGCGCATGTCATGGACAACGAGGCGGTCGGGTCCGGGACGGGCAAGACCGCGGGCGGGCTGACAGGGTTCGGGCGAGAGCTGCTCGCGGAGCTGGAGGCGCAAGGGATCGTGGTCGACCTGGCGCACATGTCGCCGGCGGGGATCGAAGACTCGATCGGGCTCCTGCATCGACCGTTCGTCGTAAGTCACACCGGGGTGTCCGCGGCGGGCGGCGTTGCGCGCCGAAGCATTCGCCGATACAGCGATCGGACGCGAAACGTTCAGTTCGAGCTCGCCCGCGAGATCAGCCACCGCGGAGGCGTCGTCGGCGTCGTCCTGGCGACTCAGCTCCTGGGCGACGACACGCTCGCCCATGCGACGCAAATGTTTCGCAGGACGATCGACGCCTGCGGTGAATCGAACGTAGCGCTCGGCTCGGACATGGATGGCGCACTTCGAATGGCGATCGACGTCGAAGGCCTGCCGGCGCTGGCCGATGCGCTGCTCGACCGTGGGCTGTCGGAAGTCACCGTCGCAGGCCTGCTCGGCGGCAATGCTGTCCGTTTCCTGCGAGCATCTCTCTCGTGAACGAAGGTCTCCTCGTCGTGGCTGCGCTCGCGCTTGTTGCGGGCGGGTCGATCGTGGTCATCGACTCACTGATCATCCGCCGCCTCCGCCGGCTGGCCGCGCGGCAGGGTGACGACGACGGTCAGCGCCGCCAGACGTAGCGCACGTCGGGCTCGCGCTCCTCGTTCGCGGCCCCGTCCGTCATCTCCTCCGCGACGAACCCGTTCTGCTCGTAAAACCTCCTGGCAGGCGCGTTGACCTGGAAAGTCCAAAGCTGCAGGCCACCGGCAGCTGCTCGGGCCTTCGCGAGCTCGAGCAGTCGCCGGCCGATCCCCTCCCCCTGTCGGTCAGGGGCGACGTACAGCTGTTCGATCCACCCGGACTGCAGGGCGATCATCGCCACGACGCGCTCGTCGTCGACCACTACCCAGCATTCGGTCTCGGCGACGAGATGGCCACGGACGTACGCGCGAATCTCGTCGGCCGAATGAGCGAGCGCGACGGTGGGCAGTGCGGTCTTGAACGACTCGAGGTAGACATCAGCGATCGCGCCCGCATCCTCGGCCGTGGCGCGGCGGATCTCGGTCAAGCCGGATCAGTCTCCAGCGCGGCGCTCGTCGCGAGCGGCTGGCGGCGAAGGACATTGACGCGCGCCGCGGCGTAGATGATCAGCAGGCCGCCGGCGAAGTAGATCACCGAGTCGAGAGCCATCATCGGGATGATGCCGATTGCGGGCCCGAGCACGCCCGCAACGATGGTGCCGCTGACCATTCCCAGCGCCCACAGGGCCTGGAAGGAGCCAACAATTCGACCGCGATGTGAGTCGGTCGTCAGGCTCTGTTGGAGCGTGGTTGATCCGACGTTCATCGCGCTGATCGGAACTCCGACGATCACCATGCCAATCACGGCGGGCGCGACGATCGGCAGGATGAGCGGGTACGTGAAGATCGCCAGGTCGATGACGGCGAAGATCAGCGTTCCGACGCCCAGCAGCAGCGCCGGCGGGACGGAATGCAGGTACCGACCGACCACCAGCGCCCCTATCAGCCCGCCCACCGCCTGCGCTGACAGGATCGCCGCCCACGCGACCTGATCGCCATGCAGAATGTCGGTCAGCCACGGCACCATCATGGCGGCAAGGAACCCCTCGCCGATCGCCGTCATGCCGGCGAATACGAACATCGCCCGGAGCATCGGCTTGCGCGCGATGAGCGCCATGCCCTCGCGCCATTCGAGGAACAGCCTGCGCAGCGCCGACGCCTGTGCCGCAATGGGATCTTCCTCTGACGGGCGGTCGGCGCGGAAGGAGGCGCCGGGCGCGATCCGCGCGATCAGCACCGCCGCGATCACGTACGACGCAATGTCGACGACGATGACGGTGAGCAGGCCGCCGAACGCGATGGCCAGCCCACCGATCGCGGGACCCACGAGGCGGGCGAGATTCCGGCTCAGGCTGCCGAGCGAGTTCGCCGCGACGAGGTGCTCCTCGCTGACGAGCTTCGGCAGCATCGCGACCTGGGCCGGGATGAACCCCTGCTCGAGAATGTTGCCGACGATGAGCACGGCATAGACGACCCAAAGCCCGAGGATGTCGACGCCGAGCAGCGGCACGAGCGACAGCGCGAGGGCGACGTTGATCCAGACCATCAGCCGACGGCGGTCGTATCGGTCGACGAGAACGCCCGCCGTGGAGCCGAACAGGATCGCGGGGCCAACGCCGGCGATGAATACCGCGCCCGTGGCGAGCGCGGAGCCGGTTCGCTGGTAGACCTCGTACGGGAGTGCTGCGATCAGCGCCCAGTCACCGATCACCGAGATGAGCCCGCCGAACCACAACAGCCGGAAGTCGCGGAACCGCAGAAGTCGCAGCATCACTCCCCCAATGGCAATCGGAGTTGCGAAATGTATGGGCAGAAGTTCACAAAGTCAAACCTTTGCCGATCGATCGGGTCGTTATGCGTCGAGTTGCGCCTCGTGCCACGGCATCGACGCGACCGGCCACCGGCGCTCGCCGGTCCCGGGTCACTCTGGGTGAGCACAGCAATGGCGATCTCTACTACTGGACCCGCAACGGGTTGCCCGGCGGCATGCCGGCATGGTCAGACGTGTTGTCCGAGGAGGAGAGATCTGGCACGTCGTCAACTACCTGCGGTCGTTGAACGGCGGACAACCGGTCCCCGAGTAGTCGCTCGGGCTTAGTGGCGGAGAGGGAGGGATTCGAACCCCCGGACCTTTTGGTCAACGGTTTTCGAGGGCGGTTCCCGCTATCCGCCAGCGTCCGCTGAGTGGCTATTTCACACTCGCCCGTCGGGCTCGCGTGAAGACGGTCGGTGCCCCGCCCGGCCGGGAGTGACAGCGGTCAGCCCGAGCGACCAGCCCTCATCTCGCGCAGACACCGCGCCATCTCGCGGACAACATCTTCTTCGGTCACTCCCACGGCCGTCCACAGACGGCGACGGGCGCTGGGAAGATCGCTCTGGTTGTAGGTGTACATGA
>JASLBU010000118.1 GCA_030146365.1 Candidatus Limnocylindria bacterium | reverse complement strand
CATGGACCGCTGCTCGGCTGCCGCCTGCACGATCGCCCAACCGATGAGGTGCGTGAAGCTGACCTTGCGTGGCGCGATCTGGCCGTTCAGGGCCTTCCGCCGCGCCTCGAGAACGACCACGTCGAGCTCGCGGAAGCTGGTGGCCGTGGGCACCGCCAGGCTGGCGGTCATGTTCTGTGCCAGCCGGGCCGCAGGGCCCTTGATGGGCGTGGCCCCGTCGGGAATGGTCGGGCTGGCCGCGCCGCCGTCCGGCGCCGGGTCGCTGCCGGCCGGCCGGGAAGCCTCCGCCGCCGAAGGCGCAGACGGTGCTTCCGACCGCGCGTTGCCGTTGGAGCTCAGAGGCGGTGCGTTTGCGGCGACCGGCTCGAAGCCAGTGGCACCCGAGTCGAACAGGCTCCGCCATTCGGGCTCGACGCTCGACGGCTCACGCCGATACCGCTCGTACAGGTCGGCGACGTACCCCGCGTTGACGAGGTTCAGCGATTCGGTCGGGTCGTTCGCGGCCATGTCGTCCTCAAGGATACGGCCCACGCTCCCACCCGTCCCGCGCGACACGGCTTTCAGTTCGGGGGCCGGGCACACGACGGACGGCCGGAGTACGGCCGAGTACCGAGCTCCACCGCAGCCGTGGCCGGTGTGCGCACCGCAGTGGCTGGCCTAGGACGGATCCCCGCGTGACGGGCGCTGGACGAACCCACGGGCCAGGAGCACCGCCCCGATCGCAATGACCGCCGCGGGAAGCAGCCACTCCGGAAAGTCGAAGGGCTGGCCACTGATGCCGATCACGCCCTCGAAGAAGAGGAACCCGACGGCGAACACGCCGAGGCCGCCGAGCAGGCCCCACGTGCCGTTGCGAATGTCGGACCCGTTGCCGCGCCGCATGCCCCACAACGCCATGCCCAGTCCACTGGCTGCAGGCCCGACCAGTGCCCAGGCGTACGCCCAGCTCTCCCAGTGACCGGTGCGGTCCTGGTAGGCCAGGAGCAGGCCAAGCGTGGTGACGACCGTGCCGCCCACGACAAATCCGCCGTCGGCGGCGACCACGAGGCCGACGGCGAGGAGGACCACTCCAAGCCCGACGATCCACAGCGGCCAGCCGATGTCGGACAGCCCGATGTCGAGCAGCTGGCCAGCGAGCAGCAAGGTTCCCACGACAACCAGCGCTCCGCCGATCGCGAGACCCGGCGGGCCGGCTCTCGAAGGCGAGGAACCGGCGGGATCGCTGTGCGTCGTGTCCTGCATGGCGTCGATCGTACGCTCGCCCGACAAGGGCCCGTACCATGTCGAATCGCATGGACCTGAACGCTGATCTCGGCGAGAGCTTTGGCCGGTGGGCCCTCGGCGACGATGCGCGGCTCGTGGGGCATCTCTCGAGTGCCAATGTCGCCTGCGGCTTCCACGCGGGCGACTTCCGGGTCATGGAGGCGACCGTGGCCCGTTGCAGGGACGCGGGCGTGGCGGTCGGGGCACAGCCCGGCTATCCGGACCTCCTCGGGTTCGGCCGCCGTCCGATGGCGTTCGAGCCGGACGAGGTCGAGTCCCTCGTTCGGTACCAGATTGGCGCGCTCGAAGCGTTCTGTCGCGCCGCCGGCGTGGAGCTTCGGCACGTGAAGCCGCACGGCGCGCTCTACAACCAGGCGGCGGCCGATCCCGCGCTGGCGACGGCCATCGCCCGCGCCACGGCCCGCTTCAGCCGCGATCTCCTGCTGTTCGGGCTCGCGACCTCCGAGCCGATGGCTGCCGCCGCCGCCGACGCGCGCCTGCGCTTCGTCCCGGAGGCCTTCGCCGACCGCCGCTACCTGGCCGATGGCTCCCTCCAGGCACGCTCCGAACCGGGCTCGCTGCTCACCGACGCGGCGGAGGCGGCGGCCCAGGCAACCGCGATTGCCGGTGGCGGCGTCATCGCCGCGGACGGGTCCACCGTGGGAGTGCGGGCGGAGACCATCTGCTGCCACGGCGACACGCCTGGGGCCGTCGAGATCGCCGGCGCGGTCCGGTCGGCGCTCGAATCGGCAGGCGTCGAGATCGGGCCACCGTGATCACTCCCTTCGGCGAGGCGGCGTTCCTCGTCGAGGTCGACGATGCGCAACAGGCGCAGGGGTTCTGCGCCGCGCTGGCCCACCGGCGGCCGCCCGGCGTGCGTGCCGCCGTCCCCGGCCGCGCGTCGGTGCTCGTGGAGGTGGACCCGCTCGAGCCGATGGTGGACGAGCTCCCCGCAGTCCTACGGGCGCTCCTCGCTGTGCCGGCGCCACCGCGGGCGCACGGACGGCTCCGAGACATTCCCGTCGTGTACGGGGGCGAGCACGGTCCGGACCTCCCCGCAGTCGCGGCGGCCGCGGGGATCGCGCCGGACGAGGTCGTCGCCCGGCACACGCAGGCGGAGCTTCGGGTCCTCTTCGTGGGCTTCGCACCCGGCTTCGCGTACATGGGCGGACTGGATGCCTCGCTCACGATGGTGCGACGCATGGCCACGCCACGCACTCGAACACCGGCCGGTTCGGTCGCCATCGCGGACGGCATGAGCGGCGTCTATCCCGCCGATCTGCCGGGTGGCTGGCCGGTCATCGGCCGCACCCCGGCGGCGCTGTTCGACCCGTGGCGTGATCCGCCCGCCTACCTGCTCCCCGGTGATCGCGTTCGCTTCCGGGCGCTGCCGGGTGACGCATGGCGGGGGCACGGCGAGACGCCGGTCGACTGGTGACGCTCGAGGTCCTCGAGCCGGGCGCCCTGACGACGGTCCAGGACCCGTTCGGCCGTCCCCTCTGGCGCCACGTGGGCGTCCCGGTCGGTGGCGCCGTGGACCGCTGGAGCGCCCGCCTCGCAAACCGGCTGGCCGGGAACCCCGAGGACGCGGCGCTGCTGGAGTTCGCCCTGTCTGGGCCCACGCTCGCCTTTTCGCACCCGTCGACCATCGCGCTGGTCGGCGACTTCGAGGCCACGGCCGACGGCCTGCCACTTCCGGCCGCCAGCGCCCGTGCCATCAGGCCGGGATCCGTGGTCCGCATCGCCGCGGGCCGGGACGCGCTCGGCTACCTGGCCGTGGCTGGTGGCCTGGAGGTGCCGGTAGTGCTGGGCTCGAGCGGCACGGACCTCCGTACGGGGTTCGGCGGCCTCGAGGGACGAGCGATGCGGAGCGGCGATCGGCTGGTCATCGGCGGCCGGGCACCCGGCGCGGCGCAGCGCTGGACCGGATCAGCCGCGTCCGGCCCGATTCGCGTGCTCCCCGGACCGCATATCGACCGCGTGGCCCCGGGCGCGCTGGAGCGGGAGCGCTGGCAGATCGGGCGCGACGCGGACCGCACGGGCGCTCGCCTTGACGGTCCGCCCGTCCATGCCCCGGGCTCCGAGATCGCCTCGATGGGGCTGCCCGAGGGCGCGGTTCAGGTGCCCCCGGATGGCCGGCCCATCGTCATGCTCGCGGACCGTCCGGTGACCGGCGGCTACCCGGTGCCGTGGGTCGTCATCGGGGCGGACGTCGGGCGCATCGCTCGGCTGCGTCCGGCGGCGCCGGTCAGCTTCGTCACGGTCTCGGTGGCACAGGCCCGCGACGCATGGCTTGCCGCCGAGCGGGAGCTCGCGGCCCTCGATCCGCTCAGGGCAGAGGAGGATGACCAGCCCGGAGGGTGGGCCGGTTCACACCGCTGAGGCGCCGACCAGCCGACGAAGCAACTCGAGCCCGACATTGCGTCCGGTGGTGACGACGGCCACCTTGCGCTCGGTGGCGTCGAACCGGCGAGTCCTCAGCGCGGCGATGCCCAGGACGGCGCTGCCCTCCAGCAGGATGTGGGGCACCTCGAGCGACCAGCGCATGGCATCCGCGATGTCGTCCTCCTCG
>JASLBU010000065.1 GCA_030146365.1 Candidatus Limnocylindria bacterium | reverse complement strand
TGCCGATGTGCGCGTACTTGTACACCGTGCTCCCGCACGTGTAGATGCCGATGCGACCGGCCTCGATCGGCACGAGATCCTCGACGCGGCGGGTCATCGAATTGTGGAGACGGATCGGAGGAGGCGTGCTCGGCATGGGCTGTCAATTGTAGCCAGCGTCCATGAGTATATACGGTATATACGCCAAACCGCCTCACGAATGGGAATAGGATGCGCCCCATGCGCAGCGTCGATTCTCGTGCAGCCGGCTTCTGCCCGGACTGCGGCCAGCCCGTCGAGGAGCGCCTCCTGGAGGAGGACCACCGGCCGCGGCTGGTATGCCCGGCGGGCCATGTCACATGGCAGAACCCTCGGATCGTGGTGAATACCATCCCGGTCCGAGGCGGCCGGGTTCACCTGGCCCGCCGATCGATCGAGCCGGGCCATGGACGGTGGACCTTGCCCGGAGGCTTCCTGGAGCTCGGCGAGTCCGCACAGGAGGGCGCGCGAAGGGAGACCGAGGAGGAGACCGAGCTTCGCGTCGAGGTGGGGCGCCTCGCGGGAGTCTATTCGCGGCCCGAGGCGGGTATCGTGACGATCGCGTTCGAGGCCGACGTCGTCGGCGGCCGGGCGCTGCCGGCCGCCGAGACCAGCGAGGTCCGCGATTTCGGCCCGGACGAGATTCCCTGGCAGGAGCTTGCCTTCTCGACGGTGGAGTCCGCGCTGCGCGACTGGGTGGCGTCGCTGCCGGGCCGGGGACCGCGCTTCGAGCCGGAGCTGTACGTGGAAGGCGACGCCTAGCGGCGGGCCACCTCTCCGCGGACCGGGACCGCGGCGCCCAGCATGACGCCGAAGCCGATGGTGGCGATGGCCGCGACGCCCTGGTGGGCCGTGCTGAGGTGTGCGATCCGGCTGCGGTCCAGCGCGACGGCGAGCAGTGCCCACGAGAGCACGGCGACCACGGGTCCGGCGATGCGGAGCGTCGCGCGCACGGTGAAGAAGCGGGCGAAGAAGTACGCGAAGCACATCCCCACGATCGCCCCTCCGGCCTGCACCGCGGCCAGCCCGAACACGAACGCGAGCTCCGGCGTGCCGGCCAGCGGCGTGACGGCGGTCGCGATCGGTCGCAACGGCATCAGCGGGTCGCGGTACAGCAGTGCGCCGAGCACCATGGCGATCGCGGCCCACACGTAGCCGCCGGCCAGGCCCGCCACGAAGCCACGGTAGGCGAGGCGCAAGCCGTTGATGTCGGTCACGCGCCGATGGTACGTGGCGCCGGAGCGATTGCTCAGCCGGCTGAAGGTCCGGTCCGGGGGCGTACGCGCGCCGAGCTGCGCGGTGTCAGCCCTCGTAACGGCGAAAGACCGCGACGGCGTTCTGGCCGCCGAAACCGAAGCCGTTGATCGTCGCGATGTCCACGCGCGCGCGGCGGCAGACGTTGGGGACGTAGTCCAGGTCGCAGTCGGGATCGGGCGATTCCTGGTTGATGGTTGGCGGGATGACCCCGTCGCGGATCGACAGGATGGCGGCAAGGGCCGACATCGCCCCGGCAGCTCCCAGCGTGTGGCCGACCATGCTCTTGTTCGAGCTCACGGCCAGCCGGTCGGCGTGCGGACCGAAGGCGGCGCGGATGGCCTTCGTCTCGGTCGCGTCGTTGAGGGGCGTGCTCGTTCCGTGCGCGACCACGTAGTCGACCTGCTCTGGCTCCAGGTGCGCGTCGCGCACCGCGCGCTGCATGGCCAGCGTCGCGCCGTAGCCTGAAGGGTCCGGGGCCGAGATGTGGAACGCGTCCCCGGTGAGCGCGCCACCGGCGACCTCGGCGAGGATCCGCGCACCCCTGGCCTCCGCGTGCTCGACCGACTCGATCACCACGACGCCGGCCGCCTCGCCGAAGACGAAGCCGTCACGCTTCGCGTCGAAGGGGCGGGACGCTGCCGCGGGGTCCTCGTTGCGGGTCGACAGGGCTCCCATGTTCGCGAGGGCGGCGAAGCTGACCGGCAGGATCGCCGACTCCGTGCCGCCGGCGATCACCACGTCCACGTCGCCGTGCTCGATCAGCCGCTGGGCCTCGACGAACGCCTGCACGCCGGACGCGCAGGCCGCCACCGACGTGATGACAGGCCCGCGGGTCCCGTTCTGGATGCTGATCTGGCAGGCGGCCATCGAGGGGGACATCATCGGCACCATGAAGGGACTGACCCGGTTCGATCCTTTCTCGTGCATCGTCATCTCCCCGACGGCGACCTCCTGGAGGCCGCCGCCGCCGGTGTTGACGACCACCGCGATGTCGTCGCGGTTGTGGTCGCCGATCTCCAGGCCCGAGTCGTCGATCGCCTGCCTGGCCGCTGCGACCGCGAGCTGGCTGAAGCGGCTCATGCGGCGGGCCTGCTTGAAGTCCATCCAGTCCCGCGGATCGAAGCCCTTGATCTCGGCGGCGATCTTCACCTCCTCGCCCGAGGGGTCGAACAGGCTGATCCGGTCCACGCCCGACACGCCGGCCACCAGGTTGGTCCAGTAGCTGGCCACGTCGTTGCCGATGGGGGTGACGGCGCCGAGTCCGGTCGCGACGGCGCGCCGGCGGGGATCGCGTGGCGGCGGAGGGCGCGTCATCGGGCTGAAGAGGTCGCTCCGGGGATGCGATGCACGGCGCGCCTACTCCTCGAGCCGGCGGAAGATCACGGTCGAGTTGTGGCCGCCCAGGCCCATCGAGTTGGTCAGCGCGACCCGGATGTCGGTCGCACGCGCCTGGTTCGGCACGTAATCCAGCGTCAGCTCCGGGTCCCGGTGACGGTAGTTGATCGTCGGCGGAATGCACCCGGTCTCGAGCGCCTTCACGCAGGCAAAGGCCTCGAGTGCGCCGGCGGCTCCCATGGCGTGGCCTGTCATCGACTTCGTGGAGCTCACCGCGAGGCGATCGGCATGCTCGCCGAACACGTCGCGGATGGCCATCGTCTCGTAGCGGTCGTTGAGTGGCGTGCTGGTGCCGTGGGCGTTGATGTAGTCCACGGCGTCCGGACCGATGCCGGCGCGCGCCAGCGCCGCGCGCATGGCCCGCTGGTTGCCCTCCCCCCGCTCGGCGGGTGCGGCCATGTCGAACGCATCGGCGGACGATCCGTAGCCGATCACCTCCGCGAGCGGCTTCGCGCCGCGGGCCAGCGCGTGCTGGAGCTCTTCGAGGACGAGCACCGCGGAGCCCTCCGAGACGACGAATCCGTCGCGGGTGGCATCGAACGGACGCGAGGCCATGGCCGGGCTGTACTCGCCGCTGTCCGGGTCCCTGGGCGTCCCGAGCGCTCGCATCTGGCTGAAGCCGGCGAATGCGAGCGGCACGAGCGGCGCTTCGGTGCCGGCGCCCAGCATGAGGTCGGCCTGCCCGCGCACGATCGCCTCCATCGCCTCGCCAACCGCATGGCCGCCGGTGGCACAGGCCGACACGACCGCCATGTTGTGGCCGCGCAATCCGTACTGGATCGCTACCTCGCCGGACGCCGAGTCGGGCAGCATGTGCGGCAGCAGGAAGGGCGAGACGCGCCTGGGCCCGCGCTCCACGAGCGTCATCTGGCCCTCGAGCAGGATCCCAATGCCGCCGATGCCGGTGCCGAACACCATGCCGAACCGGTCCGCGTCGACCTCCGACGTCACCCGGCCGTTGTTGCCGAGCAGGCCAGCGTTGCGGAGCGCCTCGCCGGTGGCCGCCACGGCGAAATGGGTGTTCCGATCGTGCCGCCGAGCATCCTTCGCGTCCATGTACCGAGACGCATCGAAGTTCTTCACCTCGCCGGCCACGTCCACATCGAACGGTGACGTGTCGAACAGGGTGATGCGATCGATGCCGGAGCGGCCGGACACGAGTGCGTCCCAGCTTGCCTCCACGCCGATTCCGACCGGGGAAACGATGCCCAGGCCGGTGACGACGGCTCGCCGCTGGGTCACGCCGATTCGGGGCCGAGGGTGGCCAGCCATGCCTTGTCGAGCGGGGCGTCCACCTGGTGGGTGCCGGCCTCCGGGCTGATGCGTCGGATGAGCCCGGACAGCACGCGGCCCGGGCCGACCTCCACGAAATCGGTGACGCCGTCGCTCACCATGCGGCGCACCGTGGTCGTCCACTGCACGCCGTGGACAAGGTGCTCGGCGAGCTCGATCCGCAGCCCGTCCGCGGTGCTGATCACCGTGCCGTGGACGTTGCCGAGCATCGGGACCTGCGGGTCGCGGAACGGGACGCGGGCAAGGATCCGGCCGAACTCGTCGCGTGCGCGACGCATCAGCGGCGAGTGGCTCGCGACGCTCACCGCGAGCCGTGCGGCCTTCCGCGCGCCGACCGTTCTGCTCATCTCGAGCGCGAAGACGAGCGCCGGGATGACGCCCGACAGGACGATCTGGCCCGGGGCGTTCGCATTGGCGACGCTGATCTCACCGTGCTCGCGCGCTGCGTCGACGATCTCGTGCACCTGCTCGTCGGAGAGGCCCACGACGGCCCCCATGCCGCCCTCGATGCCCCGCTCCTGCATGATCCGCCCGCGCTCGCGCACGAGGCGCAGGGCATCGGCGTAGTCGATCGCGTCGGCCGCCACCGCGGCGGCGTACTGGCCGGCGGAGTGGCCGGCCATCGCCCGAGGCCGCAGCTCGAAGCCGGCCTCGCGGGCGTCCTCGCGCATGGCCAGCAGGTGCGCGACGCTCGTCGCCAGGATGGCGGGCTGGGCGTTGACGGTGAGGTCCAGCTGTTCCGCCGGTCCCTCCAGGATCAGCGTCGATAGCGGGATGCCCAGGGCCGTGTCCGCACGCTCGTACGCGTCGGCGGCCGCGGGGGAGCGAGCCAGCAGCTCTGCGCCCATGCCGACGTACTGCGACCCCTGGCCGGGGAAGACGAGGGCGATGGATCGCGAGCGCGGCTCGACGCTCGAGTCGGTCGAATCGTTCATGGGTCTGCACGCACGGAATGCACGCGCGAGTATAGCCGAGCGCCCCTGCGCGGCCGAAACCGGCTCAGGATCGCTCAGCGCCGGAGCGCGTAGCGCGCGACCACCTCTGCGAGCACCGGAAGGCCGAACTGCAGGGCGCTGACCGGCACCCGCTCGTCGTGCCCGTGGAACAGTGAGAGGAACGGGAAGTCCGCCTCGAGCCGCAGCGGTGCGAAGCCGTAGCACGGGATGCCGAGCTCGGCGAGCGCCTTGGCGTCGGTCCCCGGCGTGATCATCATCGGCACGGCGGTCGCCTCCGGATCGGCGGTGCGCAGGGCGTCGTGCATGAGCGTGACGATCTCGGCGTCGTCGGGCCACTCGACCGCCGGGAGGCTGATCACGCTCTCGACCCGGGCACGGTCTCCCACCAGCTCCTGGAGCCGGGCCATCAGCGCCTCCTGGTCTGTCCCGGGCAGCGTGCGGACGTCGACCTCCGCCTCACCGCTGCCGCCGATGACGTTGACCTTCTTGCCCGCCCGCATGACCGTCGGAGTGACGGTGTCGCGCAGCATCGCGTCCAGCGAGCGCCGCATGACCGGGTCCTCGACCGACGCGGCCAGGGCCGCGGCGGCCGCGACCGGGTCGGATTCGGCGAGGTCCACCACGTCCGTGAGCCCGATGCCCTCGAGGAAGCGGCGCACGACCGGGTGGACCCGGGCCGGCCGGCGTGCCTGGTCCTCCGCGAGCATGGCGACCGCCTCGGCGAGCTTCACGACGGCGTTGTCATCGTGCGGCATGGAGCCGTGGCCCGGCGTGCCGGTGCTCCGCAGCCGCGTCCACACGATGCCCTTCTCGGCGACCTGGATGGTGTAGAACCTGCGTCCGCCGATCGTGACGGAGTAGCCGCCCACCTCGTTGATCGCCGCGGCGGCCGGGCGGCCCGCCGCATCGTGGAACAGGTCCGGCCGCGTGGCGACCAGGCCCCGAGCGCCGTGCGTGCCGCCCGCCTCCTCGTCGGCGACCGCGGCGAAGATCACGTCGCGCCGCAGCTCTGCGTCCGATCGGCGGATGGCCAGCATGATCTCGAGCTCCATGGCCACCATGTCCTTCATGTCGACGGCGCCCCGCCCCCAGACGACCCCGTCGACGAGCTCGCCACCGAAAGGGTCGCGCGACCACGATTCGGCGTCGACCGGCACCACGTCGATGTGGCTCAGGAGGATCAGCGGCGGCTCGGTGGCCGGCACGGCAGCCGGCAGGCGGGCGATGCACGAGCCACGTCCCTCGGTCAGCTCGATGACCTCGGCGGCGATGCCGGCGCCGTCCAGGACCTCGGCGCAGTACTGCGCCGCCAGTGTCTCCCCGCCTGATGGATCTCGACCGGCAGCCACGTCAGCACCGCCGTCGGGTGGGTTGACCGACGGGATGCGGATGAGCGCCCGGAGGTGCTCGACGCAGGCGTCGGGGTCGAGGTACGGCCGGAGGTTCAGCGTCATGCTGGCGAGGTTAGCGTCCCGCGACCGTCAGGCGCGTGCCCGGACCAGCGAGGCGAGCGGCAGCTCCGCGAGGAGCAGCGCCACGGCCACGACCAGCAGCACCGGCTCGCTGACCGCGAGCCCCAGCCACAGGAGAGCCGCCAGGAAGACGAGATGGATGGCCACGCGACTTGCGAACGCCAGCCGCAGGTCGAGGATGGCCTCCGAGGCGCCGTCCGGCTCGCCTCGGTCGGCCCACACCGCCCACGCACCGATGGCCGCGAACGCGATCAGCACCGCCCAGAACACCGGCATCCCGCCACCGGGATCGTCGTCCACCAGCGGCTTGACGAACGCGAAGGCTCCGATGCTGGCGGTGAGCAGCGCGAATGCGGGGAGGGGCACCAGCAGCTGGAGCCACTCCAGCGGCGGGCGCCGATGCGTGACGTCGCGCAGCCAGCGGGTGAACAGGCTGAAGCCGACGACGACGAACAGCCAGCTGTAGAAGTTGCCCGCCGGGACGCCGAACCATCCCTGCTCCGGACCGATGTTCCGCCACGTCCAGAGGCCCATTCGGATCGCGACCGCGTCGAAGGCGAGATCGAGGCTGATGGCCAGCAGGCTGTCGACGATCGGCGCGTATCGCCGGCGCACTCCGATCGCGTCGGTGATGCGCATGGCGCCGGCGATGATCAGCGCCCACGTCAGGCCGATGGCAATCGGCGCGCGATCGATGGCCAGGGCGAAGTCCGGCGCGTACTCGTACGTCTCGAAGATGATCTGGTTGGCCTGCTCCAGCAGCAGGCCGAAGACGGCGGCGCTGATCAGCTCGAGGAACGGAAGCCGGCCGCGGCGCAGGGCCAGCCAGCCCGCCACCAGGAACAGGGCGATCGCGCCGAGCTCGATCACCAGGTAGACGGGGTTCATCGCGCACGATCGTACGTGGCGCGAGCGCAAGCCGATGAGTCCCGCCCGGCGCGGCGAAGCGCCGCTCGAGAGGCGTGGGAGCATCGGTCGTAGAATTCGGCGCATGACAACGGAGGTACGAGCGCCCAGCGTCCCGATCTATCTGGCCGGCGAGATGGTCGAGTCCGGTACTCCGCTCGAGGTCCGCAGCCCCGCCGACGGCTCACTGGTGGCCACCACGTTCCAGGCCGGCGCTTCCGAGCTGGAGCGGGCGACCGTTGCGGCCGTGGAGGCGTTCGACCAGACCAGGCGCATGCCCAGCTATGCGCGGCGCGACGCGCTCGCGCACGTCGCCGCCTGCATCGAGCGGGACGCCGACGAGCTGGCCGTCCTCCTCAGCCGGGAATCCGGGAAGCCCATCAAGGACGCGAGGGGCGAGGTCGCGCGCGGAGCGCTGACCTTCCGGACGGCCGCCGAGGAGGCGCTGCGCATCAACGGCGAGTGGATACCGCTCGACTGGGCACCGGCGAACAAGGGCCGGCATGGCGTCGTGCGTCGGTACCCGATCGGTCCGGTGGCCGGCATCAGCCCGTTCAACTTCCCGCTGAACCTGGCCGCGCACAAGGTGGCACCGGCCATCGCCGCCGGCTGCAGCATCGTGCTCAAGCCGCCGTCGATCGACCCGCTGAGCATGCTCCGAATCGCGGGATACCTGGCCGAGACCGAGCTGCCGGACGGCACGGTGAGCATCCTGCCGATGGATCGACCCACCGGTGATCGCATGGTCTCCGACGAGCGGTTCAAGCTGCTCAGCTTCACCGGGTCGCCGTCGGTCGGCTGGAAGATGAAGGCGGACGCCGGGAAGAAGAAGGTCGTACTCGAGCTCGGCGGGAACGCGGGCGCGATCGTGGACGAGACGGCCGACCTCGACTGGGCGGTCGAGCGCCTGGTGTACGGCTCGTTCGCCTACGCCGGGCAGGTCTGCATCAGCGTCCAGCGCATCTACGTCGTGGAGGCGGTGTACGCCGAGTTCGAGCGCCGCTTCGTGGAGCGCGTGCGGCGGGTCGCGGTCGGCGATCCGCTGGACCCGACCACCGACCTGGGCCCGATGGTCGACGAGAAGGCGGTCGCCCGGACGCACGAGTGGGTGACCGACGCCCTGCGGGACGGTGCCCGCGCCCTCGTCTCCGGCGAGCCGGACGGCCGCTGGTACCCGCCCACCGTCCTCGCCGACGTCCCGGCCGACGCAATGATCTGCTCCGAGGAGGCCTTCGCGCCGGTCGTGAACCTGTTCCCGGTCGCCTCGTTCGCGGGTGCCATTGCGGCCATCAACGGCAGCCGCTTCGGCCTGCAGTGCGGCGTCTTCACCTCATCGCTCGACCGCACGCTGCTGGCGCACGACGAGCTCGAGGTGGGCGGCGTGATCATCAACGACATCCCCACGTGGCGGACCGATTCCATGCCGTACGGCGGAGTCAAGGACTCGGGGCTCGGCCGGGAGGGGCTGCGCTGGTCGATCGAGGACATGACCGAGCCGCGGCTGCTGGCGTTCGGGCGCACGCCCAGCTCGTCATAGGGTCGGTGATCGTCACGAGCCCGCGCTTCGCGCGAGTCCTGCGCGCCGATGAGCTGCGTGATGGCGAGCTGCTGCCCGTCGAGATCGACGGCACGCCGGTCGTGCTGGTTCGCCACGATGGTGGGTTCTACGCGGTTCAGAACAACTGCACTCACCGCGACTTCCCGCTGTCGGAAGCCGGATTCGACCCGCGTGACGGCGTGCTGGTGTGCGCCTGGCACGGTGGCTGTTTCGACGTCGGGACCGGCGCGGCGGTCGTCCCACCGGCCACCGAGCCGGTCGAGACGTTTCCCGTCCGCGTCACCGATGGATGGGTCGAGATCGGCCTCACCGGCTCGCTCGACCGCAGCCGTGGCGCCGCCTGAGCGATGCAGATCGCGGCACTCCCTTTCGTCAACTGGGTCTTCTGGGCAGCGCTGACCGCGGGAACACTGCTGGTGGTCGGCGCCAGTGAGCGCATCGGGGGCACGACGCGCGGCTATCGGCTGTTCATGGCGGGGATGCTCACGGTCTTCGCCGCGATCCTCGTCGTCAGCGATCTTGCACTGCCCTCGGACGCCGCCGCATCGTCGACGGAGCCGCTGCGGCGCCCGCTGACGTTCGCCGTTGCCGCCGGGACGCTTGCCTACCTGGTGGCGTCGATCGCCCGCCGCCCGCGCAGCGGGCTCGCGATCGGCACGGGCCTCGTCGGACTCGCCGCGCTCGTCGTGCTGGCGTCGGCCGGCGGGGTGCGAAGCGTCCCGCTCTTCGCCGGTCAGCTGGTGATCGCGGCCCTGGCGCTGGGTGCGGTGAACGCGGCGATGCTGCTCGGGCACTGGTACCTGGTGACCCCGAAGCTCTCGCCCGCGCCCCTGCGCCGAATGATGTGGCTGATGGTCGCGGCGCTCGTCGTCCAGGGCATCGCCTTCGCGCTCGCGCTCCTGCTGGTCGGGACCGACCCGCTCGAGGGTGATATCGGATGGCTGACGTGGCTGCGGCTGGGCGTCGGGATCGTCCTGCCGATCGGCGTGGCGGCGCTCGCGCTGCTCGCCTCGCGGGCGGCGTCGCTGCAGGCCTCGACCGGCCTGCTGTACATCGGCCTGGCCCTGGTCATGGCGGGCTCGATCGCGGGTACCAGTCTGGCCTACCTGACCGGAGTCCCGGTCTGAGCTCGTGAGGGTCCAGGTCCGGTGCTTTGCCCAGCTGCGTGAGCTGGCCGCCGAGCGCACCGAGGTGGGGCTCGAGGACGGCGCCACCGTGGCCGACGCGTGGGCGGCCCTGGCCCTGCGCTTCCCGGCGCTCGAGCCGCACCGCCCATACGTGCGAGCGGCCCGTAACGGCGTATATGCGGCATGGGACCTCGCCGTGGCCGACGATGACGTCATCGCCTTCCTACCGCCTGTCAGCGGCGGCGCCCGCGCGTCCCTCGTGGATGGGCCGATCGACATCGGTGGCCTGGAGCGGAGCGTCGCCGATGCCACGCATGGGGCGATGGTGACCTTCGTCGGCCGTGCACGCGAGGTGGCCGACGACGGGCGCCTCGTGCGCGCGCTGGAGTACGAGGTCTACCCCGAGATGGCCGACAGGGTCCTGGCCCAGATCGCCGCCGAGGCCGAGACGCGCTGGCCCGTGGCGGTGGCCGTCAGCCACCGGCACGGCGCCGTACCGATCGGCGAGGCGGCCGTGGCGATCGTGACCGCCGGCATGCACCGGGCGGAGGCATACGAGGCCAATCGCTACGTGATCGAGGCGATCAAGGAGCGGCTGCCGATCTGGAAGCGCGAGATCTTCGCGGACGGCAGCGCCTGGAAGCGGGCGGGCGCCTGATGCGCCGCCTCCTGCTCGGCGTCGGCTTCGTCCTGGGCGCGCTCGTCGGCCTCATCGGCGTGGAGCTCGTCCTGCTCTCCCGACGCGAGTTCCTGCCGATGGACCCCGGCTACCGCGTGGATGCGCGCATCCCGGCCCCGGACGGTGCGACGGACGATCCGGTCCGCCTCGCCGTGCTCGGTGACTCGACGGTGGCGGGCGTCGGTTCGCCCACCGAGGAGGAGTCGCTGGCAGTGCTCATCGGCGAGCGCGTTGCCGCCGGCCTCGGCCGTGCGGTCGAGGTCACCGGCTATGGAATCTCCGGGGCGCGGACGGCGACCGTGCTGGCCGATCAGCTGCCGCGCCTCGCAGCCGACGTGGATGCGATCGTCCTGGTCGTCGGCGCCAACGACGCGACGCATGCCACCCCATGGCGGCGCCTCCGTGAGGACACCGAAGCGATGCTCCGCCGGGCTGGTGAGCGGGCCGCGGTCGTCGTCCTCGCGGGGACGCCGCGCTTCCACGCGAACGAGATCATCCCCGAGCCGCTTCGGACAATGGTCGACCGCTACTCCGGCCTCCTGCGCGGCGAGCAGCGGGCGGCGGTCGCCGCGGTCGGCACCGCGCGCTTCGTCGACCTGGCAGCGGAGGCCAGCCCCCGTTTTCTCGGCCGGCCGGAGGCCACCAGCCCCGACGGCTTCCACCCCTCACCGGTCGGCTACGGGTTCTGGGCCGACGCCCTCGCGCCACCCGTGGTCGAGGCGCTCGCCGCTCCCGCTGACTGAACGGATGCCAGCCAGCGCTCGGCCTCGGCAGGGGAGCTGAGCCGCACCCACGAGAGGTCGGGACGTTCCGCCATCGCCCGGGCCATCTCGCGCCTGCGCCGTCGGTGCGTGCCGAGGATCCACCACAGCAGGCCGTCGCGCCGCAACGCGTTGCGCACCGACTCGCGATTGCCGGTGCCCGCCCAGGACTCCTGGCGTGACCGAATGCGCCGGACCGTCCGCCGCGCCCACCGTCCGAGCACCAGGGCCAGCGGATAGTCGAGCCACACGACCGTGTCCGCCCGGGACCAGGTGACGTCGCGAACCGTCGCGTAGCCACCGTCCGCCACCCAGCGGCTGCCCTCCAGCGCCGCCGTCACGCGGGCCCGAAACAGCTGAGCCTGCACGGGGGTCCAGTCAGGGCCCCAGAAGAGAGCGTCGAACTCGACGTGGGGCATGTCGAGCCGCTCGGCGAGCCCGCGGGCGAGGGTCGTCTTCCCGGAACAGCTGGTCCCGACCACGTTGACGCGATGCATGGGCCGAACAGCGTAGCGAACGCCGACGCTCGTGCAGCCGATGGCCGGGGAGGGCACAATGCGCGCACATGGCGACCCCGAAACCGGGCGAGATCCGCTGCCCGACCTGTCACCGCTCCACGGTTCCTGCCGCGTTCTGCACACAGTGTGGCTCCGCCATCCCCACGGATGCCCGAGCTCGTCCGCGAGGCATGGACCGCGATGAGCTGCAGGAGCGCATCCGCGCGCGCCGCTCGGGCGGCGAGCCGTACCGGCGCGGCGCGATGCCGGCGGACGAGTACGGCGGGTACGAGCGCTTCGAGCCCGATCCCACGGATGCGCATGCGCGCCGCTCGGGCGCTCCCGACGATCGGCGGCGGGACTACCTGGCCCAGGACGACGAGGATGCCGGCAGCGCCGGCGGCGGGGGACACCGCCAGCCCGAGCCGGGTCACCGGGCCGAAGAGGCGCCCGACGCGGGCCCGGCGCACGGCGCAGCCGTGGCGCACGACGCAGGCATGGCACGCGACCCCGGCCCGCCCCGGCACGCCGGCGTGGCTCCCCAGGGGGGCGTCGAGGAGAACCTGCCGCCGCTGCCCCGATCCGCCGTGCGCCGGGCCGAGGAGGCGCGGCGCCCGGACCTCACGCGCGATCGCGACGACTGGTCCGCTCCTGGGCCCACCAGCAGGGCAGCTCCGCCACCGAAGCCGCGGCCGGTGGTTCCGGTCCCAGCGCCGCCGCCCGCGGCTCCGGGGCCTGCCGCCCCGACCGCGGACTACTCGGACTACGCCGCACGGCCGCGCGCCGACCACCTGGACGATCAGTCGTACGACCCCGAGGCCCCGTACGAGTACGACCAGTGGGAGGACGACCGGGAACGTCGTTCCGGAGTCGGTGGGCTGGCGATCCTGGGCTTCCTGGCGCTCGGCGTGCTGGCGCTGCTCGGTGGAGCCGTGCTGGCCGGCGTCTTCACCGGCGACCCGGGAGTGGCGGAGGCAAGTCCGACCCCATTCGCGGCCGTCAGCGAGGCCCCACTGCCGAGCGTGGCTGCGTCGGTGGCGGCGAGCGCCGCAGCGAGCGCGCTTCCCACCGGCAGCAGCGCGCCGTCCGAGAGCGGTGCGCCGGTCGTGTTCCCCGACGGCTTCACCGCCCAGGCCCAGCCGTGCATCCCGGGCAGCGTCAGGCCGGACGGTTGTGACTCGAGCGGCGCGGTGAACAGCGGGCAGGTCGAGATCTGGGTCGGCTTCGAGAACGGGACGTCCGCCGACGTGGTCGGCGCCGAGATTCTTGGCCCGGACGGAAACACGATCGGCGAGGGGACCATCGACCTCAGCCGCATCGGCTGCACGTCGACCTGCAACGGTCACACCTATTTCAACTTCGCCAACCTGGGGCCGGGCATGTACGAGGTGCGCATCACGCGCAACGGGGAGCAGGCCGACACCATCGAATTCGAGGTGTCCTGACAGGGTTCTGGTCCGCGACCTGCACTCTCGCCTCCCATGTCCCGCAGCACCCTCGACCTCCTTCGAATCCCGGCGGCCGTCCTCCTCGTGGCCGCCGTGGTGTTCATCCTCTGGCCGCGCGGCGGCGATGCGGAGCTCTCCGTTGCCAGCCCATCACCGAGCGCGTCGGTGGTTGTCGGTGAGGTCGGTGGAGCCATCATTCCGTCATCACCGTCAACCGCGCCGAGCGCTGTCGCAGCGCCGTCGGCGGCAGCGCCGTCGGCGGCAGCGCCGACGCCCACGTCCGCACCGACCGCTGCGCCAACCGCGGAACCGCCACCGCCGCCACCCGCCGGCCCTGCGCCGCCGCCCGCACAGGCGGACGGCTTCACTGCCGTCGTGCGCGCCTGTCGCTCCATCTCCGGCCCGACGTGCAACGGGCAGCTCGGCACGCTGCCCGGCGACGCCCCGAACTTCACCGCGCTCGTCAACTTCACCGACGGCAACGCGGGGGACCAGCTCAACGCGATTCTCAGCGGGCCGGTCGGCACCATCCCCGGCTTCCCGTACCCGCTGCAGGGGAGTGGCGACGGCTACTACTACTCGCAGTTCCAGGCCGGCGGACTGCCCGCCGGCATCTACACGCTGACGGCGACCCGGAACGGAAATCCCGTTGCCGTCACGTCGTTCGAGATCGCCGGCTGACCCTCAGCCTCCGGCTCCGGCCTCCGACCCCATCCCGAGCCGCTCGATCGGTGAGTCGCCCGTATCCCGACGCCGAGCCGCCAGCGCGCTGATCGCCTCCAGCACGCAGCGATGCGCCGCCGCGGCGGTCACCTCGGACTGGTCGAACGGCGGAGAGACCTCGACGACGTCCATCCCCGCCAGCTCGACCCGTCCGACGATCTGGCGAATCGCACGGAGAAGCTCGCGGGTCAGCATCCCACCCGGCTCCGGCGTGCCAGTGCCCGGAGCCATCCCCGGGTCGATGACGTCGATGTCCACGGAGAGGTAGATGACTTCCGGCCCGTCGAGCGCCTGGTCGATCGCTTCGGCGATCACGTCCTCCGCTCCACGCTCCTCGATCTCGGTCATGAGGTGCCAGCGCATGCCCTGCTCTCGCATCCACTGCATCGTCTCCGGCCCCGGCCAGTAGCCGCGCAGCCCGACCTGCACGAAGTTGCGTCCCGCGACCGCCCCGGACTCGATGAGGCGGCGCATCGGTGTTCCGTGCGAGCGCAGGTTGCCCCAGGTGGCATTGGCGGCATCCGCGTGCGCGTCGAAGTGGACGATGCCAAGGCGCCGCGAGCCGACCGCCTCTGCGACGGCCGATGCCGAGGGAAACGTGATGGAATGGTCGCCGCCCAGGACGATCGGCACGGCGCCGGACCGCGCCACGTCGAGCACCTTGCGGCGGATGACCGCATGCGCGCGCTCGATGTCCATCGGCGTCACCGGCGCGTCGCCCGCGTCCACCACGTCGAGCCATCGGTACGGCTCGATCTCGAGCTGGAGCGAGTTGACCGCCCCGGAGTGGTAGCTCGCCTGCCGGATGGCGCGTGGACCGAAGCGCGCTCCGGGCCGATGGCTGACCGCGTCGTCGAACGGTGCGCCGACGATGGCGACGTCAGGCCGTCGGGTGGCCAGCGCCTCGGCATCGGTTACCCATGGAAGCTTCTGGAAGCTCGGAAGGCCGACGTAGCTGGGAAGGTTGAAGTCGTCGTACGCGGTGTACGGATCGGCTCCGGGAGGAGCCTCGTCATTGGGGCCGCGGATGCCGCGGGTCACCTCGTCGGTCATGGCGCCTCGGCGTCACCTCCGGCGGATCGAACGGGCGCCGTCGCGATGCGGAGCAGGCCCATCCGGTGGCCGATCCTAGCACTACCATCGCCCTGTCCATGCCGTCTGATCCCGTCTACTCCGTCGCCGAGGCGCGCTCGCTGGTGCCGCAGGTCCGTGCGGTGCTGCTGCAGCTCGCCGTCGAGCGGCAACGTGCCGAGACGTCACACGAGGCCCTCCACCAGCACCTCGGCGCCGCCGGCTCCGAC
>JASLBU010000024.1 GCA_030146365.1 Candidatus Limnocylindria bacterium | reverse complement strand
CGCCGAAGTGCCGATCGGGTTCGACGGCCCGCTGGACGAGTTCGGCGCCGAGGCGGGCGATCCGCTGCCACCGCTCCGACGGTGTGGGGTGGTCAGCCGCGAACAGGCCGCGGAGATCACCGACGCGCTGACCACCCTCGGGTTTGCCCAGACCGACAGTGTCGGCATGGACCGCGCGACCTTCGCCTCCATGGACTGGGCGGCGGGCAACGGCTTCGTGGAGCTGTACCTGCTGCCCCGCATGCCCGATGGCTATCCCGAGTGCGAGGACCAATTTTGAGACAGGGCTCAGCGCTCGATCGGCTCGTGTTCCTCGGCGGCGTCCAGGCCATCGGCGTCGAGGGCGACCTGCACCTTCGACGGCGTCAGGAGGGTGACGGCATCGGCGGGGACGACACGGGTCGCGCTCCCCCGCCGCGCCTTCACCGCCACGCCGTGGAAGATGCCCTCGTCCTCGGTCCCGAGCATCTCGGCAACCCGGCCGAGCTCCTCGCCGTCCGAGCCGATGACCGGCGTGTCCGCCTCGACGTAGCTCCAGGCCACCGGGTCGTTCGGCCCGGGGAGATCGAGCTCCGCGGCCTGCGGCTCGCCGGGACCTCCGGTGTCGCCGGCGGAGCTGCCCGGCGGCAGCGTGTCGAGCGTCGGATCGAGGCCGCCCTTCATTCCGGGATCGTCGATGGCTCCCGGCTGCCGGTCGAAGTTGTTCATGGGGCTGCGGTTCCGCACGACCGGTGCCAATACGCCTTTGGTCGCCGGGCACACCCTGGGCGTCACGATCAGTCGAACAGGCGCTCGAGATGCCAGGTGCCGCGGATCTCGTCGAGGAAGATCGTGCAGAGCAGCCCCGAGCGGGTCACCACCTTGTAGCACGCGCGCGCGACCGGCTCTCGCCACCACCCGTCGTCGACGCGCCAGCGGTTGCAGATGCCGAGCTCACCGTGGTCGGCCCCGTCCATGCGCAGCCGCAGCGGGACGCCGGCCCCATCCGTCTCGACCTGGACGAGCGGGTGATCGGGATAGCGACGCGTCATGACCCGATGTCCACCAGCCGCGATCGATGCTCCGGCAGCGCCGCGGCCGGCCGATCGGCCGTCGCCCGCCACAGCCGACCCTCCCCGAACCGATGGCGGATCCGTTCGAGCGACCAGCGCAGCTCCTCCCAGCGCCCCGCCCTCGCCTCGAAGGCCGGCAGCTGCCGGGTCGCCGGATCGGCGAGACGGTCGAACGCCAGGCGAACCGATGCGACCCGCGGCGCCTCTTCGGTGGGGTGCTCCACAACGGAGCTGACGGCCGACTTCGGGAGGGTTCGTGGCTGAGGGTGGTCCGGTGCTGCAACCGACAGGTGCGCCTGGCTGCCACTCCGGGCACGGGCGGCGGCCTCCACCCGGGACAGGAGCAGGCGGGCGATCCAGTCCGGCTCGAGCGCCGGCTGCGGAAACGGCTGGGCGACGCGGAGCACCGGCGCGTCCTCGAGGCCGATGACGAGGGTCGCGCGACCCGGCGCCAGGTGACGCTCCCGGAGCCGATCGCACAGCTCGGCGGCGAGTCGTCGCAGCGTGAGGCCGACCGCGCCGATCCCCTCGATCGGCGGCTCGAACGCCGCGTCCGCCTCCAGACGTTCCGGGCGCCGCCGCGGAACGAGCGGCCGCGGATCGTGGCCTCGGGCGAGAGCCTGGAGCCGCTCCCCCGCCGCCGCGAACTGCGCGCCGACCGCGGAACGCGGCAGCTCGGCCAGCTGTCCCATTCGGGCAAGCCCGAAGAGGATGAATCGCTGGCGCGTCGCCGGGTCGGCAGGGAGCAGGGCGAGCGGCAGCTCGGCCAGCTCTCCCAGATCGAGGGTGCGGAACGCGGCCGGCGCATCGGGCCGCTCGAAGCGTGCCAACCGGGCGGCCAGCGACGCCAGCCAGCGGTTGTCGCCGATGCCGCAGCGGACCGCGAGCGGCGCGACGGCGCGCACCAGCATCACGGCTCGTGCCGCCACCCGGCGTTCCGGCCCGAACATCGGCTCGAGCCCGGTCACGTCGACGAGCGCAACGCCGAGGTCGACCGCCTCGACTCGCGGGGAGAGGTCGTCGAGCGCGTCGAGCATCCGCTCCCAAGGCCCCGAATCGGCATCCGCACCCCGCAGCTCGGGCCAGACGAGGGCCATCAGACGCGTCATGGGACATCTCCTCAGCGCGGCAGGCCGAGGCCGACGTTCGACATGCGGGTCGCGGGCGTCACCGACATCAGGCGCTCACCACCCGCAGGGCGGGACGCTCCTCCGGCAGCCGCGGCGTCGCGCGGCCGGCCAGGATCGGGTCGATGCGACGGCCTTCCCCGAACCACAGGTCGAGCTCCGCCGAGCCGCCGGCCCGCGCCCAGCGATGCCGCTCCACGCTGGCATGCACGCGCTGGCCGACCAGATCGCGCCCGACGGCCAGCCACGCGGACCGATGGAGCGCGACGCGCACGCCTGCCACCGCGCCGACCACCGAGCGGGCGGCGGGTGCCACCACCAACGCCGTCGTGCTCCCCGTCCGGGCGAGGAGCGAGCCGAGCCGATCGAGGGCGCGCCGATCCGGCGCGGCACGCTCGCCGAAGTCGAGCACGAACGCGTCGAGGTGACCCGAGCGCCCGAGCCACGCCCCCAGCTCGATCGCCTCGCCCGGATCGGCCGGACGGGCCACCAGCAGCCACTCCAGCGCCACCCCCAGCCGTGCCGCGACGGCCGGATCGAGCGTGCCATCCAGGTCGAGCCAGGCCACGAGCCCGCCATCGGCCTGTGTCGCCGCGATCGACGTCATTGCCAGCGTGGTGGCGCCTGTTCCCGCCGCGGCGTCCAAAAAGGCGAGTGCACCGCGCGGCCACCCGCCGGTGCCGAGTGCAGCGTCCAGGGCGTCGTGGCCGGTCGGCACCGGTGGGCGGGCGTGCTCGAGCGCCACTGGCTCGCTTCCCCGGCGCAGATCGAGCCCCCGCGCCCGGAGCGTCTCGAGCGCCGAGGCGAGTGATGGTGCGGCGAGTGCATCGGGCGGCATCTGGACGACAGATGATAGAACAAATGTTCTAGCTCGAGAAGGGCCGAGCGGCTTTGCTATACTCCCGGCCGGTCCGCGCACCGATCCGGCGATCGTTGGGGATGTAGCTCAGCTGGGAGAGCACCGCGTTCGCATCGCGGGGGTCAGGGGTTCGAGTCCCCTCATCTCCACCAACCTCCGCCGATCGCCCCGTTCCTCCGCGCCGGCCACGCGACCTCCCCGCCACGATGTGCACGAGCGAGCAAGCACTCGGTTCGTTGAGCCACACGGTAGGATGTTCGCTCCGATGGGTCGCCCGGCCCGTGCTCGGTCATCACCACGCGTTGTTGAGGGAGGCGTCATGACCAGATCCGGCTTGCCCGCGATCGCCCTGCTGATCCTCGCCCTGGTCGTCACGGCCTGCGGCGACACCCAACCCACCGGCGGAGAGACGAACCAGTCCGATGAGCCCGCGGCCAGCGTCGACGCCGGCGCCAGCGCGGATGCCAGCGCCAGCGAGGCACCCGAGGAGAGCGCGGCGGCCAGCCAGGCTCCCGGCGACGCGGGCGACGGCCGCCTGGCAACGGTCCAGGACCGTGGCCAGCTCATCTGCGGCGTGAACGGCGAGCTGCCCGGCTTCAGCGTCGTCAACGACGAGGGCGACATGGAGGGCTTCGACGCCGACTTCTGCCGCGCCCTCGCGGCAGCCGTCCTCGGCGATTCCGAGGCGGTCGAGTTCCGAACCCTGTCGGCCGACCAGCGAGGCCCGGCCCTCCAGACCGGCGAGGTCGACGTCCTGATTCGAAACACGACCTGGACCGTCAGCCGCGACACCCAGTGGGGCCTCTTCGCGCCCACCACCTTCTACGACGGCCAGGCGATCATGGCTCGCGCCGAAGTCGGAGCCAGCACCTTCGAGGATCTCGACGGAGCCACCGTCTGCGTGCAGTCCGGCACCACCACCGAGCTGAACCTGGCCGATGCCGAGGCGCAGGCCGGCATCTCCATCGAGGAGTCCGTGTACGCCGAGATCGATCCGACCTACCAGGCGTACGAGGAAGGCGCGTGCGACGCGGTGACCAGCGACCGCTCGCAGCTCGTGGCGCGACGCACCGAGTTCGAGAATCCGGATGACCACGTGATCCTCGACACCGTCCTGTCCAAGGAGCCGCTCGGTCCGGTCGCCCCGCTCGGCGACGACCAGTGGTTCAACATCGTGAAGTGGACCGTCTTCGCCACGATCGAGGCTGAGGAGCTCGGCATCACCTCGGAGAACGTCGAGGACGAAGCGGCCAGCAACGAGAACCCGGTCGTCCAGCGGCTGCTGGGCGTCACGCCGGAAGGCGCCGATCCGTTCGAGTCCGGCCTCGGCCTCGAGCCTGACTGGGTGGTGAACGTCATCAGCCAGGTCGGCAACTACGGCGAGATCTACGACCGCAACCTCGGCCCCGGCACGCCGTTCGAGCTCGAGAGAGGCCTGAACAGCCTGTGGACCGACGACGGCCTGCTCTACGCGCCGCCGTACCGATAGCCGGCTGAGGCGCCCCGGACCGGTGGCCGTGCTGCCGGTTCGGGGCCCGTTCCCCACGCCGAGCCGATGACCTCGGAGGCACCGCCCCGCGAGCACGGGGCGGTCCCCTACTGGCGCGACATCCGTGTCCTGCGCATCGCCGCGCAGGTCGCCGTGGTGCTGGTCGTCGCCGTCCTGCTCGTCTGGATGGTGAACAACATGCTCTCGGCGATGAACGAGCGCCGGCTCGGGTTCGGCTTCTCGTTCCTCTTCCGGCAGGCGGGCTTCGGGATCAGCGAGAGCCCGATCCCGTATACGCCGCAGGCCACCTACCTCACCGCCTTCCTCGTCGGCCTGCTCAACACCCTGTTCGTCAGCTTCGTCGGGATCATCCTCGCCACGATCCTGGGCATCATCGTGGGCGTCGCCCGCCTGTCGCCGAACTGGCTGGTCAGCAAGGTCGCCGCCGGGTACGTCGAGATCATTCGCAACACGCCGCTGCTCGTGCAGCTGCTGCTCCTCTACTTCGGCGTCTTCCTCCAGCTGCCGGCCATCTCGCAGAGCCTCTCGATCGGCCAGTTCGCATTCCTCAACCAGCGAGGGGTGTACCTTCCCGGGCCACAGGCCGCACCGGGCGTGTTGGTGTTCATCGGCTTCGTCGGCGCGGGCATCGTGCTGGCGTTCGTCGCGCGATCCGTCGCCGGTCGGCTGGAGGACGAGGGGCGGCCGTCGTATCGGCTCCGGACCATCGGCGTCCTCGGCATCCTCGTGCTCGCGGTTGCGGGCTGGTTCGTGGCCGGTGGCGAGCCGCTGACGTTCGACCTGCCCGTCCAGGAGCGCTTCAACTTCCGCGGCGGCCTGCGCCTGTCGCCTGAGTTCAGCGCCCTGCTGATCGGGCTGGTGATCTACACGGCGGCCTTCATCGGCGAGGTGGTGCGCGGCGGGATCCAGGCCATTCGCCGCGGCCAGCTGGAGGCTGCCCGGGCGCTGGGGCTGTCCGAGGGCCAGACCCTGCGGCTCGTCATCTTCCCGCAGGCCCTGCGCATCATCGTGCCACCGCTCACGAGCCAGTACCTGAACCTGGCGAAGAACTCCAGCCTGGCGATCGCGATCGGCTACCCCGACCTGTTCCGCATCGGCCAGACCATGGCGAACCAGACCGGCCAACCGGTGCCGGTCATGGTGCTGGTCATGGGCACCTACCTCGCGATCAGCCTGGTGACCTCCCTGTTCATGAACGTGTACAACCGCCGCGTGCAGGTGCTCGAGCGGTGACCGCCGAAGTCCTGCCGCCGCCTCGCTCGGTCATCGGTCCGGTGGCGTGGCTGCGCGCGAACCTGTTCTCCGGGCCGATCAGCTCCCTGATGACCGTCCTCGTCGGCGCCGCGCTCGTCTGGCTCGCGCTCGAGCTGGGGAGGTGGGCGCTCACCGAGGCCCGCTGGGAAGTGGTGTCGAACAACCTGCGGCTGTTCCTCATCGGCCGCTATCCCGGCGACGAGTCGTGGCGGATCTGGCTGGCGATGGCGATCCTGTCCGTCCTTGCCGGCGTCTCCGGTGGAGCCTACGGTGCCACCGCCCGGGTGCTCGCCGTCACCCTCTCGGTCATCCAGCTGATGCTCGCGGCCCTCATGCTGCCGTCGCCGATCGGCCTGGTGGCCGTCGCTGCCTACGCCGCCAACGCGGTCGCCGTCTGGGTCGCCATGGCGCTCGCGATGCGCATCGCGGTGCCTCGACGGCCTCTCACGATCGCGTGGCTGGTTTCGCTGCCGGTGAGCTTCTACCTGATTGCCGGCTTCAGCGACACCCCGCTGGCATCGGTCAGCACCAATGCCTGGGGCGGCCTGATGCTCACCGTGCTGCTGGCCACCGTCGGCATCGTCCTCTCGTTCCCGCTCGGCGTCGTGCTCGCCCTGGGCCGGCGCAGCGAGCTGCCCGCGCTGCGGATGCTCAGCACCGGCTACATCGAGCTGATCCGCGGCGTCCCGCTGGTCACCATCCTGTTCATGGCCGACATCATCCTGCCGCTGTTCCTGCCGGGGGAATGGCGCCTGGACCGCATTGCCCGCGCGATGGGCGGGATCACGCTGTTCTCGGCCGCCTACGTCGCCGAGAACGTGCGAGGCGGCCTCCAGGCCATTCCGTCCGGGCAGATCGAGGCGGCGCGAGCCCTCGGGCTGTCCGGCCTGCAGACCAACCGATTCATCGTGCTGCCGCAGGCGCTTCGTTCGGTGATCCCGGCCAACGTCGGGCTGTTCATCAGCCTCCTGAAGGACACGACGCTCGTGACGGTGATCGGGCTGCTGGAGCTGCTCGGCATCGGCGGCGCGGTCCTCGCCCAGTCGGAGTCGTTCGGCGCGAACATGGAGGTCTACGCCTTCATCGCGGCGGTCTTCTTCGTCCTCTGCTATGCGATGAGCCAGGCGAGCTATCGGCTCGAGCGCAGGCTGGGGGTCGGCACCCGGTGAGCACCGCCACGCCAATGTACTCTCAGCCGATGGAGCAGCCCGGGTGACCGACCAGCCGACCGAGCGTGGAACGGACGACATCATCGTCGCCCGCGACGTGCACAAGTGGTTCGACCAGCTCCACGTGCTGCGAGGCATCGACCTGACGGTTCGGGCCGGCGAGGTCGTCGTCATCTTCGGTGCGTCCGGCTCCGGAAAGTCGACGTTCATCCGCACCATCAACCGTCTCGAGGAGCACCAGCGCGGCGAGATCATCGTCGACGGCATCACGCTGTCGAACGACGTCCGCAACGTGGCCGCCATCCGCCGTGAGATCGGCATGGTCTTCCAGTCGTTCAACCTGTTCCCGCACCTCACCGCGCTGCAGAACATCACGCTCGCGCCGATGAAGGTGCGCCGGTACGCCCGCAACGAGGCGGAGGCGGTGGGGATGAAGCTCCTGGAGCGTGTCGGGATCCCGGAGCAGGCGCACAAGTTCCCGGCCCAGCTGTCCGGCGGTCAGCAGCAGCGAGTGGCGATCGCCAGGGCGCTGGCCATGAGCCCGAAGATCATGCTGTTCGACGAGCCCACCTCCGCCCTGGATCCGGAGATGATCAGCGAGGTGCTCGACGTGATGCAGTCCCTGGCTCGCGACGCGGGCATGACGATGATCTGCGTCACCCACGAGATGGGCTTCGCCCGGGCCGTCGCGGACCGCATGGTCTTCTTCGACCACGGTCAGATCGTCGAGCAAGGCCCGCCGGCGCAGATCTTCGAGGCACCGGAGCACGAACGAACGAAGCGATTCCTGTCCCAGATCCTCCATTGACCGCGAGGTGGTGCGGGCGGATGGCGCCGCGGCGGGCAGCGATCCTGCGATGCCCGTGCTCCGGCGGAGGCGCCGGATCCGCGAGCGACGCGGATCGCGGCGCTACATTTGACCGAATGGACGCGACGCGCCGGTCGTCGCCGTAGGGAGCCGTAGCCGAGATGTTCGAATTCCTGGGAGACCCGGGCACCTGGGTGGTGGCGCTGCTGACGCTGACGGTCCTCGAGATCGTCCTCGGCATCGACAACATCATCTTCATCAGCATCCTCGCCGGGAAGCTGCCGCTGGAGCAGCAGAACCGAGCGCGGATCGTGGGGCTGTCGCTCGCCATGTTCATGCGCGTGGCCCTGCTGTTCAGCATCACGTGGGTGATCGGGCTCACGGGCACCCTCTTCACCGTCTTCGGCCGCGACATCTCCGGTCGCGACCTGATCCTCATCGGCGGCGGGCTGTTCCTGCTCGTGAAGGCCACCCTTGAGATTCACGAGAAGCTCGAGGGCGAGGAGCACGCGCCCGGTGCCATCTCGGCCGGTACGGCGTCATTCGCGGCCACCATCGCCCAGATCCTGCTGCTGGACATTGTCTTCAGCCTCGACTCGGTGATCACCGCAGTGGGGATGGCCGAGGAGCTGTGGGTCATGGTCACCGCGGTCGTGATCGCCATCGGCGTGATGCTCGTCTCCGCCGGAACGATCAGTGACTTCGTGAACCGGCATCCCACCGTCAAGATGCTGGCGCTGAGCTTCCTGCTGCTCATCGGCATGTCGCTCGTCGCGGAAGGCCTGCACTTCGAGATCCCGAAGGGCTACATCTACTTCGCGATGGGCTTCAGCGTGTTCGTGGAGGTCCTCAACCTGCGGCTGCGCGGCGGCAAGACGAAGAGTGACCCGGTGCATCTACGGGATGCCTATCACGTCACCGACTCCGCCGCGGCCGGTCCGACGCCACCCCTCGGTGCCGGCCCCAAGCCGACGCCGAGCGAGGACTAGCCGATGCAGCGCGTCGAACGCAGCGTTCGGATCCCGGCCTCGCCGGACGAGCTGTTCGCCTACCTGGCGGACCTCGACAACGTGGCCGACTGGCAGACCGGTGTGACCCGCGCGCAACGCACGTCGGACGGCCCGATGGGCGTGGGCACGACGGCCACCGTCAGCCGCGACCTCATGGGGCAGCGCCTCGAGGTTCCGCTCACCGTGAACGAGTTCGAGCCGCCAAGGCGTCTCGGCATCGGCAGCGTGGTGAGCGGCGTGAAGGCGCAGGCCGTCCTGGACCTGGCGCCCGCCGATGGCGGCGGGGCAACGGATCTCGCCTTCGCGATGGAGATTCGCGCTTCGGGCCTGACCTCGTTCATGGAGCCCATGATCGCGTCCGCGGCACGCAGCGACATCGACGCGAGCCTGGAGCGCATTCGGGCGAGGTTCAGCCGGGCCTGAGCGCCCCGCACGGCGTTCTGACGCGCCGCGCGTCCTCAGGTCTGCGGTGCGACGGTGTCCTGCTCGTTGATCCCCGTTCCACCAGCAGGCGATTCATCGTCGCTGGTGTCGTCGCTCGTGTCGTCGCTCGTGTCGTCGCCGGCGTCATCCCTGGCGTCCCATTCCACGTCGCTCGAGCTCGCTCCGCCGCCGCCGACGCCGGCACCGGCCTCCCCCGTCCCCATCGACGCGTACTCCCGGTCGAGGCCCTCGCGCATTCCGGACTCTCCAACCGCGGTATCCCGATCCTCTTCGCCCCCTGGTCGCTCGTCCATGAGATGACAGCTCCTCGTGTGTGTGGTGCCGGTCCCGCTGCACGTGGCGCGCCGAGCGTGCGCGATTGAGGCGCTCCGAGGCCCTGTGATATCCTCGCGCCCGACGCGATGACGCGGGACCAGTACGCGCTGCCCTCGTTGACGAGCGAGCCGGGATGGTGAGAGCCGGTGACCGAGGCGCGAGGAACTCACCCGTCGAGCAGCCGGGCAAAACCCGGCCGGCGTGGCGCCCGATACCGACGCCATCGAGTGGACCGATCGTGGGGTTGTAGCTCAGCTGGGAGAGCACCTGCATGGCATGCAGGGGGTCGGGGGTTCGAGTCCCCCCAGCTCCACCATTCATCGGCCAAGCTCAGGTGGTACCGCGAAGCGCCCCTTCGTCCAGAGCAGACGGAGGGGCGTGTTGTGTGCTTGGAGCGGACACCGATGATCCTCACAGGCAGTGGCGAGTCGAAGGTCACGCGCGACCGGAGGCGATGGACGCTGCGGCCCGGACGCCCCACGGACGGACGCGCCCTGGCCCGGCTGTTCGCCGACGTCCGCACCGAGGGCCAATGGCTGATCGCCACGCCCGGCTCGGTCAGCGAGCCGTCGGAGGCGTTCTGGATCAGCGAGCTGATCCGGGCGGACGAGCACCTCGTCCTGGTGGCGGAGGCCGACGGCGATGTCGTCGGCAACGTGCTCGTCAGCGTCGACCGCGGCGTCGCGACCGAGCACATCGGCACCCTGAGCATCTGCATCGCGCAGGGGTGGCGCGACGTGGGCATCGGCAGTGATCTGGTCGGCGCGGCGCAGGCATGGACGGCCGATCGAGGGCTTCGCAAGCTCTCCCTCGGCGTGTTCCCCGAGAACGAGCGCGCCATCGCGGTGTACGAGAAGCGCGGCTTCGTCCCCGAGGGCCTTCGCCGCATGCAGTATCGATCCGGGGACCGCTTTCGCGACGAGGTCTTGATGGCCTGGTTCCCGGGCGAGGAGGAGCGATGAGGAGCGAGACGCGCGCCGGCCCTCGCGCCGGCCGCTTCGATCCGAGCACCTACGAGCAGAAGTGGCGCGACCGCTGGGAGGCCGATCAGCTCTACGCGGCCCGCGACGACGACCCGCGGCCGAAGAAGTACGACCTGACGATGTACCCGTACCCGTCTGGCGACCTCCATATCGGCCACTGGTACGCGATGACGGGGCCGGACATCGTGGCGCGCATGCATCGGATGCAGGGCTTCAACGTCATGTTCCCCATGGGGTTCGACGGCTTCGGCCTGCCGGCAGAGAACGCGGCGATCGACCGCGGCATCCACCCGGCGACGTGGACCTTCTCGAACATCGAGACGATGCGGCGCCAGATGCGGCTGATGGGCGCCAGCTTCGACTGGGCTCGCGAGGTCGTCACCTGTGAGCCGGAGTACTACCGCTGGCAGCAGTGGCTGTTCCTGAAGCTCTACGAGGCCGGCCTGGCCTATAAGGCGATGGGCGCGGTCGACTGGTGTCCGAAGGACAAGGTGGTGCTGGCCCGAGAGCAGGTCGAAGGGACCGATCGGCGCTGCTGGCGCTGCGGGACGCCGGTCGAGAAGCGAGACCTGGAGCAGTGGTACTTCCGCATCACGAACTACAGCGACGAGCTGCTCCGCTTCGACGGCCTCGATTACCCCGAGCCCATCAAGGCGATGCAGACGAACTGGATCGGCCGGTCCGAGGGTGCGGAGATCGACTTCCCGACCGAGCCGGAGGACGTCGAGGCGATCCGCGTCTTCACGACCCGCCCTGACACGGTCTTCGGGGCGACGTTCATGGTGCTCGCCCCGGAGCATCCGCTGGTCAGCGTGCTGACGTCCGACGCGCAACGAGCCGAGGTGGAGGCATACGCCGCACGCGCACGGCGTGAGACCGAGATCGAGCGGATGAGCACGGAACGTGAGAAGACCGGCGTGTTCATCGGCGCGCACGCCATCAACCCGATGACCAACGAGCGCATCCCGATCTGGATCGCCGACTACGTGCTGCCCGGATACGGGACCGGCGCGATCATGGCCGTGCCGGCCCACGATGAGCGTGACTACGAGTTCGCGAGCAAGTTCGACCTGCCGATTCGGTACGTCGTCGTGCCCGCGTCGGGCGAGCTCCCCCAGGACCGCGCGGTGGTGGAGCACTCCGCCGACGAGGTCCTCGCGGAGTCAGCGGAGTTCACCGGGATGCCGGCGGCCGAGGCAATCGGGGCAATCACCCACGCCCTCGAGGGACGGAGCCTGGGCTCGCATGCGGTCACCTACCGGCAGCGTGACTGGGTGGCTGGTCGCCAGCGCTACTGGGGCACGCCGATCCCGATCGTCTACTGCGACCAGCATGGCGCGCAGCCCGTCCCGGAGGACCAGCTGCCGGTCGTGCTGCCGAGAGACGTCGACTTCGCGCCGACCGGGGTCAGCCCACTGCAGGACCACGCCGAGTTCCTGGCCACGCAGTGCCCGGTATGTGGCGGGCCGGCACGTCGCGAGACCGACACGATGGACACGTTCGTCGACTCCAGCTGGTACTTTCTGCGCTTCTGCTCGCCGCACTCCGACGACGCACCGTTCGACCGCGAGAAGGTCGACGCGTGGATGCCGATCGACATGTACACCGGCGGCTCGGAGCACGCCGTCATGCACCTGCTGTACTTCCGGTTCTTCACCAAGGCACTGCGCGACCTGGGGCTGCTGTCGTTCGACGAGCCGACTCGCAGGCTACGGAACCAGGGGCAGATTCTCGGGGCCGATCGCAACCGCATGAGCAAGTCACGCGGCAACGTCCAGAACCCGGACGAGCTGTCGAACCGGTACGGCTCGGATACCGTGCGAGCGTTCCTGATGTTCATCGGCCCGTGGGACCAGGGTGGGCCCTGGAACCCGACCGGCATCGACGGCATCCACCGCTGGCTCGGCAGGGTGTGGGGCGCGGCCGTGCCGACACCGCGGGACATCGAGCGTGCCGACGCCCGTGCGGCCGCGCCCGCGGATGGCATCGGCGCCACGGCCACCGACGTGCTGGGGCCGACCGAGGAGCTGAGGCGCGCCCTCCGACGCGCGACGCACTCGACCATCGACGCCGTCGCGGTGGACTACGAGGCGCTTCACTTCAACACCGCCATCAGCAAGCTCATGGAGCTGACGAATGCGATCGTGCGGGCGCGGGAGGCCGGCATGGCCGGCGGCGAGGCGTACGCAGAGGCGGTCGACACGCTGATCCTGCTCATGGCGCCGGTGGCGCCGCACCTGGCCGAGGAGCTGTGGGAACGCCGGGGCCACCCGTACAGCGTGCATCGCCAGTCGTGGCCGGTGGCGGA
>JASLBU010000291.1 GCA_030146365.1 Candidatus Limnocylindria bacterium | reverse complement strand
CGCTGCCAGCCCACGGCCGGACATCGGGCAGCTGCTCGCGGCGACCGGAGCCGGACAGGAGGTGCTCGCCGGCGTCGGCACTCTGGTCGACGTCGTCGGTGGCGTCGTCCGCTTCGAGCACCCGCTCCTGGCGCAAGTGCTGCTACATGATGCAGACGCCTCGGAGGTCCGCGAGGCGCACGCGCGCTGGAGCGAGGTGCTCGAAGACCCGCTCAGACAAGCCTGGCACCAGGCGCTGGCCACGCTCGGTCCAGACGCAGCCGTCGCAGCAGCACTCGAAGCGGCGGCCAAGGAGGCGCGTGAACGGGCGGCGCTGCACACGGCAGCGGAGCTGTGGCGGCTCGCTGCCGAACGGACACCGACCTCGCAGCAGGACACCGCCACTGGACGTCTTGTCGAGGCCGCCGAGGCCTCGTTCGACGCAGGGGACGCAGCGGCCGCGGACGCCTCGGCCGCCTCGATACTCGACTCGGGTGTGACAGGCGTCCTGCGGGCTCGAGCACTCGTTGTCCGGGCCAACGCCGGAGGGCAAGACGTTGCCCGTCGGCACTTCCTCGAGGATGCCGTGGGGCCCGCGAGGGAGGAGCCGGCGGTCAGTGCTGCCATCCTCACCGACCTGGCGCTCTGCAGGGTGCTCGAAGGGGACCGCTTGCACGCGGCGCAGCTCTACGAGGAGGCGATCTGTGCAGGTCGCCGCCTGCCCGGCACGCACTTGGTCTTCGCGTTGTGCCTGGCCGCTGACAACGGCTTCATCTTGGGCCGGGATGCGACCTCGCTAGTCAGCGAGGCGGTCGAGCTCGAGCGCCTCTACGAGCCGGATCCCTTCTACAACACCCTCATGTTGCGGGCGATCGTCCTGATCCTCACGGACGACCCGGACCGCGCGGTGCCGCTGCTGGAGGATGCACGCGATCTCGCCGACCGGAGCGGTCAGCCGGGAGCGATGACTCACGCCAGGGCCCGCCTGGTCGAGGGCCTCCTCGCCGCAGGAAGATCCCGAGAAGCGCTAGACCTTGCTCGCGCGACCGTCCTCATGGCTGAGCGCAGCGGCGTTGTCTACGGCGGACCGGCGAACGCCTTCCTCGCCCGGGCAGCGGCGGCGGCAGGCGATCCCGAGACGGCTGTCGCGGCCCTCGCCATCGCGGAGCCGCGTGCGCTGCAGGACCAGGACACTGCCATGGGCAGCTACTGCCTGCTGGTGCGCGCACATCTGAGCTTGGCCATGGACCGACCGGATGCCGCCCAGCGCTACCGCGCCGTCCGTGACCATGTGCACTTCCGTCAGGTTCGCGAACCGACTCGCGTCCCATGGCACGCCGACGCGGCCGAGGCCTTCATCCGCGCCGGTGCACTGGAGGAGGCGGTGGCGGTTCTTGAGGTGCTGCGGGCGCAGGCAACGTCGCTGGGTCGGCGCTCTCAACTGGCGGCATGGGCCCGGAGCCAGGCTCTTCTGGACGCGGCAGCGGGCGACCTTAACGCGGCTGTCGCCCGTCTCGGCGAAGCCGAGCAGCACCTCGACGGGCTGCGACTGCCGTTGCACCGCGGCCGTCTGCAACTTGTCCGGGGTCAGGTCCTGCGCCGACTCCGTCGCCGGGCGGCAGCACGGGAGGCACTGACCCGCGCCGGCGAGCTGCTCGCCGAGGCGCCGTTGTGGCGGCGCCGCGCCGAGCATCTGCTTGGCGAGCTCGACGGTGACCGGCATGACTCCCCACTCACGGCGACGGAACGCCGCGTTGCGACCCTCGTCGCACAGGGCTGCACGAACCGAGAAGTGGCCCAGTCCCTCTTCATGAGCGTCAAGACAGTGGAAGCACACCTGTCGCAGACCTACCGGAAGCTCGGCGTCCGGTCACGGTCCGAGCTCGTCCGCGTGATGACCGGCTGACAGGACCCTCGCAGTCATCCTGCCGTCAACGGACGCGCGGCCGCCGGCCGTGAGAGCCTCCGCATCCGCGTGCCCAGGCGGTACAGCCTTGACCTCTTCCGCGCGGGGGCAGCGCAGGATCGCGCCCTGCGGGCCTCGACGGCGTCGCGCTGCAACTCAGCGGACCGCGCTTGATGCATGGCCAGGTGAGTCAGTGGGTCGCAGTTCATCGTCGCCTCCTGGAGCCGGTCCTACCGGTCCAGCCAGGCTGACCCCCTCGGGACCTGCGCACATCCGGGGAACCCCCTGCACTGCCGCAAGCGCAGGTGCCGGGCGATCGATCATCACGTCACCGCCTCGGTGCCCGAGCTCCGGCCCAAGCGCAGTTGTCCGCCGTACCCAAGCGCCTACCAGCGGACCGACTCCACGCTGGCGACCAACCGATGACTCCGCGCCGCGGCCGCGACCCCCTGTCCTCGGCCTGCCGCGTGGTGGAGCGACGGGTCGAAGCCCAGCAGGGTGCGCTCCTCCAACACAGCCGGCGTGACCTCGTGAGTCTTGAAGTCGTCCAGCCCCTGAACCCTCAGGCCCTCGAGCGACTGTGTGACCAGGAAGGCCCGCACGCGCAGCTCACCGGCCCACGATGTACTTCATCAACTTTGAGAACACCAGCGGGACCTCGATGTCGCGGTACTCCGGGTCGGTCGCGGCCAGGTCGGGCCCGCCGATGACGCTGATCCGCGACCTGTCCAGCTCCGCCTGTTCGAGCAGGGCGTTCTCCAGCAGTCCCCAGACGCCCTGCTTGCTGGACTGGTTGAGGTTCTCCATCTGCGGCGTGATGTTGGTGAAGTAGAACGAGTCCTCGTTGGCCTGCTCGGCTTCGGCTCTGGTGCCCCACAGCAGGTCCGCGCGACGGGCGATGTGGCCTCGATCCAGGCGGTTGGGCTCGTAAACGGCGTTGGTGATCTGCTGCGATGGGGCCAGGCGAGGGTCCGGCCGGAAGTCCACGCCCTCCCGGCCGATGCTGTCCTCGTTCGTGTACAGCCGGGCGCCGTCGATGTTCCAGGCCACCCAACGGGCCAGTCGGCGAGAGCTGCTCATCACCAGCGAGAAGTGCGTGTAGTCAAGGACGGGTGATCCGTCCACTG
>JASLBU010000270.1 GCA_030146365.1 Candidatus Limnocylindria bacterium | reverse complement strand
GGCGATCCGCATCGGCTGCTTGAACCGGCCGAGCTGCGCGAGCAGGTCGGTGCCCATGTCGCCCTCGGTGGCCGAGCGCGTGACGATGATGCCGGTCGCGGTGGACATGAGCAGGGCCGGGATCATGGAGACCAGGCCGTCGCCCACGCTCAGGATCGAGAAGGTGGAGACGGCCTCGCCGGGCTCCATGCCCCGCTGCATGACCCCGATGGCGAAGCCGCCGATCAGGTTGACCAGCGTGACGACGATGCCGGCGATCGCGTCGCCCTTGACGAACTTGGACGCACCGTCCATCGAGCCGTAGAAGTCGGCCTCGGCAGTGACCTCGTGGCGGCGCTTGCGGGCCTGGGTCTCGTTGATCAGACCGGCGTTGAGGTCCGCGTCGATCGCCATCTGCTTACCGGGCATGGCGTCGAGGGTGAAGCGGGCGCCGACCTCGGCCACGCGGCCGGCACCGTTGGTGATGACGACGAACTGGACGATCGTCAGGATCAGGAAGATCACGAGGCCGACGACCAGCGAGCCGCCGATCACGAAGTGCCCGAACGCCTCGATGACCTTCCCGGCGTAGCCGTCGGTCAGCACCAGCCGGGTGGACGACACGTTCAGCGACAGCCGGAACAGGGTCGCCACGAGCAACAGCGAGGGGAAGACCGCGAAGTCCAGCGGCTTCTTGATCTGCATCGCGACCAGCAGGATGAGCAGCGACGCGGTGATGTTGATCGCCAGCAGCATGTCGATCAGCGCCGCCGGCAGCGGCACGACCAGCATGAGGACGATCGAGACGACGCCGATCGGCACGGCCATCTTGCCCATGCCCTTCACGCGTCCCTCCCGGGGACGCAGAACGGACGCAGGCTCACGCCTTCTTCATCGGCAGCCCTCGAGCGGGCCGGTACCGGGTCAGACCGGGGGCGCCACCACCCGCCGTCGTCCCGCCTTCGGCAGGTCCTCGATCGCCGGCGGTTCGAAGCCGGGGCGGTGGAAGCCGCCCTTCACGCCGCGGGCATCGAGGTGCATGACGAAGGCCAGCACGCGGGCCACCGCCGTGAACAGCTGCGGCGGCACCTCCTGACCCAGCTCGCACGAGGAGTGGAGGGCGCGCGCCAGCGGGATGTCCTGCACGAGGGGCACCCGCGCCTCGGTGGCGATGGCGCGCAGCCGGGCCGCCACTTCGCCGGCGCCCTTCGCGACGACGCGGGGAGCGCCCCTCTCCGGGTCGTACTTGAGGGCGACGGCGACGTGGGTCGGGTTCACCAGGAGGACGTCGGCCTCGGCGACCTCGCTCATCATCCGGTTCCGCGACATCGACATCTGCACCCCGCGGCGATGCGCCTTCATGTGCGGGTCACCCTCGGCCTGCTTGTTCTCCTGGGTGATCTCGTACTTGCTCATCTTGAGCTTCTTCATCATCTTCACGCGGACGACGACGTAGTCGGCGACGGCGAGGACGAGCCCGGTCACCGCGACCACCCGGAACATCAGGATCGCGGAGTCGGTGAAGGTGGCGGCCACGGCCGACAGCGGCAGGGAGCCGGCGGAGGAGACCAGCGCCTGGGCCCGGTCGCTGGTGATGACGACGACGGCCCCGAGCGCCGCCGTCTTGATGAGAGCCTTGGCCGACTCCCAGAGGCCCTGCGTGCCGAACATCCGCTTCATGCCCGGGAACGGGTTGAGCTTCTTCAGCGTCGGCTTCATCGACTTCGTGGCGAACGTGACCCCGCCCTGCGCGGCGGAGGCGACCGTGCCGACCACCATCATGCCGACGGCCGTGGGCAGGATCGTCGTCATGAACGCGGTGAGCGCGGCGCCGAGCAGCGCCTCGACCGCCTCGACCTCCGGGTGCGCGGCCACGGCCCCGACCTGCACGAACAACTGCTGCACCGCCTCGAAGGCACTGCTGACCAGCAGTGGGAGCAGCACGCTCGCCGCCGCGACACCCAGCCAGGTGCCGAGCTCCTGGGTCCTCGGGATCTGCCCTTCCTTGCGCGCCTTCTTCAGGCGCTGGGGAGTGGGCTTCTCGGTCTTCTCACCACCCGGACCGTCCTTGGCCATGTCAGCCGCTCTTCAGCGACATCATGGCGCGGGCACCGTGCTCGAGCAGGGTGTCCAGCGCGGGCGGCAGCAGCGGGAACGTGAGTCCCAGCATCGCCAGGGTCAGCATGATCTTCACCGGGAACCCGATCGCGAAGATGTTCAGTGCGGGGGCGGCCCGGCTGAGCAGCGCGAGGGCGACGTCGGCGAGCAGCAGCACGGCGACCATCGGACCGGCGATCTGCAGCGCGGCCAGGAACATCATCGAGAAGGCCGTGAGGACGACGGCCGCGAGCTGGTCGGTGGGGACGTCGGCCCCGACGGGCAGCCCCTCGTAGGAGGTGGCGAACCCCTTCACGATCAGCAGGTGGCCGCCGCTGGTGAACAGCAGGGTGATCGCCAGCAGGTAGTGCAGGCGGCCCACGGAGGAGTTCTGGGTCATCGCCAGCGGGTCGTAGGCCGGCTGGAGCGAGAAGCCACCGGTGACGTCGATCAGGTCACCGGCCATCTGCACCGCCGTGAACAGCAGTTGGACGACGAAGCCCAGGCCCGCGCCGATGACGACCTCGGTCACCGCGGCGACGACGAGGAACCCCGCCGACGGCTCGGGGAGGGACGGCGCGATCTGCGTCGACAGCAGCAGCGACAGCGCCATCGCGAACGCGCCCTTGACCGGGGCCGGGATGCTCCGTGAGTTGAACGGCGGCGCCAGCAGCACGAAGCCGGTGGCGCGGGCCGTGCCGAGCAGCAACGCCGCGAGGGTCGCCGCCGGGACCTCGAGGTCCACTGGTCAGGTCCGGTCGAGCAGCCGCGGCAGCGAGTCGAACAGGGTCTGGGTGAAGCTGACCAGCTCGGAGAGCACCCAGTTGCCCGTGACCAGCAGCGCGATCGCGACGGCGATCATCTTCGGGACGAACGACAGCGTCGGT
>JASLBU010000269.1 GCA_030146365.1 Candidatus Limnocylindria bacterium | reverse complement strand
CTCGGTGGGGTGAGCCCCGAGACCCGCCAGAAGCTCGCTGCCGAGGCCTTCGCGGTGACGGGGGCGTACGACGCGCAGATCGCCAGCTACCTCAACGTCAACGCCGGGACCGTCTTCCCGAGCCGCCTCACCATGGTCGTGGAGAAGAAGGCGGACCTTCGCTACGGCGAGAACCCGCATCAGCTCGGCGCCTTCTACACCGATCCGGCGCATGCCGGCGGCAGCATCAGCGCCGCCCACCAGATCGCGGGCAAGGACCTCAGCTTCAACAACCTGCTCGACCTCGATGCCGCGTGGACCATCGCCAGCGACTTCAAGACGCCGGCCGTCGCGATCGTCAAGCACGGCAATCCCTGCGGGCTGGCGAGCGTGGTCGACCTCGCCGAGGCCTTCCGGCTGGCCCTGGAGGGAGACAGCGTCAGCGCCTATGGCGGGATCATCGGCATCAACCGGATCGTGGACGAGTCGACGGCCCGGGCCATCCGGCCGGGCTTCTTCGAGGCGATCGTCGCCCCCGGCTACACGCCGGAGGCGCTCGAGATCCTGCGCACCAAGCGCGGCTTCGAGATCGTGGAGGTGCCCCCGACGCACTCCGACTCGGACGACCTCGGCGTCGGAAAGTTCGACTTCAAGCGCATCGGCGGCGGCCTGCTCGTCCAGACGCAGGACGAGATGGAGGAGGACCGCGACAAGCTGCAGACCGTCACGCAGCGGCGTCCTACGCTGGAGGAGCTCACGGACCTGTTGTTCGCCTGGCGGGCCGTGCGGCACGTGAAGTCGAACGCGGTGGTGCTGGCGAAGAAGCACAGCATGGTCGGCATGGGCGCCGGCCAGCCGTCACGCGTCGTGAGCGTCGAGGTCGCCCTGCGCAAGGCCGGTGAGCGCGCACCGTTGTCGGTCATGGCGTCCGATGCGTACTTCCCCTTCCCCGACGGCATCCAGATCGCCGCCCAGGCCGGCGTGACCGCCATCATCCAGCCGGGCGGCAGCATCCGCGACGAGATGGCGATCGAGGTGGCCGATCGCCACCACATGGCCATGGTCTTCACCGGACGACGCCACTTCAAGCACTGAACGGAGGCGCCCACCCATGGCCGATCTCTCCAGCGACAAGCCGATCATCGCGGAGGCGGTCCGGGCGACCGAGGCCGGTGCGATCGCCGCCGCGCGGCTCATGGGACGCGGGGATCGCGACGGGGCGGACCAGGCGGCCGTCACGGCCATGCGCAAGGCGATGGATGACGCCGACATCAGCGGCACCATCGTCATCGGCGAGGGCGAACGGGACCAGGCGCCGATGCTCTACATCGGCGAGCAGGTGGGCAACGCGGCCGCCGCAGTCCAGATCGACATTGCGGTCGACCCGCTGGAGGGCACCAACCTCGTCGCGACCGGTGAGCCGAACGCGACGGCGGTCCTGGCGGCCGCGGAGCCGGGTGGCCTCATGCACGCGCCCGACACGTATATGGAGAAGCTGATCGTCGGACCAAGCGCTGCCGGCAAGGTGAGCATCAACGACCCGGTCGAGAAGACGCTGACCACCATCGCCGAGACGCTCGGCCGTCGAGTGTGGGACATCACGGTCGTCATCCTGGAGCGGCCGCGCCACGAGCAGCTCATCGCCGACGTTCGCGCGGCCGGCGCTCGCATCAAGCTCATCGGCGACGGCGATCTCACGGCCGGCATCAACGTCGCCATCTCCGGCACCGGCCTGCATGCGGTGATGGGCATCGGCGGCGCTCCCGAAGGCGTCTTGGCTGCGGCTGCGCTCAAGTGCCTGGGCGGCGAGATCCAGGGCAAGTTCAAGTGGCGCTCCGACGAGGAGCGCGAGCGCGCGCGTGACATGGGCGTCGACGTCGACGACACGGAGCGCGTGTATCTCACCGATGACCTGGCGTCCGGCAAGAACGTCGTCTTCTGCGCCACCGGCGTGACCGACGGTGAGCTGCTGCGCGGCGTCCGTTTCTTCGGTGGCGGCGCCCGCACGCATTCGCTGCTGATGAGCTGCCGGCAGGGCCTGGTGCGCTTCATCGACACCGTGCACATGTGGGATCCGACCCACCCGCCCAAGGTCCGTCTCTAGCGGAGTCAGCTGCGCGAGACGGGATCCGCCCAGTCCGGTCCACCGACGCGCAGCACCTCCTGGTTGGCGACGGTGGGCAGCAGATCCGCCACCGACACGTCCACCCGCAGGTCCGAGCAGTTCCGCCACGGGAGCAGGAAGGGCTCCAGCTCCGCCACGGGCTCCAGGGCGAAGCGACGCTCGTGGAAGCGCGGGTGCGGGACGATGAGGTCGTGCTCCGGATCGGTGACGCACAGCCCGTCGAAGGAGAGGATGTCGAGGTCGATCACCCGCGGCGCCCAGCGCCGGCCCTGGGGGTCCCGCCCGAGCTCCAGCTCCAGCCGCTTCAGCTCGACGAGGAGCTCCACCGGCGAGAGGTCCGTCTCCAGCTCGAGCGCCGCATTCAGGAAGTGCGGCTGGTCGAACGAGTCGCGCGGCGCCGTGTCGTACAGGGAGGAGACTCGCACCACCTGGCCGATGGTCCGCAGGTCGGCCACCGCCGCGCGGAACGCGACGGCGGGCTCCCCGATGTTTCCCCCGAGTCCGATGAAGGCGCGCACGGTCCGCGAACTCTAGCCGATACACTGCGGGCGTGGACGAGAGGCCCCCGGTGTTCGTCATCACGGGCCAGCTGTCCGCCGGGAAGTCGACGATCGCGCGGGCCGTGCTGGACCGGTTCGAGCTCGGCTACCACGTCGACGTCGACGCGATCCGCGAGATGGTGACGAAGGGGCTTGCCAGCCCGCTCCAGTGGACCGACGAGACGAGCCGCCAGTTCACCCTTGCCATCCGCGCATCCGCCGCGCTCGCCCGGATCTATGCCGATGCGGGGTTCGCCGTGGCGATCGAGGGCGGCGTGGATCCGGAGCTCGCCGAGGCGGCGCTGAGCGAGGCCGGCCTGCGGGACCGCATGGTCGGCGTCGTGCTGCATCCCCGCCTCGAGATCGCGCTGGAGCGCAATCGGACGCGCCGCACGAAGTCGTTCGACACGTCGATCCTGGAGGACGCGATGCGCCTCATCGAGGCGGATGTCGCCCGCGATGCG
>JASLBU010000199.1 GCA_030146365.1 Candidatus Limnocylindria bacterium | reverse complement strand
GATGACACGTCGGAAGGCACGTCCGAGGACACTTCCGACGACACGTCGGACGACACGTCGGAGGATGACGACGAGGCTGGCGGCTCCTCGGGTTCCCGGGCACTCGAGGCGGAGGCGTCCGATGCCGGGCCGGCTTCCGCGGCCGGGGAGCCGACCGGCGAGGCCCCGGTCCCGGCCGATGCGCGCGCCGGTGGGGACGACGACGAGGAGCGGGCCGCGGGCTGACGCCCGACCGGCAGAGGAGGAGCTGCGATGACGCTGAACAAGATGATGATCATCGGCAACCTGGGCGCCGACCCGGAGCTGCGCTATACGCCGGGCGGGAAGGCGGTGACCGACCTGCGGGTCGCCGTCAATGACAACCGCAAGGGGCCCGATGGCGAATGGATCGAGGAGACGCTCTGGTTCCGCGTGAGCGTGTGGGAGCAGCAGGCCGAGCGCCTCGCCGAGCAGCTCCGCAAGGGCAACAAGATCTACGCCGAGGGCCAGCTCCGCGCCCGTGAGTACGAGGCACGCGACGGCCAGAAGCGGACGTCGCTCGAGCTCGCGTTTGCCCGCGTGGTCAACCTCGAGCGACGGGGCCGCGACGAGGGCGGAGCCGGCGGAGAGGGCTCCTACGGCGACGCGCCACCGGCCGTCCGGCCTCGCGGTGCCGAGCAGCGCGGCTCGTCCGCGCCCGGCGGCGAGATGGACGTCGACGACATTCCCTTCTAGAGCATTCCGAGCCAACCGAGGACCGATACGAACATGGCAAGCCCGCGATCCCGCCGCGAGTCGGCGGACTACTACCGCGACCGACGTCGTCGCAAGGTCTGCAACTTCTGCGTCGACAAGGCCGAAACCATCGACTACAAGGAGGTCAACCGCCTCCGCCGCTACCTGAGTGAGCGCGCCAAGATCGAGCCGCGTCGAAAGACCGGCACCTGCGCGCGTCATCAGCGCATGCTGACGACCGCCCTGAAGCGCGCACGCCACGTGGCGCTTCTCCCGTACGCGCCGCAGCACCTGCGTCCGTAGCAGCACGGATGGCCGGCCCTGGGGCCGGCCATTCCCGCTTCTTCGCCTGCATGCCGGTCGACATGCTCCTCGCCGCGAGCGGCCTGCTGGCCGGGGCCTTCGGTGCGCTCCTGGGCCTCGGAGGCGGGGTTCTCATCGTGCCGATCCTGACCCTCGGGTTCGGCTTCCCGCTGACGACCGCCATCGGCACCAGCTTGATCTGCGTGATCGCCACGTCGACCGGCGCGGCGGCGATCAACGTGCGAGCCGGTCGCGCCGACGTACGGCTCGGCATCATCCTCGGGGCCGGGACGGCGGTGGGGGCGCTCACCGGCGCGGTGATCGCCGGCTTCCTCCCCGAGCGCATCCTGGCGGGCATGTTCGCGGCCATGCTGACGTACACCGCCTACACCATGGTCCGTGGTCTCCGCAGGTCCGGCGCAGCTGAGCCGCTCGATGTCGACCCGGCGGCGCCAGACGGCACGAACGCGCCGGCGTATCGGCGACATCGACTCCCGTTGGCGGTCGCCGGGGCCTTCGGTGGTGGCAACCTCTCGGGCCTGCTGGGCGTCGGTGGCGGGATCGTGACCGTGCCGATCATCCATCTGCTGATGCGCGCGCCGATGCGGGTGGCGGTGACCACCTCGAACTTCATGATCGGCATCACGGCGGCGGCCGGATCGTACGCGTACCTGTTTCGTGGTGACATCGACCCTCGTGTCGCGGCGCCGGTCGTGCTGGGCGTGGCCCTCGGCGGTGTCCTGGGCGCACGAGTCGGGGCCCGCGTGGGATCCGGACCGTTGATCTGGCTGTTCGTCATCGTCATGGCCTACGTGGCCGTCCAGATGGCAATCCGCGCCGTGACCGGGTCGTGAACGAGCAGCGCGGAAGATGGCTGGTGGGGGAGGGCATCTCGGCGGTCCTGCGCCTCGGAACGATCGTGGCAATCGCCTTCATCGGCACCGGCTACCTGATCGCGATGGTGGGCGGGGACGCCCGTACCGGCCCGCGCTCGGCCACCGACCTGATCTCGGAGGGCGGGCCGTCAGCACTGGTGGCCATCGGCCTCCTCGGGCTGACGCTCATCCCGGTCGTGATGCTCGCCACCGCGGCCGTCGGCCTCGCGCTGCTCCGCGAGCGACGGATGGCGACGGCCAGCGTCGTCGTGGTCGTCCTGCTGCTCGGCGCGCTCGCCACGGCCCTCGCGGTCGCAGTGGCCGGTTGACGGAGCCATGGCCAGCGACGACACTCAACCGGCCCGAGGGGGAGTACCCCGCTCAGGCGTCATCGTCAGGACGGCCCGGTTGGTTCGCGGCCCGGTGACGCCGGCCAGACCTCGACATTGGTCGGGAGAGACCTTCGGCATCGCTTGCTGGAGGCCCTGTCTTGCCTGATTACGTCTCGTGGATCCTGTTTGCCGTCCTCGTCGGCGGCCTGCTCGCGCTCGACCTGTTCGTCTTCCATAGGGAGGCCCGCGCCGTCCGCATGCGAGAGGCGGCAACGTGGGTCGCCGTCTGGGTCAGCCTGGGCCTCGGCTTCGGCGCATGGATCTTCCTCACCCGCGGGGCGACGAGCGGCGCCGAGTACCTCGCCGGGTATCTCATCGAGTACTCGCTCTCGATGGACAACGTGTTCGTCTTCGCCGTGCTCTTCGGCTACTTCGCCGTGCCGCCCCAGTACCAGCACCGGCTGCTGTTCTGGGGCGTCATGGGGGCCATCGTCTTCCGCGCGATCTTCATCCTGGCCGGCACCGCCCTACTCGAGTCGTTCCACTTCGTGGTCTACATCTTCGGGGCGCTGCTCCTCTTCACCGCATGGCGAATGATCACGGCCGGCGCCGGGCACGTGGACCCGAGCGCGAACCCCATCCTGCGGTGGATGCGCCGCATCATCCCAGTGACGGAGGACTTCGAGGGTCAGAAGTTCTTCACGCGGCGGAACGGCAGGCTGTGGGCTACGCCCCTATTCGCCGCGCTGGTCGTCGTCGAGACGAGCGACATCATGTTCGCGATCGACAGCGTGCCCGCCATCCTCGCGATCACGACCGACACGTTCATCGTGTTCACCTCGAACGCGTTCGCGATCATGGGACTTCGCTCGCTCTACTTCCTGCTTGCCGGCCTGATCGAGCGGTTCGAGTACCTGAAGTACGGCCTCGCGGCGCTCCTGGCATTCGCCGGCCTGAAGATGATCCTGAGCGACGTCATCCACCTCGACGTGTGGCTGTCGCTCGGCATCATCGTCGCCATCCTGGTCGTGTCGGTCGTCGTCTCGCTGCTCGCGACACGCGGCCAGGAGATCCCGGATCGAAGCCCGCCGCCTGCGGCCTGACCCTTTTGGCGAAGTGCGACGGAAGGGTCCGCCCGGCCCGCACGGGTATACTTCGGGGTGCCCATGTCGGTCCACCAGGCGGATCGGCACGAGCCGAACGCAACATCACGAGGAGACCCGGTGCTGAAGCAGGAGATCGATCCGCACGCGGCCCCGGTGGCCACCACCACCGAGCTGTGGGCCTTCTTCCGAGGCGAGTTCGTGCCGCTCCGGGACGCCAACATCAACGTGATGACGCATGGCTTCAACTACGGCACGGCCGTGTTCGAGGGCGTGCGCGCGTACTGGAATGCGGACGATGAGCAGCTGTACGCGCTGGAGCTCCCGGCTCACTACACCCGCATCCAGGCTTCCGCCAGGCTGCTGATGATGGAGGTCCGCCACAGCCCGGAGGAGCTCGCCGAGCTCACGCTGGAGTTGCTGCGGCGGAACGGCCTGCGCGAGGACATGTACATCCGGCCGATCATCTACAAGAGCTCCGAGACGATCGGCGTGCGGCTCCATAACCTGGACGCAGAGGTCACGATCTTCGCCGTCCCGTTCGGCCAGTACATCGACACCGAGGGCGGCATTCGCGCCCAGGTGAGCAGCTGGCGGCGCACCGACGACAACGCCATCCCGGCACGGGGCAAGATCACCGGTGCATACGTGAACGGCGCGCTGGCCAAGAGCGAGGCGCAGCTCAACGGCTTCGATGAGGCCATCGTGCTCACCTCTGACGGGCACGTCAGCGAGGGCAGCGCCGAGAACCTCTTCATCGTCAAGAACGGCGTGCTCATCACGCCTCCGGTCACCGACAACATCCTGGAGGGCATCACTCGACGGCGCCTCATGGAGATCGCCCGCGACGAGTATCGGGTCTCCGTCCTGGAGCGGTCCATCGACCGCACCGAGCTCTATGCGGCCGACGAGGTCTTCCTGTGTGGGACGGGGGCGCAGATCAGCCCCGTGATCGAGATCGACCGACGCAAGGTCGGCACGGGACGGCCCGGCCCGATCACGAAGGACGTGAGCCGAACGTACTTCGATGCCGTCCGTGGCAGGCTGCCTGCATACCGCGACTGGCTCACCCCCGTCTACTGAGCGAGGCGCGCGGGCGGATCGGCGCCATCGCTCCGCCAGCGGGGCCGACGAGCGACTGCTGATGACGACCCGGGACGACAGCGAGCGATATCGATGGCTCGGTCGCGTCCTCGAGATGGTGCCCGGCACGATCTCGTGGGCTGTCCTCATCCTGCCCCTCTGGCTCAGCGTCAGCTATCCCTGGCTGGTCGCGTACTTCGTCCTCAGCTTCGACTTCTACTGGCTGTGTCGCGCCCTCTGGTTCAGCGGCGCCGTCATCGTCGCCTACCGGCGGATCCGCCGCGTCCTGGCGGTCGACTGGACCGAACGCCTTGCACGGCTGGAGGACCTCGTCGCGGAGCGTGCCGAGATCGAGGCGCGCGTGGAGCGGCTGCGCGGTCCCCTCCCACGCGGGACCCTGGGCATATCGCCCGTGGGCAGGGTGAGCCGCTCCGAGCGCGAGCAGGCCCGGCGGCGCCTGGACGATCTCCGCCACGTCCTGGCCATGCCCTCGCCTCCGCCTTCGGCCGACGACCTCGTCCACCTTGCGCTCATCCCCACCTACACCGAATCGCTGGAGAAGCTGCGGCACACGGTCCGCGCGCTCGCCGTCGCGCGGTGGCCGAGGGAACGGAAGATGTGCGCGATCATCACGCGCGAGACGGACACCGGCGGAATCGAGAACGTGCGGGTGCTCCGCGAGGAGTTCGGCGACGCATTCGCCGAGTTCATCCACATCCTCGACCCGCTGGAGCCGGGGATCGTGGTCGGCAAGAGCAGCGCAATGGCATGGGGCGGCCGCTACCTCTATCGGCAGCTCGTGCGAGAGCGTGGCATGGATCCGCGGCTGATCATGATCACCGACCTCGATGCCGACTACCGGGTCCACCCGCAGTACTTCGCCTACCTCTCGTGGGTGCACCTGATGGATCCGAACCGGGACACCCAGCTCTACCAGCCGATCCCGTACTTCCATAACAACATCTGGGAGGCGCCGGTGTTTCCGCGGCTGTTCGCTGCGGTCCTCACCCAGCTGCAGATGTGGAGAAGCGTCCTGCCCGAGAAGCTCCAGAGCTTCGGGTCCTACTCCACGACGCTGCACCTGGTCCACGAGGTGGGATACTGGGCCACGGACGCGATCCCCGAGGACAGCCGGTTCTATTGGAAGAGCTATTTCCGATTCGGCGATCGCTTCCGGGCCGTGCCGCTCTTCATCCCGATCTACGGCGATGCGGTGCGCGCACGCGGGTACTGGCGGACGCTCGCCGAGCAATACCTCCAGGTCCGGCGCTGGGCCTGGGGCGTGACGGACATTCCCTACGTCATCGAGAATGCGCTCCGCCACCCCGAGATCCCGTTCTGGAGCCGCTTCTGGCGGATCGGAAACCTGTTCGGCGAGCACATCAACTGGGTGATCGGGCCGTTCGTGGTCATGTTCGGCGCTGCCGTCCCGCTGCTCATCAACCCGGCGTTCGCGGAGACGACGCTCGGCCAGAACCTGCCGCTGTTCGCGAGCGTGATGCTGACGATCGCCCTGGCTGGCCTTTTCGTGCTCGTGTTCGTGGAGCAGAAGATCGTGCCTCCGCGACCCGCCGAATGGGGCTGGGGGCGGCGCCTGATGAGCTATGCGCAGTGGCTGGCCCTGCCGTTCGTCGGCATCTTCTTCAGCAACCTGCCGGCGCTCGACGCACAGACACGGCTCCTGACCGGTCGCTACCTCGAGTACCGCGTGACCGAGAAGGCCTGACAGTGCGGCAGCGGGTCACGCCGGTCGCACGCATCCGACTCGCGCGCTCGCCGATCCGGATCCTGGCCTTCCCAGCGGTCACCGTCGCCTACGGTGTCGCGACCGCCGTCGCCTTCGCACTCGGCCTGGTACCGGTGTGGGCGATCGGGGCGGGCGGCGTGCTCGCGCTGAATGGCGTCCTCATGGCGATTCGCCCCCTCACGGTTCGGCTGGACGTCGAGGAGGCGGCGGTGCGGCTCCACTGGCTGGGCGGAGAGCGGGTGTACGCGCTGACGCCCGGGCCGGTGACGCGCGTGCGGCTGCGCGGCGAGGATGCATCGAAGCTCCGCTCGCGCTCCGGGGGCATGGGATGGGTGCTCGGCCCGGCACGGCTGCGCGACGAGGAGGACATCGAGGCGGTTCGGCTGGCACCGACGGAGACGGCCATCTTGGTGCCGACGGAGCGGGGCCGGCTCGCGATCGCGGCCCAGTCCGAGGAAGCGCTGCTGGATGCGCTGACGCGGGCGGCTCGAGCCCGTCAACGGCTCGACGACCTCGTGGCCTCGGCTCCCGCCTCCGCCGCCCCGGGTGCCGAGGAGTCGGGCGATCCCCAGGTCGACCCCCATCTGCTTACCGGCATCGAGCGCGCCCTGCTGGAGGAGCGCCTGGCGCGCGAACGCGAAGGGAAGGGCGCGTCCGCAGTGCGTGCGCCGGCACCCGAGGCGCAGCCGTCCGACGTCGAGCCGCAGCCGGAGGCTGCTCCCCGGTTGCGCTGGCGTCGGGCCCAGGGATCGCGCGCGATGCCGCGGCTGAGTCGACCACGTCCCTCGGCGGCATTCGTGCTGCTCCCGCTCGTCGGGGCGGGGATCGTGTGGGGAGCGGCGCTCGCCCTTCAGCGGCTTCCCGAGTCGGGGTCGGACCTCGGGCGCCTCACGTCCCTCGGGCTGGTGCTCGGCGGCCCGGCGACCTCCATCGGCGCCGTCATGGCCCGCGCCTGGTGGCCCCGGATGGTGGGCATCGTGGTCACCGGCGGGCTCGCGGCGTCCGTCTTCGTGGGCCGCGCCCTCCTTGGGCCCTGAATTGACAGGCCGCCGGACGGCTGCGACGATCGGCGACCAATCGAACAGCGGCGACGACGGAGCCACGACGGCCATCAATCACCGAGCCACGAGCGAGCCCGAACGGTGGGAGCGGGCGGCTTCGGCGACGGACGTCATCCCTCCAGAGCCGGATGCGCCAAGCGGCAGCCGCCGCGCGTAACGCTTCCCGGGACCGTCCCCGATAGCGGGCGAGCAATGAAGTGGACCGGTGCGCCGTGCACGGCATCGGTCAATCGCGGGTGGTACCGCGGGAGCTGGCTCCCGTCCCGGTGATCGGGATCGGAGCCCTTTTTGTACCTTGGAGCGCCATCACGTGTTCAAGCCGGTGTCGTCGAAGCTGGACGTGCCCTCCCTGGAGCGGGAGGTGATCGAGCGCTGGCATCAGCACGACACCGTGGCCCGTTACCTGGCTCGCAACGAGGGATCGGAGAAGCGCTTCAGCTTCATCGACGGACCCATCACGGCGAACAACCCGATGGGAGTCCACCACGCGTGGGGCCGCACCTACAAGGACCTCTTCCAGCGCTACCACACGATGCTGGGCGAGCGCCAGCGCTACCAGAACGGGTTCGACTGCCAGGGCCTCTGGATCGAGGTGGAGGTCGAGCGGCAGCTCGGCTTCAACAACAAGCGCCAGATCGAGGAGTTCGGGATCGACCGCTTCGTGGAGCTCTGCAAGGAGCGCGTCGCGAAGTTCGCCGCCATCCAGACCGAGCAGTCGAAGCGTCTCGGCTACTGGATGGACTGGGACAACAGCTACTACACGAACTCTGACGAGAACAACTACACGATCTGGGCCTTCCTCGCCGAGTGCCAGCGCCGCGGCCTCCTCTATCGCGGCCACGACGTGATGCCGTGGTGCCCGCGGTGCGGGACCGGCATCAGCAACATGGAGGCCGCCGAGGGCTATCGCGACGTCAGGCACCTGTCCGTGACCCTCCGCCTGCCCCTCACCTCGGACGGCCACGACGGCGAGGACCTCCTGGTCTGGACCACGACCCCGTGGACGCTGTCGAGCAACGTGGCGGCCGCCGTCCACCCCGGCCTCACATACCAGCTGGTCGAGGGCCGGGAAGGCCGCCGGTGGTGGGTGAGCGCGGGCTCGAAGGCTCGCGTGGCGCGCGACGCGGAGGTGCTCCGCGAGGCCCCGGGTTCCGAGCTCGTGGGCCTGGAGTACCGCGGCCCATTCGACGAGCTGCCGGTGGCCGAGGGCGTGCAGCACCGGGTGATCGCATGGGACGACGTCTCGGACGTCGAGGGCACCGGAATCGTGCACATCGCTCCGGGGTGCGGGCAGGAGGACTTCGCGCTGTCGAAGGTGAACGACCTCCCGGTCATCGACCCGATCGACCAGTTCGGCGTCTTCGGCGAGGGCTTCGGCTGGCAGACCGGTCGGTACGCGGGTGCGACCCCGGACCCGGCCGACGACATCGCCCGCGCCGTGATCCAGGACCTGGACCGCAAGGGCATCCTGGTGGCGAAAGAGAGCTACGCGCACTCCTACCCGCACTGCTGGCGCTGCGGCACGCAGCTCATCTTCCGTCTCGTGGACGAGTGGTTCATCGCGATGGATCCCCTGCGCGCGCCGATCGGCGAGTCGACCCGCAGCGCCCGGTGGCTTCCCGAGGGCATCGGCCTGATGGAGCGCGAGCTCGACTGGCTGCGGAATATGGGCGACTGGATGATCAGCAAGAAGCGCTATTACGGCCTCGCGCTTCCGATCTGGGAATGCACGGACTGCGACGCGTGGGAGGTGATCGGCTCGAAGGAGCAGCTGCAAGAGCGCGCCACGGCGGGCTGGGAGGAATTCGAGGGTCACTCGCCGCACCGGCCGTGGGTCGACGCCGTGGAGGTCGCCTGCGCCGCGTGCGGCGGCGTCGCACGGCGCACCACCGATGTCGGGAACCCCTGGCTCGATGCCGGGATCGTCGCGCTCTCCACGCTGAAGTGGAACTCGGATCGTGACTACTGGCGCGAGTGGTACCCCGCCGACTGGATCAGCGAGTCGTTTCCCGGGCAGTTCCGCAACTGGTTCTACGCGTTGCTGACCGAGTCGACCGTGATGACCGGTACCGCGCCGATGCGGACGCTCTTCGCGTACGCGCTGCTGCTCGACGAGCACGGCGAGGAGATGCACAAGAGCAAGGGCAACTCCATTCCGTTCGACGAGGCGGCCGAGCAGATCGGAGCCGACGTCATGCGCTGGATGTATGCGTCGGCGAATCCTGCCACGAACCTGCGCTTCGGCTACGGGCCGGGCCACGAGGTGGTGCGCCGCTTCTTCCTGCCGCTGTGGAACACCTACGGGTTCCTGGTCACCTATGCGCGGCTGGACGGCTGGACCCCGGACCAGGTCGACGGGGTGGAGAGCGCGCGCACGCTCCTGGACCGATGGATCCTGTCGCGGCTGGATGGCCTGGCCGGCGACGTGGGCGCCGCGCTGGCCGAGTACGACGCCATGCGAGCGACGCGCGTCATCGAGTCGTTCGTGGACGACCTGTCGAACTGGTACGTGCGCAGGAACCGCCGTCGATTCTGGAAGGGGGAGCTCGACGCCGACAAGCGCGCCGCCTATGCCACGCTCCACGAGGTCCTCACGACGCTCGTCCGCCTGCTTGCCCCGTTCGTCCCGCACGTGGCTGACGCCATCTGGCACAACCTGGTGGCCGCGGTCGGTCGCGAGCCCGACAGCGTCCATCTGGCTCCGTTCCCCGCGCACACACGCGGCCGCTCGGACGCCGAGGTCGAGCGGGCCGTCGAGCTGGCCCGCCGCATCGTGGGCCTGGGCCGCACGGCGCGGGCCGCCTCTGGAGTGCGCACGCGGCAGCCACTGAACGCGGTGCGTGTAAAGCTGCCGGGCGGCGCGACGCACCTGAGCGAGGAGCCCGCAGTCGCGGCAGAGCTGGTCTCACAGGTGCTTGAGGAGCTCAACGTGCGCCGTCTGGAGCCGATCCCCGACGAGTCGGCGATGGTCGAGCGGACGCTCTACCCGCTCCTGCCGGTCATCGGGCCGCGGCACGGTCGCGCGGTCGGCGCGATCATGTCCGGAGCCCGGAGCGGAGCCTGGGAGCTCGCCGGCGATGGGACGGCCTCGGTCGGCGGCGTCACGCTGCAGCCGGACGAGTTCACGCTGACTGCCCGGGCGCGCGGGGGCCACGAAGTGGCGGAGGAGGGTGACCTGCTCGTGGCGCTCGATACGACGATCGACGAAGATCTCGCCGCGGAGGGCCTGGCACGCGAGGTGGCGCATCGGCTGCAGGCGATGCGAAAGGCGGCTGGCTACGAGATCAGCGACCGGATCGGCGTGGCGGTCGCCGCCGACGCGAAGGTGGCCGGGCGGCTCGAACCGCATCGCGCCTGGCTGGCGGATGAGGTGCTTGCCACGGAGCTGCTGGTCGGCCCGGAAGCGAGCCTCGGGGCGCCGGACCGCCGCGAGCGGGCCGAGCTCGATGGCATCGTGGTCGACCTCGCCATCGCTCGCCGCGGCGGTGCGACAGTCGGCTAGAGTGGGGAAGTGGAGGCCGGCCTGGAACGAGACCCATCGCCGAAGGCAGCCGTGCTGCTGCTCGCGACCGCGGCCCTGCTCTACGCCGCCGACCAGGTGACGAAGGCGATGGTGGTCGCCAACGTCGAATACGGCCAGCGCATTCCCGTCGTCGGCGACCTCGTCCAGATCTGGCACGTGCGGAACACGGGAGCCGCCTTCAGCCTTCTCCCGGGTGCCACCTGGCTGTTCATCCCGGTCACGATCTTTGCGATCGGCATGGTGGCGTGGTTCCACCGAGCGTTCCAGGGCCGCGGTCCGTGGATCCACGTCGTCCTCGGGGCGATTCTCGGCGGCACACTGGGCAACCTCACCGACCGGCTGCGCTTCGGGTGGGTCGTGGACTGGATCAGCGTCGGCGTCGGCGACCTCCGCTGGCCCACCTTCAATGTCGCCGACCCCGCCGTCGTGATCGGCATCGGCCTGCTGGTCGCGTATCTCAGCTTCGTGGACGGGCGCGAGCGGCACGAGTCCCGCGCGTGACGCCGATGGCGGATCGAACCGTCGAAGGACCGGCGCGCGCGGGACGTTTCGACCTTGCCGTGACAGCGCTTGCCGGCATCAGTCGCGCGCACGCGCAGCGCCTCATCGGCGACGGGCGGGCGCTGGTCGACGGCATGCGTGGACGGGCGAGTGACCGCCTCAGCGGTGGTGAGCGGCTGACGATCGAGCTGAGTGCTCCGCCCGACGCGTCCCTCGCACCAGAGTCGATCCCGCTCCGCGTCGCGTTCGAGGACGACAGTCTGCTGATCATCGACAAGCCGGCGGGCCTCGTCGTCCATCCGAGCGCGGGTCATGGCACCGGCACGCTCGTCAACGCCCTGCTGGGCCGGGCGCGGGACCGCGGCGAGCCGTTGGGCTCCATCGCGGGTGTCGGGCGACCCGGGATCGTGCATCGGCTCGACAAGGAAACGAGCGGGCTCATCGTCGTCGCCAAGTCGGACGCGGCGCAGGGAGCGCTCATGCAGCAGTTCGGCCAGCGGACCGTCGAGAAGGAGTACCTGGCGCTGGTTCGCGGTGAGGCGCCGGCTCCCCGTGGCCGCATCGAGGCGCCGATCGGGCGCGATCCCCGAGACCGCCAGCGGATGGCGGTGGTGGCCGGGGGACGGCCCTCGGTGACGGAGTACGAGCAGCTTGCGCTCGGCGGTGGGTACGCCCTCCTCTCGCTGCACCCGCTCACCGGCCGCACGCACCAGATCCGCGCACACCTCGCGTATCTCGGGCTTCCGATCGCCGGAGACCTTCGCTACGGCGGCGGCGAAGGCCCGGGCGGTCTGCGGCGCCAGTTCCTCCACGCGGCAAGACTGGCCTTCGATCACCCCTCCGGCGGCCGCCTCCGGGCGTGGAGCGAGCTCCCCGACGACCTGGCGGAGTGCGTCGCGTCCGCCGGCCTGGCCGTGCCGCCGGAGCGCGTGCCGGTCGGCGTCGGCGGGGAGGTGGCGACCGCATGATGGACCAGGACAAGCGCATGACGTTCCCCAACCCGATGCTCGTCGTCGTGTCGGGCCCCTCGGGAGTGGGAAAGAGCACCATCGTCGCCGAGCTTGCCCGGCGCCGCCCGCAGGTCGTGCCGATCGTCACCGCGACCACGCGCAGCCGGCGGGACGGCGAGGTGGACGGCGTGCATTACCACTTCATGTCGTCGCAGGAATTCGAGGACCTGATCGCTCGCGACGGACTGCTGGAGCACGCCAACAACCACGGTCACTGGTACGGCACGCCGATCGACCAGGTCCGCGGCATCCTGGCCGCCGGGCGTGACGCGATCCTGACGATCAGCCCGGAGGGCGCCCGCACCGTTCGCCGGCTCGTGCCGGATGCTCTCCTCCTGTTCGTGATGCCTCCGTCGATGGAGGATCTGGCCGAGCGACTTCGGGGCAGGGGCTCGGAGTCGGAGGCGAGCATCGAGCGTCGCCGCCGGGATGCGGAGCGCTGGATGGCCCAGGCGGACGATTACGACCACGTCATCGTGAACGAAACCGGCCATCCCGAGGACGCCGCGGACCGCATCTGGGACATCATCCAGGCAGAGGCGCGTCGAGATCCACCCCGACGGCCGCGCGTCTGACGCCGGCCCCGTGAGCGGTGGGATCCGGCGGGGGCGCGTCGCGGTCGAGGCGCTCGCTGACCGGCCGGAGCGAACCTTCACGTACGGCCTGCCTGCCCACCTCGGCGAGCCGGAACCGGGCTCCCTGCTCCTCGTGCCGTACGGGCGTCGCCTCGCGCTGGGGTACCTGCTCAGCGGGGACCCGGACCAGACCGACGCCGAGTTGCGTGAGGTCGAAGCCGTCGTCTCCGAGCCGATGCTCACGGACGACCTCCTGATGCTGGCAGAGGAGATCGCCAAGTACTATCGCGCCCCCATCGGCACCACGCTGGCCGCGATGCTGCCGCCGGGCCTGGAGTCCCGCCTCGTGCGGCGCTGGCACGTGGAGCGCCCCGACGAGCTGCCGCCGGAGGCATCGGCGCTGGTGGACCAGGAGGGCTGGATCGGCGATGCGCCGCTCCTCCGCGCGGCGCCGCGGCGCGGGCGGGAGGCGTGGGTGGAGCGGCTGAGGCGTACCGGCATCCTCCGGGCGGAGTGGACGCTGCGGGCCGCCGAGTCGCGACCACGTCGGGTGCGCGTGCTGCGCGCGATCGCCGGTGACGCGGAGCCGCCCCGTCGCGCTCCCGTCCAGCGCGCACTGCTCGACGCGCTGGGCGACGGCGAGCGAACCATGCGCGAGCTGGCCGCCGAGCTAGAGGCGGAGCCTGGCGCACTGCTGGCGCCCGCGCGCCGCCTCGTTGCCCTCGGCCGTGCGGAGCTGGACTGGCGCGAGGAGGGTCGGGACCCGCTGGCGCACCGGCCGACGTCGGAGGACCTGCGCCACTCGCTCGCGGACGAGCAGCTCACCGCGCTGGACGCCATTGCCGCGCTGCCCGAGGGTGGGGAGCTGCTCCTCGACGGTGTCGCCGCGTCCGGCAAGACCGACGTGTACCTCGCGGCCATCGGCGCCACCCTGGATGCCGGGCGCGCCGCCCTCCTGCTCGTGCCGGAGATGAGCCTCGTGCCGCAGCTGGCCGACCGCGTCCGGGCCATGGCCGGCGACGAGCTGGCGGTGGTGCACAGCGGGCTGTCGGCCGGCGAGCGTCACGATGAGTGGTGGCGGATCCTGCGGGGTGAGGCGCGGGTCGTGATCGGGACGCGCACCGCAGCCTTCGCTCCTCTCCGCGACCTCGGGCTGATCGTCGTCGACGAGGAGCACGATGGCGGCTACAAGGCGGACCGCACGCCCCGCTACGATGCGCGCTGGGTCGCTCGCCGACGGGCCACGCTGACCGGCGCGCGGGTCGTGCTCGGGACCGCGACGCCGGACCTCGTCACCATGGCCCGAGTCCGAGGCGGGCATGCCGAGCGGGCGCGGCTCATGGAGCGACGTGTGGGTGGCGTGCCGACGATCGAAGTAGCCGACCTTCGCGCCGAGCTCGCGAAAGGCAATCGGTCGATCTTCTCGACCGCGCTCGCCGATGCCCTTGGGGAGCTGCGCCGAGGTGCCGAGCAGGCCGTGCTGCTCATCAACCGGCGCGGCGCGGCCACCTTCATCCTGTGCCGGGACTGCGGGGAGAGCCTTCGCTGCCCGGACTGCGACCTGCCGTTCGTCTACCACCTCGACGGCGCAACCCTGCGCTGTCACCACTGCGGACGGACCGGCACACCACCCGATGCCTGTCCGGCCTGCGGCAGCAGCAGGATTCGGTACTTCGGCGCGGGTACCCAGCGGGTGGAAGCGGAGCTGCGCGCCAGGTGGCCGGGACTCCGCATCGGCCGGCTGGACTCGGACGCGATTGCGGCACGGCGAGGCTTCGAATCGGTGTACGACGACCTGCGCGACGGACGGCTCGACGTCCTCGTCGGCACGCAGCTGGCCGCCAAGGGCCTCGACCTGCCGTCGGTCACGCTGGCGGCCGTCATCGCCGCCGACGTGACGCTCAACCTGCCGGACTACCGCGCCGCGGAACGCACGTTCCAGCTCCTCGCCCAGGTGGCCGGCCGAGCGGGTCGCGGATCTCTTCCCGGTCGGGTGATCATCCAGACCTACACGCCGGGGCACTACGCGGTGCGATCGGCCGCCGCACTCGACGTCGACGGTTTCGCCGACGAGGAGCTGCTGCGTCGCCGGCTGCTCGGCTATCCGCCGTTCAGCGTCCTGGCGCGCCTGCTGATTGCGGATGCGGACCGCTCGCGCGCCGAGGCTCGCGGGCGCGACGCCGTGGCGGCCGTGGAGGGCCCGGACGTCGAGGTCCTAGGCCCGCTTCCGTCCTACGTCGCGCGACGGGCCGGGCGGTTCCGGTTCCAGGTGGTCGTCCGCGCCCCGGACGTCGGCCGACGCTCCGAGGCGCTCGAGCGCGTGCCGCCCGGAGTGGCGATCGACGTCGACCCGGAGTCGCTCCTCTGATCGGTACAATGCTCGTCGCCATGGCCATTCGCCCCATCCTGACCGCCGATGCGCCGGTCCTGCGCGAGCGCACGAAGAAGGTGTCGAGCTACGACGCAAGCCTTCACCGGCTGCTGGATGACATGCTGGAGACGATGCGCGACGCGCCCGGTGTCGGCCTCGCCGCGAACCAGGTCGGGGTGCCGCTCCAGGTGGCGGTGATCGAGATCGAGAACCGGATCACCGAGCTGGTGAACCCCCAGATCGTCAAGGTGGCCGGCGAGCAGCTCGACTGGGAGGGCTGCCTCTCGATCCCGGGATACGTGGCCGAGACCGGCCGGTACGCGAAGGTCACCGTCAAGGCGCGGGATCGCCATGGGCGGGAGTTCCGGGTCAAGGGAGATGAGCTGTTCGCTCGCGCGCTGCAGCACGAGATCGATCATCTCAACGGTACCCTCTACATCGATCACCTCGAGTCGCTCGAGGAGCTCGTGCGCGTGAGTGAATCGCACGACGAGGTCGAAGAAGAGACGGCCGCCGGCATCTAGTGGCCCGCATCGGCCGCGTGGCGTTCGTGGGGACCGGGGCGTTCGGCGTCCCGCTCCTGTCGGTGCTCGCCGAGCAGGCCGACGAGCTGCTCATCCTCAGCCAGCCGGACCGTCCGGCGGGTCGGCGGCTCCAGCTCCGCGCGACCCCGGTCGCGGCGTTCGGCCGCGAGCATGACATCCCGGTGGTCACGCCGGCGCGCCTGCGCTCGGAGGACGGGCGGGCCGCACTGCACGACTTCGCCCCGGACGGCATCGTCCTCGTTGCCTACGGTCAGCTCGTGCCAGCCGACCTCCTCGCGATCGGCTCACGGCCTCCGCTGAACGTCCATCCGTCTCTGCTGCCGCGCCATCGCGGCGCCGCTCCGGTGGCCGGGACGATCCTGGCCGGCGACCCGGAGGGAGGAGTGACGCTGATGGTCATGACCGCGGAGCTCGACGCCGGCCCGATCGTGGCCCAATGGCCCGTGACGCTCACCGGGCGCGAGACGACGCCCGAGCTCGAGGCCCGCCTCGCCGATCTCGCGGCAGAGGTGGTCCCGTCCCAACTGGACCGCTGGGCCGCCGGTGACACGCCGAGCGAGCCGCAGGACGAACGGCTCGCCACGCACGTCGCACCGTTCACGCGGGCCGACGGGTGGATCGACTGGCGCAGGCCGGCGATCGAGGTCGACCGGCAGATCCGGGCGCTCCAGCCGTGGCCGGGTGCCTGGTCGACCTTGGACGACCGGCGCATCCACGTGCGACGAGCGCGCGTCGTGCCCGGGATCGACGACGTGCCCATCGGGGCGCTGCTGCCGGGCGATGTGCCGCGCGTGGCATGCGGCATGGGCGCGATCGCCCTCGAGATCGTGCAGCCGGAGGGACGGCCGACGATGCCGGCGCAGGCATGGCGACGCGGCCTCGCCCGCGAGCACGTGATGCTCGGGACGGGCCGCGCACCCGAACCGCTGTCGACTAGCTGAGCGCGCCGGCTCCGACCGGGTCGGCGGAGGCCGCCTCCCCGGGGAGATGGAGCAAGTCGCGGACGCTCCAGACGCCGTCGATCCGCTCGACCTCGGCGACGAGCGCCTGCCGTGCCGCCTCGTCCGGCACCTCACCGCGCAGGACGACGATCCCGCGCTCGACGTTGACGCTCACGTTGTCCTTTGCGACGCCCGATTCGCGGAACACGATGCTGCGCACCCGGTCGTTGAGCGTGACGTCATCGGTCGGCGCGGCCGAGAGGGTGCGGCCCGCCCGCGCGGCGGCCGCCCGCGCGGTCAAGGCGCTCCGGAGCTGATGAACGGTACGCCCTACCGCCCGCGTGCCCTTGCGCGCCGCCGCACCGCCCTGGTCGAGCAGCTGCGCTCGGCGAGCTCGGCCCCGGTTCGGGTCGAGGAGGAAGGCAGCGGCCGCGCCGAGCGCTGCCGCGAGCGCTGCGATGGCCGCCGTGCCGGCGGCCCCCATGCCCCGCTTCCCCGTGGCGGCGAGGGTTGCCCGCTCACGCGCGGTGTCCGCCGTGCCGAGCACGGCATTTCGAATGCGATCCAAGTTCATCTGGCCATCGTTCCCTGCATGTTTTTGATGGCACCGGGACGTCGCATGACGCGTGCCGGACCGGCCGGGTGGGCGTCGCGCGAGGCCGCAATCGCTCGGATATACTCGATGCAGCCCTCACGGAGGTGGGCAGAACACCGATGATCTTCGACCCGATCTACATCTTCGCCGTCCTGTTGCCGACGCTCGCCATCACCGGGTGGGCGATGTGGCGCGTGAAGTCCACCTACGCCAAGTGGTCGAAGGTGGATTCCGGCATCAACCTCGACGCCTTCGACTTCGCCCGTCAGCTGCTCGACCGCCAGGGGTTGCAGCACGTCAAGATCGAGCCCACCCCGGGCCAGCTGACCGACCACTACGATCCGCGTGGCAGGATCCTGCGCGTGAGCACCTCGGTCGCCGATGCCTCGGCGCTGGAAACGGCCGGCATCCGGAGCGCGACCCCGCGCCTGTCCGTGGCCGCTGCCGCCGTCATCGCGCACGAGGTCGGACACGCGCTCCAGCACCAGGAGAAGGATCCGATGATGGCGCTGCGCCAGGCCATCGTGCCGGCCGCGCAGTTCGGCTCCGGCATCGCGCCGTGGCTCGTCATCGCCGGCGTCTGGCTCAACCTCACCGGACTGTCGCTCATCGGCCTCATCGGCTTCGGCGCGGCAGTGCTCTTCACGTTCGCCACGCTGCCGGTGGAGATCGGCGCATCGGGCAAGGCGCTCGCGTTCGTCAACGGTCTCGGCATGGTGAGCGAGCGGCAGTCCGGCGCCCGTGACGTCCTCAAGGCCGCTGCCTGGACGTACGTGGCGGGCGCACTCACCGCGCTGCTGACCTTCCTGTACTACGCGTGGCTCGTCTTCGGACGCCGTGACTGAGCTTCCCGTCGCCGGCCCGGCGCCGGCGATCAGCGAGATCGACACCGCATCGCTCGCCGCGTGGCTCAAGGCCCGCGGCGAGCCGGCGTATCGGGTCGGCCAGATCCTCGCCGGAGCACACCGGCCGGGTGCAGCGTCGTTCGACGACGTCTCGGTCCTGCCGGCGGCACTGCGCGGCGACCTCGCCACGGCGTTCCGCTTCAGCACGATTGCCGACAGCCATGTCATCGGCGCGGACGGCGGCCTTACCGCGAAGGCGGTCCACGAGCTGGCAGACGGTCAGCGCATCGAGTCGGTGCTCATGCGCTACCCGGCGCGCGGGCCGATGTCAGAGCGCACCACCGTCTGCATCAGCTCGCAGGCGGGCTGTGCCGTCGCCTGTCCCTTCTGCGCGACGGGGCAGGCGGGGTTCGGACGGCAGCTGACGCCCGGTGAGATCGTGGACCAGGTGCTCCACTGGCACCGGCCACCGTGGAACGCGCTCGGCGATGCGTCTGCCGGCCACTACAACATCGTGTTCATGGGTATGGGCGAGCCGCTGAACAACGCCGATCGCGTCTTCGAGGCGGTGCGGCTGCTGAACGACCCGGCGCGACTGGGCGTCGGCGCCCGGCACATCACCGTCAGCACCTCCGGGGTCGTGCCAGGTATGGACCGCATGGTCGACGAGCTCCCGCAGGTCAACCTGGCGATCAGCCTCCATGCCGCGACCGACGAGCTGCGCGACGAGCTTGTTCCGATCAACCGCAAGTGGCCCGTCGACGAGGTCGTCCGGGCCGGGCGGCGGTTCGCCGCGCGTACGGGCCGCCGCGTCAGCCTGGAGTACGTGATGATCGACGGCATGAACGACACCGCGGAGCAGGCCGTACGCCTGGGCACCCTGGCCTCCGGGTGGCGTTCGCACGTGAATCTCATTCCGCTCAACCCCACACCCGGGTCTCGCTGGAGCGGCACCTCGGCGGCCGGGATCGAGCGCTTCGCGCGCACGGTCCGGGATGCCGGGGTCACCGTCACCGTGCGCGACACACGCGGACGCGAGATCGACGCCGCGTGTGGCCAGCTCCACGCCCAGCTCGCCGGGAAGTCCCTGCGCGACGCGCGGGTGGCGGCGGCCGCCGGTCGCACCGCCACATGAGCGAGCCGACCATCAGCGCGAGCATCCTCAACGCCGACTTCGGCAAGCTCGGCACCGAGGTGCGCCGCGCCGATGCGGGCGGGGTGGACTCGGTCCACCTGGACGTGATGGACGGGCACTTCGTCGACAACCTGACGTTGGGCCCGGTGGTCGTCGAGGCACTGCGGCCCCACACCGCGCTCCCGTTCCACAGCCACCTGATGATCGACAATCCGCTCGCCTACGCTCCCCGGTTCGCGGAGGCGGGGAGCGATATCGTCGTCTTCCATGTCGAGGCCGATGACGACCCGGCGGCTGTCGTCGACGCGATCGTGGCCGCTGGGCGGCGTCCGGGGATCGCGCTGAATCCGGAGACGCCGGCCGAGGCGGTGCTGCCGTACCTCGACCGGGTGGACCTCGTGCTGGTGATGACCGTGCATCCCGGCTGGGGCGGCCAGTCCTTCATGCATGAGGTCCTCCCCAAGCTGCGCCAGCTGCGCGACGCGGCCGATCGAAGTGGTCGGAACGTCGACATCGGCGTGGACGGCGGCCTGAACCTCGAAACGATCGGCGTGGCGCGCGGGGCAGGAGCCGATGTCCTCGTGACCGGGAGCGCCCTGTACGGCACCGACGGCGATCTGGCTCCGACGGTCCAGGCCCTGCGAGCCGCCGCGGCCGCGCGCCCCGAGACCGAAAGGACCTGACGCTGCTGTCCCGCCGCCTCCTGCCGGCGCTCGCTGCGCTGGCCATCCTGCTCGTCGCGTGTGCGGAGGACGGGCCACAGCTCCCCTTCGTCCCGACGCCGGCGCCCACCCCGGTGCCGCCGCGCGAGGTCGTCATCGAAACGGTTCGCGCCGGCGACCCGACGCCGCTGGAAGGCGTGACGGTCAGCGCCGACGGCCAGCAGGCCGTCACCGATGCGGCGGGACGCGCGACGCTCACGCTGCTGCCGGAGGTGGAGGTGGAGGCGACCCTCGAAGGGCATGACCCCGCGACGGGCCGCGTGCCGACGGACGGGCCACTGCGGCTCGAGCTGCGGGACAACACGGCGAGTGGCGTCGTGAGCGGTCCCGACGGCGAGCCGCTGGCCGGCGTCCGCGTCTTCGTCGACGGCGGCGATGGCACGCTGGCCGAGACGGACGGGGACGGCGCCTACGAGCTGCCCGGCGTGCCCCGGGAGGCGACCCTCGTGTTCAAGATGCCCGGCTACCGGCTGCACGAGGTCGTCACGGCCGCCGATCTCGACACCGACGTCGCGCTCGAGCCCTTCGAGGCGCGCGCGCTGTACGCCCCCGCGGCGATCTTCGAGGCTCCCGGCCGCCTGGACGCGATGCTCGCCCTGCTGGAACGGACGGAGGCGAATGCCCTGGTCATCGACGTCAAGGAGACAGACGGGCAGCTCTTCTACGCCACGGACCTCGAGACCGCGACCGAGGTCGGAGCGGTTCGCGACGCGCCGATCTTCGAGCTGGAGGAGCTGCTGCCGATGCTCAGGCAGCGCGGGATCTACACCATCGCGCGCATGGTGGTCATGAAGGACAACACCGTGACGGCGGCGCGGCCCGAGCTCGCGGTCATCAACACCGAGACGGGTGAGCCATGGCGCGACAACATCGGCGGCGCCTGGCTGGATCCATCGGCCCCGGGCGTCGCGGAGTACGTCGCATCGATCGCGGGGGATCTCGCTGACAAGGGCTTCGACGAGGTGCAGCTGGACTACATCCGCTTCTTCAGCGACGGGCCCTATGCGCTCGCGGACACGAACCTGCCCAACACGCAATCGTTCCGTCTGCCGGCCATCCAGCGCGTGCTCCGGGTGGTCAGCGGCGAGCTGGACGCGACGCGCACCTTCCTCGGGGCCGACGTGTTCCCGATCAGCTTCATCGTCCCTGACGACCAGGGCATCGGTCAGCGGCCCGAGGTGATCATGCCGTACGTCGATTACTTCTGCCCGATGGTCTACCCGTCGCACTACGGCCCCGGCGTGTTCGGGTTCGAGGTGCCGAACGACTACCCGTACGAGGTCATCGATCGAACGCTCGAGATCATGAACCGTCAGGCGGAGGGTCTGCCGGTCGCGATCCGGCCGTGGATCCAGGACTTCGGCTACGGCCCCTTCCCGCCGTACACGGCGGAGCAGGTTCGTGCCCAGATGGACGCCGCCGCGGAGCGCGGCGCCGCCGGCTGGATGATCTGGAACGCACGCGCCACGTTCACCGAGGCGGCCCTCGCTGCTCCGCGCGAAGGCGAGGACGCCGGGGTCACGACCTCCGATGGAGGACGGCAGGAACCCGCCTCCGCCGCACCATCGGGTTCACCGTCCACCTCCGCGTCCGCCGCCCCTTCCGAAGCAGCGGCACCGTCGGCCTCACCCTGAGCGATGCGGCTGGTGGTCCAGCGCGTGACGAGGGCGTCCGTGCGCGTTGAGGGCGAAGTCATCGGCTCGATCGGCGTCGGGGCAGTCGTGCTGGCCGGCATCGCGTCCACGGACGACGAGGCGATCGTCGACCGGATGGCCGACAAGCTCGTTGGGCTGCGCTACTTCGAGGACGCCGACGGGCGCACGAACCTCTCCATCGGCGACGCGGGCGGCGCCCTCCTGGTGGTGAGCCAGTTCACCCTGCAGGCCGATCTGCGCCGAGGCCGTCGGCCGGGATTCACCACCGCGGCCCTTCCGGGGCAGGCGGCTCCGCTGGTCGACCGCTTCGTGGGGCGCCTCACGGCGACGGGCGTGACCGTCGAGATCGGCCGCTTCGGGGCGGAGATGGCCGTCGAGCTGGTGAACGACGGGCCGTTCACCCTGGTGATCGACTCGCGGCACGATCTCGCGTGACACTCAGTGCCGGACACGGCGACGCCCGCGTCGGTTGACGCGGGCGCAGTTCGCGTGCGGTCAGTTGCGGCGGGTCAGACCTTCTGGGCGGTGCGGCGGCAGCGGCTGCAGGCCTTGACCTTCG
>JASLBU010000193.1 GCA_030146365.1 Candidatus Limnocylindria bacterium | reverse complement strand
TCGCCACCGAGGCGCGGCTGCTGGGCCACCTGGCGGCGAGCTCGGACGCGGACTTGAGCGGCGTCTTCGACACCTACCTCGCAGACTACGAGGTTCTGCCCCCCAAGCCTGCCGCGACCATCCGGCGGGCAGGCTGAGGCGGCGCCGGCGGCGTGGTCAGTCCAGCTGAAGGACGGAGATGATGTTGCCGGCGGGATCGCGGAACCACGCGATCGGCGGGCCCTGTTCGCCGCGTGAGATGCCACGCTCGTCTTGGGCCGTGCCCTCGTAGCGCTCGAACGTCACCCCGCGCTGGGCGAGCGCGTCGACCGCGGCGTCGATGTCGGCGACCGGGAAGTTGAGGCAGGTGTACGTCGCGGGGGCATGGTCATCCTTGGGATAGACGAGCACGCGGCCGCCGCCGGCAAGCTGCAGGGTGAGCATTCCGTCCTGCTCGTCCACCTGGACCCCCAGCGTGTCGGCATAGAACGCCTTGGTGGCCGGTATGTCGTTCGATGAGAATCCACTGAATCCGTGGCTGTCGCCCAGCATGGTGTGCTCCTCCACTCGCGTGGAGCCGGCGGCTCCGTGCGCTCACCGGTAGGACGCGACAGGCGGCCGGAACTCATCGGCGCCAGGGCGCCGTCCCGCCGTGCGCCGGTCGTGCCATCCTCGCATGATGCAGAACGCCACAGAGGAGCTCGGCCGGATCGGCTTCCGGATCGCCGCAACCGGCTCGGCAGGCCTCGACTGGCGGACGCTCGATGCGACGTGGGAACAGGCTGGCGAGCTGGCGGTCTTCGATGCCGGCTGGACGAGCGACCACCTGTCGGACGCCAGCCGCGAGCGCGGTGGCGTGGGGTTCGAGGCATTCACGACCCTGGCCGCGCTCGCTCACCGCGTTCCGGGCAGGCATCTGGGTCTGGCCGTCGCCTCGGCCACCTTCCGGCACCCGGCGATCGTGGCCAAGGCGGCCACCGTCCTCGACAACGTCACGGGCGGACGCTTCATCCTGGGCCTCGGCGCCGGCTGGCACGAAGGCGAGCACCGCTCGTTCGGCATCCGCCTGCCACCGCCGGTTGAGCGGTTCGATCGTCTCGAGTCATCGCTGCGAGTGATACGCGCCCTCTTCGGCCCGGACGCCGGGAGCAGCCCGGGCGTGACCCTGGACGACCCGGAGTTCCCGCTTCGAGGTGCAACCAACGAACCGCCACCTGTGCGTCCGGGGGGTCCGGCCATCTGGCTCGGCGGCCAGCGAGCGAGGGGCATCCGGCTGGCGGTGCAGCATGCCGTCGGCTGGCCCATGCCGGGCAACCGGCCCGGCGACGTGGCGTACTTCAGCCAGAAGCGGGACGAGATTCGGCATGCCCTCGAGGGCGCCGGGCGCAATCCCGAAGCGTTCACGTTCGCGGCCCAGGTCGACTGTGGCCTCTCGGCCGCCGAGCGGCGCACCGCGCTGGAGATCGCCCGGCGCTTCGTGATGGCGGGCGCCGGTCACGTGATCCTGGGCGTGCCGGCTGCCGCAGGACCCGACGGGCTTGCGGCCATGGCGCGCGAGGTGGCGGAGCCGCTGTCCGCCATCTGAGCGGCTTCAAGTGCGACATTTGGCCGTGGCGGCGCCTCGTAGGCTGGTCGCAGGGCACCAGGCTCAGGCGCGCCCTGCCACCGCGGAATCGGACCACCGATCGGATCCACACGGGAGGGACACATGACCCAGCTCAGCGAAGCGGCCGCAACGGACCACGCGCTCAAGGCCAAGCACCGCGCCATGTGGGCGATGGGGGACTATGCCGCGGTGGCGTCCGAGGTGATCCCCGCGCTTGGCCCGACGCTCGTGGAGGCGACGGGCATCTCGGCCGGCGACCGCATCCTGGACGTGGCTGCCGGTTCCGGCAACGCCTCCATTCCGGCGGCGCGGGCGGGCGGCGCCGTCACCGCCAGCGACCTGACGCCGGAGCTCCTCGAGACTGGTCGGCGGGAGGCGGAGCGCCAGGGCCTCGAGATCGAGTGGCGTGAGGCGGACGCGGAGGCACTTCCCTTCGACGACGGGTCGTTCGACGTCGTGCTGTCATGCGTCGGCGTGATGTTCGCGCCGCATCACCAGCGCAGCGCGGATGAGCTGCTGCGCGTGTGCAGGCCAGGTGGCCGGATCGGCCTCCTGAGCTGGACTCCGTCCGGGTTCATCGGCCAGATGTTCGCGACGATGCGGCCGTACGCCGCGCCCCCGCCGCCCGGCGCGCAGCCGCCGCCGCTGTGGGGCGACGAGGCGCACGTGCGGCAGCTGTTCGGCGATCGCGTGACCGACGTCGAGGCGCGTGTCCAGGCGGTGCCGATCGACCGCTTCGAGTCGCCGGTCGAATTCCGCGAGTTCTTCAAGCGCACGTACGGGCCCACGATCGCGGCGTACCGGTACATCGCGGAGGATCTCCAGAAGGTCGCGGACCTCGACCGGGACCTCGAGGAGCTCGGCAGGCGCTTCGGCATCGGCGCGGGCAGCGACTCGCCCGGCTGGGAGTACCTGCTCTTCACCGCACGGCGCGCCTGAGCGCGGGGGGGCGGCACAGCTGGCGGAGGCCACGACGCGCATCAGTCCGGGGCGAATGCCCGTCCCTTCGCCGCGAGCTCCTCGGCGAGGATGCGGATCGCCTCGGGTCCGACGCCGTGGATCCGCAGCAGCGCGCGGGCGGAGGCCGAGGCGAGCTGCTCGTACCGCGTGTAGCCGCGGAGCGCGAGCTGGCGGCGGGCGACCGTGCCGATTCGAGTCGTGAGCTCCGACTCCGGTGCGCCCTCGCGCTCCATCGCGGTCAGGGGAGGCGCGGCCCTGCGGTGATGGTGAGGAACTCGGCGAACGCTCGAGACAGAACCAGCTCGTCGAGCACCTCGGCGGCATCGGCCCAGGGCGCGTCCGGCGCCGCCGAGCGCAGCGCGACGAGCTCCTCGTCCCGGATCGCGGCATAACGCTCCGCCGTCAGCGGCTGCCGGCCATCGACCGGCGTGCCGTGCACGCGCCACTGCCACAGCTGCGAGCGGCTGATCTCCGCTGTCGCCGCATCCTCCATCAGGTTGTTGATGGCTGCGGCGCCGCTGCCGCCCAGCCATGAGGCCAAGTAGGCGAGCCCGACGGCCACGTTGCCACGGACCCCGGCCTCGGTGACCGCGGCGTTCGGCGCCGTCACGTCCAGCAGGTCACGCGCATTGACCCGTACCTCCGGTCGCAGCCGATCCTTCTGGTGCGGACGGTCGCCGAGCACCGCGTCGAAGATTCGGCGCGCGGCCGGCACGAGGTCCGGGTGCGCGACCCACGTGCCGTCGAAGCCGTCACCTGACTCCCGCTCCTTGTCGGCGCGGACCGCCGCCATCGCGCGCTCGTTGACCTCGGGATCGCGGCGGGAAGGGATGAATGCCGCCATGCCGCCGATGGCGTGCGCGCCCCGCCGGTGACAAGTCTGCACCAAGAGCTCGGTGTAGGCGCGCATGAACGGCACCGTCATCGTGACCTGGGCGCGGTCCGGGAGCACGAACTCGGGCCGAGCGCGGAACTTCTTGATGATGCTGAAGATGTAGTCCCAGCGGCCGGCGTTGAGCCCGGCGGCGTGGTCCCGGAGCTCGAAGAGGATCTCGTCCATCTCGAACGCCGCGAGCACCGTCTCGATCAGGACCGTGGCTCGGACGGACCCGCGCGGGATGTCGAGGGCCTCCTGCGCCGCCACGAACATCTGATTCCAGAGCGCGGCCTCCAGGTGGTTCTCGAGCTTCGGGAGGTACAGGTACGGGCCCGATCCGCGTGCCAGGAGCTCGCGGGCGTTGTGGAAGAACCAGATCCCGAAGTCGAAGATGCTCGCCGACATCGGCGCACCGTCCACGAGGACGTGCGCTTCGTCCAGGTGCCATCCGCGCGGGCGGATGCAGAGGGTCGCCGTGCGGTCGGCCAGCCTGTACGCCTTGTCGTCCGTCTCGAACGTCAGCGTCCGGCGGACGGCCTGTGCCACGGCCCAGTGCCCGGTCACGATGTTCGCCCAGGTCGGCGAGAGTGCGTCCTCGAAGTCGCACATGAACACCGACGCGCCGGAGTTCAGGGCGTTGATCATCATCTTCGGCTCGGCCGGCCCGGTGATCTCGACCCGGCGGTCCTCGAGGTCCGCGGGCGCCGGGGCGACGCGCCAATCCGGGTCGCGGCTCTCGATCGGGTTCGGCAGGAAGTCCGGCAGCTCCCCCGCGTCGAGGCGAGCCTGGCGCCGTGCACGATCCTCGAGCAGGCGAATCCGCTCCGGGTTGAACGACCGCTGCAGCTGCGCCACGAAACCGAGCGCCTCCGGCGTGAGGACCTCGCCGGCATGGGGGGCGTCAGTGGTCACCGAGACTTCGAGAGGAACATCGGCCATGGCGGAACCATAGCCGTCCGGGGGCACCAGCGAGTGCTCGTCAGGCCCAGCCGAACCTGCGGCCTACCCTGGCGCGCCCTTCGCCTCGAGGGTGACGCGGCCGTAGCGGAAGGGCTTGACCGGCCGCCCGGCCTTGCAGTCATCGATGAGCTGGCGCATCCGGCGTTGGCGCGTTGCCTCCTGCTTGGCGCTCAGGACCCACCACGTGACGCTGCGCCGGTACGTCGGCGTGCGCGACTGCCAGTACGCCCAGGCCTCGGGCTCCGCGCGGAGCCGCGCCGCGAGGTCATCGGGGAGGTCGCGGGCCGCGTTCTCGTACGAGTACACGCCCGTGTTCGCGGCGGTGCGCTTCTCGAACTCGGCGATGCCCGCCGGGTGGGCTCTGCCGGCGGCGATCAGGGCCTCCATGCGGGCGACGTTGACCTCGCTCCACGAGCTTCCCCGCCGTCGCGGGGTGAACCGTGTCGCCGTCAGCTCATCGCTGACCTTGTACGTGATGCCGTCGATCCACCCGTAGGCGAGCGCCTGGTGGACTGCCTCGACGTAGGTCATCGCCGTCTTGCCGGCGCCCTTGCGGTAATAGCCGATGAACAGCTCAGTCTCGGTCGAGTGATGCTCGTGGAGCCAGTCCCGAAACTCGTCGACGTGCGCGAAGACGCGGACATCCTCGAGGGTCGGTCGCTTCACCACCGTCCCTCGTCGCGGATGAGCCGATGCAGGACGCGGCCCGCAACCAGCCGGCGGTAGTCCGCGGTCGAGCGGACGTCGTCGATGGGCCGCAGCTCGCCCATGAGGGCGGCCACCGCGCTGTCCGCGACCTCGGGCGTGGGTGGCGCGCCCTCGAGCACCGCCTCGGTGGCCCGGGCGCGCACCGTGGTCGCCGCCACGGAACCGAGTGCCAGCCGCACGCCGGTCCATGGGGCGTCACCCGGCGCGGCGTGCCAGGCCAGCGCCATGACGACCTTGCTGATCGCCTGGGCCCGGCGCGTGCCGATCTTCCGGAAGCGAACATGGCGAGCGGCGTCCAGCGGGATGCGGATGCGGAGGAGGAGCTCGTCGTCGGCACGCGCCGTGGTCCGGTACGACGGCCAGAAATCGTCGGCCGGCACGCTGCGCTCACCGCGCAGGCTGCCGAGGACCATCTCGGCCCCGACGGCAAGGAGCACGGGCAGCGTGTCACCGGCCGGCGACGCATTGATGACGTTGCCACCGATGGTGCCGCGGTTCTGTATCTGCGCCGCACCGATGGTTGCCGCAGCCTCACTGAGGGCCGGGATGACCTCTCGCACCACGCTGGACGCGCGCAGCTCCGTGTACGTCGTCAGCGCGCCGATGACGAGTGTGCCGGCCTCCACGCCGATCCCGCGCAACTCGTCCAGGCGCCAGATGTCGAGTACCCGGGCCGGTGCCTCGCCGATCTCGCCGGTGAGCTGCACCATGAGGTCCGTGCCTCCCGCCAGCGGGCGCCACGGAGCACCGTCCGCATCGGCGAGGAGGGCGTACGCCGCGTCCAGGCGGCGCGGCGACTCGGAAGGTGGCTCGACGGCGTTCGGCATCGGACCTTCCCCTAATCCGGCGCGCCGGGCGGGAGGCGCCGGCCCCTGTCCGGGGTCACGCCCCGGCGCCTTCGCTGCGCGGCGAGCGCGATGGCGTCGATGATCTTCGTGTAGCCGGTGCAGCGGCAAAGGTTCCCGGCGATCGCCTCACGGATGTTGTCGTCCGTTGGGTCCGCGCCCGACGCGAGGAAGGCGTGCCCCGCCATCAGCATGCCCGGCGTGCAGATGCCGCATTGCGCGCCCCCGGTCTCGAGGAATGCCTGCTGCAGCACGTCCAGCGTTCCCTCAGGGGCCAAGCCTTCGACGGTGCGCACCTCGGTGCCATCCGCCTGGCTGACCGCGACCAGGCAGGCGTCCACCACGGCGCCGTCGAGCAGCACGCTGCACGCTCCGCACTCCCCCTCGCCGCAGCCCTCCTTCGTGCCGGTCAAGCCCAGGTCCTCGCGGAGCACGTCAAGCAGGCGGCGCGTGCCGGACGCCTCCACCTCCGCGGGCGTGCCGTTCACGGTGAAGCGGAAGCTCATCGTGGATCGCCCGGGTCGGTCGGCGCGCGGAACGGCATCTCGTCGCCGCCAGCCGGAAGGTCCTCGATGGGCGGGGCGGCGGGGTGCGGCTCTTCCAGCGAGACGCCGGGCGCCTGCGGCATCTTCCCGCCGGTCATCGCGGCCAGGATGCGCTCCGGCGTGGCCGGCAGGTCGTGGACCCAGACGCCGGTCGCGTCGTGGATCGCCGCGACCACCGCCGGCGCGCCGACGTCCATCGGCAGCTCACCGACGCCCTTCGCGCCGTGCGGCGCTCCGGAGAACGGCTTCTCGACGAAGATCGAGCGGATGGCCGGTGCGTCGAGCGCGGTGGGGATGAGGTACGTGGCCAGCCGGTCGTTGAGGTAGCGGCCATCGACGAGCTTCATCTCCTCGATCGTCGCGTAACCCACGGCCTGGAGCGTGCCGCCCTCGACCTGACCCTCGGCGAGCACCGGGTGAATCACGGTGCCGATGTCGTCCGCGCTGACGCACTCGCGGACCGAGACCTCCCCGGTGTCGAGGTCGACGTCGACCTTCGCAGTGCATGCGGCCCAGCCGTACGCCGGATACGCGTCGCCGCGGTACGCCTTGTCATCGAACGGCTCGCCGGGGTAGGGGACGAATCGCTCGTCGATTCGCATCGGTCCCGCCTCCCGGTAGCCGTCCGCGAACGACCGACCGGTCGCCGCCTCGACCCGCGAGCGCAGCTTGTCGGCCGCCCGAATCAGCAGCCCGCCGACGACCATCGCCGTCCGTGAGGCGACGGTGGGGCCCGAGTCGGGCACGATCGACGTGTCCTGCGGGGCCACCTCGATCTCGTCGATGTCGACGCCGAGCGAATCGGCGACCAGCTGGGGGAAGATCGTCTTGGTGCCCTGGCCCATCTCGGTGGAGGCGGTGAGGACCCGGATGCGTCCGTCGTCCGTCAGCTCGAGGGAGGCGACCGACGCGAGCTTCACCTCGCCCGAGCCGGTGAAGCCGGCGCCGTGCCAGCCCAGTGCGAGGCCGATGCCCGTCGCGACTCGGGCACCGTCGGTTCGCGCCTCGCGCATTGCCCGTGTCTGCGCGTGCGTGCGGTCGAAGGCCGCGGCCTCCGCGGCCGCCTCCAGCACCTCGATCCCGCCGACGGACTCGCGCAGCACCTGCCCCGTCGGGGTGACGTCACCCTCCCGGTAGACCCAGCGACGGCGAAGGTCGAGCGGGGACGCATCGAGCGCCTCAGCGATGCGGTTGATCTGCATCTCCGCGGCGAACTCCGTCTGGGGCGCGCCGAATCCCCGGAACGCCCCGTTCGGCGGCGTGTTGGTCGCCATGGCGCGGCCCGTGATCCGGACGTTCGGGCATCGATACGGGCCGCCGGCATGCAGAACGCCCCGGCTGAGAACCACGGGCGTGAGCGTGCAGTACGCCCCACCGTCCATGATCACCTCGATCTCCTGGGCGATGAGCTCGCCGGTGTCGGAGACGCCGCTGCGGTAGCGAACCACGGCCGGGTGGCGCTTGGTGGTGGCGCTGATGTCCTCGTGGCGGTCGTAGATCATGCGGACCGGCCGGTTCGCCTTCAGGGCCAGCAGCGACGCATGGAGCGCGATGACGCTGGGGTACTCCTCCTTGCCACCGAAGCCGCCGCCCGTTTCGGCCTGCACCACGACCGCCAGCTCATCGCCCATGTCGAGCGCGCGCTTCATCGCCTTGTGGACGTAGTACGGGCACTGCAGCGAACCGTGGACCGTCACGCCTCCGTCCTCGCGGGGCACCGCGATCATCGCCTGGTTCTCGATGTACAGCTGTTCCTGGTGTCCGACCCGATAGGTGCCCTCGATGACGAGTGCCGCGGTCCGCATCGCGTCCGCGGCATCGCCGGACTCGACGGTGTAGTGCGCGAACTCGCGGTCGGACTTCAGGGGATCGAACACGGCAGGAAGCCGCTCCGTGCGCAGGCGTAGGTGGCGCCGTGCCTCCCGCAGGACCGCCCGGTCCGGCGCGGCGACGAGGACGCATGGCTCCGCCTGGTGCCGAATCTCTCCGCCGACCGGTACCAGGACCGGCTGGTCGCTGTCGATGAGGCTGACGACGTTCTCGCCGGGGATGTCGGCGGCGGTCACCACGACCACGCTGGTCCAGTCGAACGCCTCGTCCATCTCGAGCCCCAGAAAACGCGCGTGCGGCTCGGTCGAGCGGATGGTGGCCCCGTACCAGGCGCCGGGGAAGACGAGGTCGTCGGCGTACTTCGCGACCCCGGTCAGCTTTGCCGGACCTTCCCGCCGCAGGGGGGATGTGCCGAGCGCCCTTCCCGGCGTCGGGGCCTCGAGCGGAAGGATGAGCGCGGTCTCGTCGGGCGCGCCACCCGGGCGGGTGGTGGCCGGCGGCGCCGTGCGGGTGGTCAGCCTCGGGCGCTCCATCGGTGCATCCTAGCGGACCCTCCGTGCCATCCCGGTCGACGAGCGGCTACCGGCCGCCGCGCAGCACCCTGCCGGGACGGGCGCCGGTGTGGGCTCCGTGGTCGACCACGACCTCGCCGTTGACGACGACGAGCTCGATGCCCTCGGGGAACGCGCGTGGCTCTTCGTACGTCGCTGTTGCCCGTACGCGGTCCGGATCGAACACGACCACGTCGGCGATCGCACCGTCTCGCAGCGTGCCGCGGTCCACGAGCCCCAGGCGGGCGGCCGGGGCCGAGGTCATCGATCGCACCGCCTCCTCCAAGCTCAGCAGCGCCTCCTCACGGACGAACTGGCCCAGCACCCGTGGGAACGACCCATAGGTCCGCGGCGATGGCCGGTCGGCGATGAACGTGGAATCCGTGCCGATCATGCCGACATCGTGCCGCACGAACTCGCGCAGGGACCCGCTCCACGGACCCGGCGTGACCTGGTTGACCCGCAGGTCCTCGCTGATCAGGACGTCGCACAGCACGTCGACCGCATCGTCGCCGCGGTCCGCGACCAGCTCCCCCAGCGTGCGGCCCTCCCAGCCGAGGAGCGCCGGCGTGGCGAAGGCGCCGAGCCGGACGTCGTCCCAGGCGCCGCGGCCGGCGAACAGCACGCCGCGCTCGGCGAGCTCGGCGCGGATTCTGTCGCGGGTCCCGCGATCGGCGAGCCGCTCCTTCGTCCGCTCCGGACCGCCGGCCTGCACCCACGGCGGAATCATGATCAGCAGCCGGGTGCTCGCCCACTCGTACGGGTACGTGTCGAACGTGACGTCCTGCCCGGCAGCGCGCGCGTCGTCCACCAGCGCCAGCATCGGTCCCGGCCCGCCGGGGAACGTCCGGCGGTGGTAGAAGTGGGTGATGTGAGCCCCGCCGCCTCCGCGGCGGCCGATCTCGATCGCCTCGCGGAACGGGTCGAGATAGCGGTCGCCCAGCGGGTAGCGAACGTGCGTGTGGTAGAAGCCACCGTGCGCCGCCGCCTCGGCCGTCAGCTCCGCGAGCTCGTGCGTGTCGGCGAACGACCCCGGCGGGTAGTCGAGGCCGGACGAGATGCCGATGGCGCCCTGTTCCATCGCCTCCCGCAGCATGGCCCGCATGTCGTGGATCTGAGCCGCCCGCGCGGGCACATCGTCCCAGCCGATCGCGGCGATGCGCAGCGCGGAGTTCCCGACCATGTACGCGAGGTTCAGCGACGGTCGCAGTCCGTCCAGACGGTCGAGATAGGCCTCGACGGTCGACCAGTCGTAGGCGATCTCGGGCCGCCCATCCAGGCCGGCGTTCATGCGGACCAGCGCCTCGAGGTCCCCTCGGTCTGGAATCGGCGCGTACGAGAGCCCGTCGACGCCGATCACCTCGGTGGTGACCCCCTGGCGGACCTTCGGCCCGTGCAGGGGGTCGGCAAAGATCATCAGCCCGGAGTGGCTGTGCAGGTCGATGAAGCCGGGGCTCACCATCATGCCGCGGGCGTCGACGTGGCGCGCCGCGGCGAGCCTCTCCCGCACTTCACCGCGCACGAGCTCCAGGCGCCCGTCGCGGATCGCCACGGCGGCGGGGAACGGCGGCGCGCCAGTTCCGTCGACGACCGTGCCGCGCTCGATGACGAGGTCGCAGGGCTCCATCGACGGAGTGTACGGGCCGTCGACCAAGCAGAATGCCCCGGTGCAGGTCGCGGCCGTCATCCTCGCCGGGGGAGCGTCCTCCAGGTTCGGCAGTCCGAAGCGCGACGCGCCAATCGACGACGGGTCGATGCTCGACCTCGTCGTGCGGGCTGCGGAGCGCGCCGGACTCCGACCGATCCTGGTCGTCGCACCCGGAGCCGCGCATCTGCCACCGCCTGCGACGCTCGTTCCCAACGACGATCCCGGCGCGGGCCTGAGTCACTCCCTTCGGCTCGGGCTGCGGGCTGTCCCCGCTGCCGCCGCGGCGGCGATGGTGCTGCTCGCTGACCAGCCGACGGTGGGGACCGGACTGCTGCGCCGTCTCGTCGCGTCGCGCGGCGGACGGTCGATCGTCGCGACCACCGCGGCCGGGCGGTCGGGCCCGCCCCTCCTCATCGAGCGCAGCGCCTTCAGCCTCGCAGAGGAGGCGACCGGTGATGCCGGCCTCCGCGACCTCCTGCACAGCCGCCCGCAACTGGTCGAGCCCGTCGAGGTGCTCCGGCACCCACCCGACGTGGACACGCGGGACGACCTTGCCGCCATCGCCGAACGGTGCACCGGCTGCGGTGCTCGACTCCCGGCGGTCGAGGCCACGGTGACACACGAGTACATCGGCGCCTCGCCGGCATGCTGGGTCGCCTTCGGCGAGCTTCTTGCACGCGAATTTCAGGACCCTGCCTACGGGAGAATCCATCGCCACACGGTGGACGTCTACGCCGTGCAGCATCCCGGCATCGACGATCGGCGGCAGCGCCAATCGGTCGCCCTCCACCTCATCGCTCTCTGCCACTGGCTCGAGCACGACCTGCCGATGGAGCGACTCAACCCCATCACGCAGCGCCTGGCAAGCGGGCGCGCTGACTGGCCATGGCTCACCCCGCCCACCGAGTACGAGCTCACCGTGCTGGACGTGCTGGCGGCCACGGACGGTGACCAGCACGTGCGGTTCGTGCGCTCCTGGGGGGAGTCGACCTGGAACGCGTGGGAGCCACATCACGGCCTGATCCGGCGCTGGGCGGCGGAGGCGCTCCGCTAGAATCGCTCACATGTTCGATTCGGGACTCGCCAGGCACCGCCGATGACGATCGAGCGCGTCACAGCCCCGGAGGTCGCCGAGGACGAGCTCGCCCTCGAGTCCACCGTCCGGCCGCGCCGGCTGGACGAATTCGCCGGGCAGGACCGGGTCAAGGACAACCTCGCGATCCTCATCGATGCGGCCCAGCATCGGTCGGAGCCCGTCGACCACGTGCTGCTGTACGGCCCGCCCGGACTCGGGAAGACGACGCTCGCGAACATCGTGGCTGCCGAGATGGGGGCGCAGATCCGCACCACGTCAGGACCGGCGATCGAGCGCGCGGGGGACCTCGCCGCGGTGCTCACGTCGCTCGCGAAGGGCGACGTGCTGTTCATCGACGAGATCCATCGGCTGAGCCATGCGGTGGAGGAGATCCTCTATCCGGCCATGGAGGACTACGCCCTCGACGTCGTGCTCGGCAAGGGCCCGGGCGCGCGGACGGTGCGGCTCCAGATCGAGCACATCACCGTCATCGGCGCGACGACGCGCGTGGGCAGCATCACCGGGCCGCTGCGGGACCGCTTCGGCGTCACGTACCGACTCGACTACTACAGCGAGACGGAGCTCGAGCGGATCCTGCGGCGCTCGGCCGAGATCCTTGGCGTCAGCCTGACGGACGACGCGGCGCGACTGGTCGCGCGGCGGTCGCGCGGGACGCCCCGCATCGCGAACCGCCTCCTCAAGCGCGTGCGGGACTATGCGCAGGTGCGCGGTGGGGGCGACGGAAGCGTCACCGAGGCGTCCGCCGCCGATGCGCTCGGGCTCCTCGAGATCGACGACCGCGGGCTGGACGCCATGGATCGGCAGCTCCTCCGCGCGATGGCGGACCACCACCAGGGCGGCCCCGTCGGCCTGGCGACGATGGCGGCGACCGTCTCCGAGCCGATCGAGACGATCGAGGACGTCGTGGAGCCGTACCTGATGCAGATCGGCTTCCTGGCGCGGACCTCGCGCGGCCGCCAGCTCACCGCGTCGGGCTGGGAGCACCTGGGCCTCACGCCGCCGGCCGGCTCGTCTGCCGCCGTTGCGCAGCCCGGCCTCTTCGACGGTTAGGCACGCGACTGGCATGCGCCGGACGCCATGACCCCGGACATCGGAAGGATTCTGCTCATCGTGGGCATCCTGCTCGTGGTGGTCGGTGGGCTGGCGGTGCTCGGCGTTCGGCTGCCGTTCGGGCGGCTTCCCGGCGACATCGCCATCGAGGGCGAACGCGGCGGCATCTACGTACCACTGGCCTCGATGATCGTCATCAGCATCGTCCTCACCGTCCTCGCCAACCTCTTCCTCCGCCGCTGATCGAGCGGCGCGAAAACGGGCCTGCTCGGTGACCGGCGAGGAGTAGGCTGCGCGGCGGCACCAGTGCCCAACGACGGTGTCGGGCATTCGGGTGCGCAGTGCGGAGCGGAGGGTGACCCTGGTGGACGACCGTAAGGATGCGGCTGGGCGCCGCGATTCGCTGCCTGACGCGGATACGCGACAGGACCCCCTTACCGATGCGGCTGAGCGACGTGACCCGCACGCGCCCACCGCCGATGGACGCGCACCGGTTTACGAGTCGACGGGGCGAGGCGGGGGAGCGGACGGCTTCTTCCGTCTTCGCGAGCGCGGCACGACCGTCGGGACCGAGGTCCGGGCCGGCCTGACCACCTTCATGGTCATGTCGTACATCATCTTCGTGAACCCCAGCATTCTGTCCACCGGTCCGCTCGAGGGAGTGGGGCCGCCCTTCCTGCCTACAGTGGTCGCGACGGCGCTGGCCGCGGGGATCCTGACGATCGCCATGGGCTTTATTGCGAACTACCCGTTCGCGCTCGCGGCTGGCCTGGGCCTGAACGCGGTCGTCGCATTCGAGCTCATCCTGGGCCGCGGATTTTCGTGGCAGGAGGCGATGGCGATCATCGTGTGGGAGGGTCTCATCATCCTCGTGCTGGTCGTCACCGGGCTGCGCCAAGCGATCATGGAGGCCATCCCGGCGAACCTGAAGCGCGCGATCGCCGTGGGGATCGGCCTGTTCATCCTCTTCATCGGGCTCGTGAACGGCGGGTTCATTGTCCGGAACGCCGACGCGCCGGTCCCTCCGGTCGAGCCCGCCGGCATCGTCAACGTCGCCACGGTAACGTTCGTGATCGGGCTTGCCCTCGCACTGGCCCTGATGGCCATGCGAGTGCGCGGCGCCCTCCTCATCAGCATCCTCGCCACCACCGTCGTCGCGATCGGGCTCAATGCTGCGGTTGGCGCCGAGAACTCCGGGTTCTTCCCGGGGACGGCCGTCCTGCCGGACCAGTACTTCTTCGACTTCAGCGCCGACAACTTCTCGACGATCTTCCAACCGCTCGGGGCGATGTTCTCGATCTTCGGGAAGGAGGGCGTGCCGTTCGTCATCGTGGCGTTGGTCATCTTCAGCCTGATGCTCTCCGACTTCTTCGACACCATGGGGACGGTGGTCGGTGTCGGCGAGCAGGCCGGCCTGGTCGATCGCGACGGGCGTCTCCCGGGCATCGGCCGCGTGCTTGGCGTTGACTCGTTCGGCGCGATCCTGGGCGGCGCCTTCGGCGTCAGCTCCAATACCACGTACATCGAGTCGGCGGCGGGCGTAGGCGAGGGGGGACGGACGGGGCTCACCGCCGTGGTGACAGGCGTGCTCTTCCTGCTTGCGATTCTCATCGCGCCGATCGCCGGCATCGTTCCGGCGCAGGCGACCGCGCCCGCCCTCGTCGTTGTGGGCTACCTGATGTTCATGGCAGCCCGCGAGTGGGTGTGGGGTGACATCGACGAGATGTTCCCCGTGCTGGTCACCGCGGTCGTCATGCCGCTGACGTTCACCATTACCACGGGCATCGCTGCCGGGTTCGTCAGCTACGTGTTCCTGAAGGTCGTGAGGGGGCGCGCCGCCGAGATCCATCCGCTCCTATGGATCGTCGCAGTGGCGTTCCTCTTGTTCTTCGCGGTGCCTTGGCTCCAAAGCATGATCGCGGGGCCAGCGGCGTAGCCTCTGGGGGACCGCTCTCGGTGGGACGGCGTCCGGCCGGCGATCCGCTTCTACTGGCGCCCGGTCGGGTGATCCGGCCGGGCGCTACGCTGTCCGGCGCATGAGCGAGCCGCGCCTGCGCGTCCAAGACTTCGACTATGAGCTGCCGTCCGGCGCGATCGCACAGACGCCCGCGGAGCCGCGCGATGCCTCGCGGCTGCTGGTCCTCGAGCGCTCGACCGGCCTCATTCACCACGCTCGATTCGGCGACATCGGCCGATGGCTGGGGCGCGGGGACCTGCTGGTCGTGAACGACTCGCGCGTGATCCCGGCCCGGCTGCCGGCGACCCGCGGGACCGGCGGCGCGGCCGAGGTGCTCGTCCTGCGGCCCGTGGACGATGGCAGCGGCCGCTGGGAGGCGCTCGTCAGGCCGTCGCGACGCATCGCCGTCGGCGCCCGGCTTCGCCTGCGATCCGGCGCCGAGGTGGAGGTGGGGGAGCGCATCGGCGACGGCACGCGGGCCGTTCGCTTCGATGGCGACGCCCACGCCGTAATGGCCGCCGCCGGGGAGCTGCCACTGCCTCCCTACATCCGGGAGCGCGGCGTGTCCGCGGACCGCTACCAGACCGTCTACGCCCGCCCACCCGGTTCGGCCGCCGCCCCGACCGCCGGCCTGCATTTCACGCCAGAGCTGCTCACGGCGCTCGAGGAGCGGGGGATCGAGCGTGCCAGCGTGACGCTGCACGTCGGGCTCGACACCTTCCGACCGCTCGAGGGGGACTACGTGGACGAGCATCACATCCACCGCGAGTGGTACGAGGTCGACGAATCGGCTCGAGCTGCCATTCGGGCGGCGAAGCGCACCGTGGCGGTCGGCACGACCGCCGTCCGCGTCCTGGAGACAGCGGCCCGCTCGCACGCGGCCACCGGGTGGACGGATCTCTACATCACTCCGCCGTACGCCTTTCGCGCGGTCGGCGCGATGGTGACGAACTTCCACCTCCCTCGGAGTTCGCTGCTCCTGCTCGTGACGGCATTCGTCCAGGCGGGCATGGAGCCGGAGGGGGATCCCTACGCCGCGCGGGATCGGCTGCTGGCCACGTACCGGACGGCGCTCGCCGAGGGGTACCGGTTCTTCAGCTTCGGCGACGCGATGCTCATCATCTGACGCTCCCGCTACGTCGTCGGCCGCCCCGCCTCCTGATCGTCGGATCGCGCCGGGATCGCGGCCCGCTCCTCGCGGCTGAGCTCCAGCGCTTCCTCTCCGTTGCCGATCGCGACCGCGGCCTTCTCGTCGGCGGCGGCGGCGGGCGGCGTGGCCCCCGCTGCCTCCGACCCGTTCGCGGCGGGCCCGGGCGGTGAGACCGGCGTCGCGCGGCCGGCGGACGGCGACGGCGAGCCGGCGGGCGGCAGAGGACGCGGGCCGCCCGGATGCACGCCGGGAACGTCGGACGAGACACGACCGGCTGGGACGCCGAACGGCTCCGCCATGACGGCGCAGACGCGGGCCAGGTCACAGAGCGCCTGCCCCAGGTCCGGGGATTCGGTCGCCGCCTCGAAGTGCGGATGGTGGAGGCGGAAGGACCAGCGGGTTCGGTGCTCGCGCGCCCAGAGACGGAACGTGTCCGCGCGCAGCTCCACGCCGCGCAGGACCTGCCACGGGTACATGAGCATGGCGAGCCGGTAGCGGGCGGAGGAGCCGAACGGCGCGTAGCGGTGGTCGAGGAGACCAACCTCCGTGGCCACCATGACGCGGCGCTCGTCTCCCTCGGTCCCGGCCTCCAGCGCGTAGACCGCAAGGTCCTCGACGCCCAGGCTCTCAAGCTCAAGCGCGATCCATTCCTTGACCTCGTCGTTCAGGAACGGCATTCGCGGCCAATCGGTCAGTCGCACGCGACGGTCACCTCTCCGTAGTGCAGTGCGTAGCCTATCCTCTCCGGCGGTGTCAACGCGGGCCACGCTCACACACGCCTTCAGGTCCACCCCGGTCGGGCGCGCCCGGCTGGGTCGCATTGTCACACCTCACGGCGCGATTGACACGCCACAGTTCATGCCGGTCGGCACGCAGGCGACGGTGCGATCACTCACGCCCGGCGACCTACGTGCCGCCGGCGCGCAGATGATCCTCGGCAACACCTACCACCTGAACCTGCGGCCGACTGCCGAACGCATCGCGCGACTCGGCGGCCTCCACGCGTTCATGAGCTGGGACGGGCCGATCCTCACCGACTCGGGTGGCTTCCAGGTCTTCTCGCTTGCCCACATCCGCAGGGTGGACGAGGACGGAGCCACGTTCACGTCGCCGCTCGACGGCTCCACGCATCGGCTGACGCCGGAGCGTGCGATGGAGATCCAGGCCCTGCTCGGCTCGGACGTCGCCATGGCGTTCGACGAACTCGTGGATCCATCGCTTCCGCCCACCGAGGTGGGCGAGGCGATGGAGCGCACGCATCGGTGGGCGGCTCGCTCCCTCGCGGCCCGGGGACGGCCCGGGCAGGCGGTGTTCGGCATCATCCAGGGCGGCGTCGACCCGCAGCTTCGGCGAGCATCGACCACGACGATCGCCGGCATGGGCTTCGACGGCATCGCCATCGGCGGCCTCTCGGTGGGGGAGTCGAAGGCGCAGATGGCGGCCACGCTCGCCGTGGTGGCGGAGGCGCTGGGCAGCGACGACCGGCCGCGCTACCTCATGGGCGTCGGATCCCCCGTCGACTTCTTCGCCGCGGTCGAGCATGGGATCGACCTGTTCGACTGCGTGCTGCCCACCCGTGTCGCGCGCACCGGGCAGGTGTGGACCGATGCGGGCCGGCTCAACCTGCGCAACGCGGCGCTCCAGGACGACCCGCGGCCGATCGACGCCGCCTGCTCCTGCGAAGCCTGTCGCAACCACTCGCGCGCGTACCTGGCGCACCTGTTCCGGGCGAAAGAGCTGCTCGCCTACCGGCTGGCAACCCTCCACAACGTGACGTGGACCATGGAGCTCATGCGGCGGCTGCGCGAGTCGCTGGCGGACGGCACGTTCGACTCCCTGCGCGCAAAGGTTTCGGCCGCCTATGGCGGTGACGCAGGCCGAAAGACCCCGTATGACGGCGTATGACACCGGTGTAGAATGTGCGAACGCGTCGCACGAGCTGTCACGGCATGAAGCGTAGAATCGCGGCATCGGATCGGCGCCGTAAGCGCCGGATAAGTGGCCGATAAGGGTTGGGCCGGAACATCGGCAGACGCTCGACCGGCTCACACATTCGGAGGTTCGAGCGATGGCAAAGGGCCGAGATCGACCGCGCAAGGAGCAGAAGCGCAAGGCCAAGGAGAAGGCACCGAAGCACCAGGCCGGAACGTCCGGACCGGTGGTGCCGAGCTATCAGCCTCCGAGCCGCCCGGTCGAAGTCATCAAGCCGAAGCGCAAGGAACGCGAAGACGAGCCCCAGGACCCGAACCCTCCGGACGAGGGGTGAGCTGACGCCACCGGGGCACCCACAGGAAGCAGGAGCGGAACCGCAATGGAAGCACCGGTGGCTGTGAGCCAGAGCCCGGCGGCGAAGAACGGCAACGGCGAGCGAGGCCGGGCCGTTGACGCCGCCATCCTCCAGATCGAGAAGCAGTTCGGCCGGGGCGCGATCATGCGCCTCGGCGACCGGGAGGCCCAGAACGTCCCGGCTGTCTCGACCGGCTCGGTCGCGCTCGACCTCGCGCTCGGGGTCGGCGGCGTGCCTCGTGGCCGAATCACCGAGATCTACGGGCCCGAGTCGAGCGGCAAGACGACGCTCTGCTACCACGTCGCCGCCAACGCGCAGCGCGCCGGCGGTGTGGTCGCGTTCATCGACGCTGAGCATGCGCTCGACCCGGGCTACGCCAAGAACGTCGGCGTGGACGTGGACGAGCTGCTGGTCAGCCAGCCGGACACCGGCGAGCAGGCGCTGGAGATCGCCGAGACGCTGATCCGCTCCGGTGGCGTGGACGTGGTGATCGTCGACTCCGTGGCGGCGCTGGTGCCGCGGGCGGAGATCGAGGGCGACATGGGGGACGCCTTCGTCGGCCTCCAGGCCCGGCTCATGAGCCAGGCCCTGCGCAAGCTGACCGGCGCGATCAACCGCAGTCAGACGGCGCTCATCTTCACGAACCAGCTGCGCGAGAAGATCGGCGTCATGTTCGGCAGCCCCGAGACGACACCGGGTGGCAAGGCGCTGAAGTTCTATGCCAGCGTCCGGATGGACATTCGGCGCATCGAGACGCTCAAGACCGGTACCGATGCGGTCGGCTCGCGTACCCGCGTCAAGGTCGTGAAGAACAAGGTGGCCAGCCCGTTCAGGGTGGCC
>JASLBU010000191.1 GCA_030146365.1 Candidatus Limnocylindria bacterium | reverse complement strand
TCGGCTGGGTGACCGTGGAATGACTCCAGGCCAACGGAGCGGAATTGGAGCATCGTGCGGGCTCGCAGCCGCGAACCCGCAGGCACGTTTGCGGCGCTCACGGTGGAGCTCATGGGGCTGAGTCGGTGAGACGAAGCTCCGCCAGCTTGGTAGCCGCTCTCGTCCTGACGGCGTGCGGCATGCTGCCTGAACCCGAGATGGAGGCGCCACAGGACTGCTCGTTCCCGGACGGGACGGCGGTGACGGCGGTTGGGGTGACGCCCCTGGCGAGGCTGGGGCTCATCGGCGGCGGGCTGGAACCCGGTCCACCAGGCGGCACGGTCTACGTGACCACGGAACCCGTCGCCCGTTTTGCAGGAGATCCCGCGATACGTTGGTGGTGCGTCGTCTACTTGGACGAGCCAGGGCGCCCTGGGGACGGAAGCAGCCGCAGCGGCGCCACCGGGCCGGTCCCCGAGGGCTGGACGCTCCCGGATGAGTAGCAGGCTCACGGGCAGCTCCGTCGGTTGAGCCGGTGAGGCTGTGGCGCTTGAGTGCCGTCGCGATCAGTGGATCGAATCTCGCCCCGCCGACGGCCGCGGAGGTGGCCGGGCGACGGAGCCGGGGGGAACAACCCCGTCGCCCGACGGATCACATTGCGACGACTGCCTCCAGATCGCTGTCCGCGGCCGCGCCATTGGTTGCCGGAGCGGCGTCCGGGGCATCGGCCACGGCCTGGGCCTCCTTGGCGTACTCCTTCTTCGAGCGGCCGGACAGCATCTCCAGCTGGCCGATCACGACCTCGGTCTTCCAGTGGCGTGTGCCTGCGTCGTCGTCCCACTGACGGGTCTGGAGCCGCCCCTCGATGTCGACCAGCTGTCCCTTCGACAGGAACTGGCCGCAGATCTCGGCCAGGCGGTCCCATGCCACGCAGGGGTGGTACTCCGTCCGCTCCCCGCTGCCGCCGCCGCGGTACTCATTCGTCGCCACCGTGAAGGTTGCGACGTGCTTGCCCGACGGCAGCGACCGCAGCTCCGGGTCGCGTGTCAACCTGCCGACGAGCATCACCTTGTTCATTGCGATGGCTCCTTCCATAACGCGGCGCACCGGGGGCGAGGACGGCCGCCAGGGGGAGCACGCTACGGGCTGGCACTTATCGGCGCGTTACCCCGGGCTTACCGTGCCGGAACGGCAGGTCCGGCCGAGTCAGCGGCGCGAGCCGGGGCGCCGGCGCGGGTAGAGGTGATCGATGCCCGGGGTGCGCAGGGAGAGCTTCGCGACGGGCGGCAGCTGGCGCTTGAACTCCATGCGTGCCACGCGCCGGGCGACCCATTCGACGAGGTCGCGGTCGAGGCCGGCACGAACGCATCGGTCGGCGGTCCAGCGGCGATCGACGAGGGCATACAGCGCCCGGTCGAGCAGATCGTAGGGGCGGCCGAGCTCCCCTTCGTCCGTCTGTCCCGGCCACAGGTCGGCGGACGGCGGCTTCGACAGCACCTCGTGCGGTACGCCGAGCTCCCGAGCCACCGCTCGAAGCTGCGTCTTGTACAGGTCGCCGATCGGCGCAAGGGCCGCGGCCATGTCACCGTGAAGGGTGCCGTAGCCCAGGAGGCTCTCGGTCTTGTTGCTGGTGCCGATCACCAGCGCGTCGAACGCCGCCGACCGGTCATAGACGACGATCATCCGCTGTCGCGCCATCACGTTCCCGCGCCTGACATTGAGCGCGGCCGGGTCCTCGTCCCGAACCAGGAACAGCATCGGGTCCACCATCGGCGTGATGTCCACGCGCTCCGTCCGGCAGCCGAGCGCATCCACCACACGCATGGCGTCGCTCTCCGACGCCGCGCTGGAACTGGCGTACGGCATGCGCACCGCCAGCAGGTTGGACGCACCGATCGCTCGTGCGGCAAGGAAGGCGACGGTGGCCGAGTCGACGCCCCCGGACAGTCCCACGACCAGCCGCTCGAACCCCGCCTGCGCCATCTGCGAGCGGATGAAGTTGACGATGATGTCGATCGCCTGGGCGGGCTCGACCGCCGGAAGTGGCGCCTGCTCGGGGTTCATGCCCCGGGCGTGCCGTCGATGCCGGCTCGCTCCGCGATGATCCGGTCGAGCTCGCGGCGAACCAGTTCCAGGCGCTCGTCCGCGAGAATGGGGAGGCCGTACCGGTGGATGCGGAGGTCATCCGACTCGAGGGTGCCGACCACGAGCGCCTCCTCCCAGAGTGGCGCCTCGACCACCGTGGAGCCGTCGGCGGCCACGATTCGGGAGCCGCCCCAGAACGTCAGGCCCTCCTCGTTGCCCACCCGGTTGCAGAACGCCAGCGGCACGGTCCCCAGCAGCGCGTAGGTGTCCTGCATCTTGTGCCAGCCGGCGATGGCCGCAAGCCCGGCCGGTCCGCCCGGCGCTCGCGACGGTCCCGCGGCCACGTTCACCAGCAACGCGGCGCCATCCAGCGCCTGGAGCATCGGCAGCGTCGGGTGCCAGAAGTCCTCGCAGACGCTCAGGCCCACCTGCCCGATCGGCGGGCCCGAATCGTGGGTGCGGATCCGGTCGCCGGGACGGGTGAAACGGCCCTCGTCGAACAGTCCGTACGTCGGCAGGTGCACCTTGCGGTGCAGCCCCAGGAGCGCCCCGTCGCGCACCAGCGCGACGCTGTTCGCGTACCGGTGCTCCCGCGTCTCCTCCACGAACCCGACCGCCACTGCCATGCCGGGCGCATCGGCGCCGACCGAGAGGAGCCGCGGGTCGTCGGAGGCCATTGCGACGTCCGGAACGAGGTCCTGGAGCAGGTAGCCGGTCAGGGCCAGCTCCGGCATGACCAGCAGGTGCGCGCCCTCGGCCGCGGCGAGGCGCGCGCGATCGGCGACGAGCTCGAGGTTGGCGTCCAGCTCGCCGAGGCGTGGCGACACCTGCGCCAGGGCGATTCGATACTCCATCGCGGGCAGCCTACCTCAGCCGGCACTCCGATCAGACGCGGGTGTGAGCATCCTCGGAGCCGGGGCCGCCCGTGTCGAAGGCCCCACCCACGTCCACCGGGGGCGGTCCGCCGGGCGTGAATGCCTCCTCGTCGCTGGTGTCGAAGGCGGAGCTGGTCCGGGCGGCATCGGCGATGAGCTGATCGCGCCGGCCGCCGGGCTGGAGCTCCTCGGCGAAGTGGCACGCCACCTCGTGGTCGCCGATGATCTGGCGCATCGCCGGCCGGTCGCTGACGCAGCGCTCGGGATTGCCCAGCTGGCGCCGCAACCAGCAGCGCGTGTGGAACCTGCAGCCCGACGGCGGGTTCACCGGGGACGGAACGTCGCCCAGCAGGATGATCCGCCGCCGCTTCTCGCGCCCGCGTGGGGAGACGGCCGGGACGGCCGACAACAGCGCGATCGTGTACGGGTGCATGGGCGTGCGGTAGATCTCCCGCGACTCCGAGAGCTCAACCATGGACCCCAGGTACATCACCGCGACGCGGTCGCTGATGTGCTCGACGACGCCCATGTTGTGCGCGATGAACAGGTAGGTCAGTCCGAACTCGCGCTGGAGGGAGCGCAGCAGGTTGAGCACCTGGGCCTGGATGCTCACGTCGAGCGCGCTCACGGGCTCGTCGCAGACGATGAGGTCCGGCTCGAGGATGAGCGCGCGGGCGATGCCGATGCGCTGCCGCTGGCCCCCGGAGAACTCGTGCGGATAACGCCGCGCATGGTAGGGCTGGAGGCCGACCAGCTCCATGATGCGGCGGACTCGCTCGCGCCGCTGCTTGGCGTCGCCGATGCCGTGGATCCGCAGCCCCTCGGAGATGCTGTCGCCGATCTGCTGCCGCGGGTCGAGGGACGCGAACGGGTCCTGGAAGATGATCTGCATGCGCCGCCGCACGGCCTTGAGGCCGCCGCCCTTGACCCGCGTGATGTCCTGGCCGTCGAAGACGATCTGGCCACCGGTCGGATCGATGAGGCGCAGCAGCACGCGTCCGACCGTCGTCTTGCCGCATCCCGACTCCCCCACCAGGCCGAGCGTCTCGCCTCGGCGGATGGTGAAACTCACGTCGTCGACCGCCTTCACGTCGCCGATCTTGCGGTGGAGGATTCCGCCCTGGAGCGGGAAGAACTCGGACAGGTTGCGGACCTCGACGAGCGGGCCCGACTGCGCCTCCCGTGCGGCCTGCGTCATGCCGTGGCCCCCTCGCGTGGCGACCGTTCGCTCAGCGGCGGATCGAGGGGCGCGCCGTCCGCGTCGTGGTACATCCAGCACCGCACGTTGTGGCCATCCCGGATGGGCAGCAGCTCCGGATGCCGCTCCGTGGCCTGCTGGACGCCGAAGCGCTCTCGGGCGGTGCAGCGGGACGCGAACCGGCAGTGCGCCGGCAGGTCGATGAGGTTCGGCACGCTCCCCGGGATCGTCGCGAGCTCTTCCTGCTCCTGGCCGAGCACCGGGACCGAGCCGATCAGCCCCCGCGTGTACGGGTGGCGCGGGTCCTCGAACAGGCGCACCACGTCCGTCTGCTCGATGATCTCGCCGGCATACATCACCGCCACCCGGTCGCACATCTCGGCGACGACGCCCAGGTCGTGCGTGATGAGGATGAGAGCCGTGTTCGTCTCGCGCTGCAGGACGCGCATGAGGTCAAGGATCTGGGCCTGGATGGTCACGTCCAGCGCGGTGGTCGGCTCGTCCGCGATGAGGAGCTCCGGCTCGCAGGCCAGCGCCATTGCGATCATCACGCGCTGCGCCATTCCGCCCGACAGCTCGTGCGGGAATGCCTCGATGCGCCGCTTCGGATCCGGAATGCCCACCATCGCCAGCAGCTCCTCGGCACGACCACGGGCCGCCTTGCGCTTCATGGCCCGGTGCAGCTCCAGCACCTCGCCGAGCTGCATGCCGACGTCGTAGACCGGGTTGAGGCTGCTCGTAGGCTGCTGGAAGATCATGCTGATCCGGTCGCCACGGAGGTCGCGCATCTGCCGCTCGGGCAGGGTGAGGAGGTCATCGCCGTCGAACAGGACCTGTCCGGCCTCGATGCGGCCGGGCGGGGCAACCAGCCGCATGATCGAGAGGCTGGTCACGCTCTTTCCGCAGCCGGACTCACCGACCAGTCCCATCACCTCGCCGCGGTTGACGTGGAAGTCGATGCCGGTCACCGCGCGGACGACTCCGTCGGTGGTGTGGAAGCTGGTCTGAAGGTTCTTCACCTCCAGCAGCCGGTCCCCGGTCTCGCCGACGCGCCGGCGTGGCGGCTGCATCTCCGAGATCATCGGTTCAGCCTCGGGTCGAGGGCGTCGCGGATGCCGTCACCGAGCAGGTTGAACGCCAGCACCGACAGGCTGAGGGCCGCCCCCGGGAAGATGATCAGGTGCGGGGCGCTGAAGACCTGGTTGCGGACGCTGCCGATCATGCTTCCCCACTCCGCGGTCGGTGGCTGTGCCCCAAGGCCGACGAACGAGAGCGCGGCGACCTCCAGGATCGCGCTGGCGATCCCCAGCGTCCCCTGCACGATGAGTGGCGTGAGCGCGTTCGGCAGCACGCGGCGCATCAGGATGCCGGCCTGTGACTCGCCCAGCGCGCGCGACGCGACCACGAACTCGCGCTCGCGTATCGACAGGACGGAGGCGCGCATGACGCGGGCGTAGACGGGGATCGCCACGATGCCGATGGCCAGCATGGCGATGATCAGCCGGTCGGTGAGCACCGGGATGTCCAGCGCATCAAGGCTGGTGGCGAGGAAGATCACCAGCACGAGCGCCGGGAACGCCAGCAGCACGTCCATGATGCGCATGACGATGTTGTCGAACCAGCCGCCGATGAAGCCGGCGAAGGCGCCGATGAGCGTGCCGACCACGATCGCGATCCCTACCGTCGCGACGCCGATGACGATCGAGAGCCGCGCGCCGTGGAGGACGCGGCTGAAGACGTCGCGGGTGTTCTCGTCCAGGCCCATCACGAACTGCGGCTGATCGGCCGCGCAGCCCAGCAGGTGGATGCACGGCGGGGCGAGGCGCCGCGTGCCCTCCATGGTGCTGAGCTGCTGCGCCGGCCCGTACGGGGTGAGCACGTCCGCGAGCAGCGCGCCGGCGATGATGATGCCGAGCAGCACGAGGCCGGCGACGGCGGAGCGCTGGCGCAGGATCG
>JASLBU010000140.1 GCA_030146365.1 Candidatus Limnocylindria bacterium | reverse complement strand
CGTTCGGGTCTACCCGGACGTGCTGCCGGCCCTTCGTGAGCTTCGGGCGGCGAGGCTGCGGATCGGCATCGTGACGAACGCATCCGCCGAGGCAGCCAGCGTCGTAGGCGACGCGGGACTGCTGCCGATGGTGGACGCCGTGACGGCTTCCTGCGACGCAGGCATGCTCAAGCCGGCACTGCTCGGGCTGGCGCTCCGCACGCTGAAAACTAATGCGTCCGACGCGACGCTCGTCGACGACGAAGAGGCGCAGCTCGACGAGGCCGCCAGCATGGGACTCCGAACCATCCTCATCCAGCGCTCGGCGCCCGCGACGGCCGCGGCCGATGTCGGCCGGCACCGGGTCGTCACCGATCTCCGCCAGATCGTCAGCCTCGTGGTCGGCGGAGCACCTCCGTGACCACGGTGAAGAAGCGTTCGGCGGTTTCGTCCCAGGTCGGGCGGGCGGCGGCGCGGCGAGCCGCTGCGCGGCTCATCTCCGCGCGCAGGCCCGGCTCGTGAGCGATGCGGGCGAGGCAGCGGCTCAACGCGTCCACGTCGCCGACCGGCGCCAGCAGCCCTTCTCGCTCGTGCTCCGCCAGGAAGGGCAGGTTGCCCGCATGCCAGCCGAGCAGCGGAAGGCCAAAGGCCATCGCCTCGCCCCAGACTGTGCCGTATGGCTCTTCGAAGCTCGGGAGGACGAACGCGTCGGCCGCCCGATACATCTCCACCACCTTCCCGGCCGGGATGACGCCGTGCACGACGACGCGTTCGCGCAGATCCGGTTGGCGCAGTCGGCGCCTGACTCGGTTCGCATAGGGGCCGTGGGTCTCCGCGTCACCGACCAGATGCAGGGTGACGAGCCCGTCCGGCAGGATCGCCACGGCGTCCAGCAGCTCCACGATGCCCTTGCGTGGCAGCCAGTTCGCGACACACAACGCGGCCAGTCGCCGGCCGCGGCGGAGATCGCGCTCCGTGACTTCCCGGTCCTCGCCATCCCCGCTTGCCGTCGTGCTGGGGTCCTTGCCGGGCGCCACGACTCGCAGGCGTCGGTCGGGTATGCCGTCTCGGCGCATCTGGTCCGCCAGCCACTCGCTTGCCACCATCAGCACCTGCGCGCGCCGATAGGCCCACCGGTCGAACGGCGCGCGGACCGACCGGGCGAGCGCACCGGTGTCCATTCCGCCGATCGGCTGGTGCAGCATGCCGAGGATCGGCACTGGCAGCCCTCCGAGCCAGGGAGCCGCAGGAGCGGCGGCGATGCTGTCGAGGATGACGGCGTCGGCACGGGTCAGCGCCCGGTGCCGCAGCCAGGACGGCCCCGTGACCATGGCCCAGGCCAGCGGCAGATCCGGGACGGAAACGAACGTGATGGCCATCCCGTGCCGCGACGCGCGGTCCGCCAGCCGTCGATGGAACAGGTAGCCGCCTGTGACTCGCGCCGGGTCACCCAGGGTTAGGAGGGCCAGCTGGGTGCGAGTCATTCATGTCGCTCCGACGGCATTTGGTCGGGGAGGCCTGTTCGGCGGTGGCGAGCGGTATCCACTCGAACTGGCCCGAGCGATCGCCGCACACGCCGACTGCGAGCTCATCACCTTCGGGAAGGACACCGGCGAGTGGAGCGAAGGAAGGCTGAAGATCCGGGTTCTTCGCGCCCTTACCCATGTGAGCGGCCATCCCGCGCGACCGATCGTACCATCGCTGCCTCGAGCGATCGGCCGGGCGGATATCGTCCACGTTCACCAGATGCGAAGCCCGGCCAGTACGCTGGCCGCACTCACCGCGCGGCTCCGCGGCCATCACGCCGTCGTCACCGATCACGGACTTCAGGGCCTGGACTGGGGCAGGCTGGGCCAGGCGCTCTACGATCGGTTCCTGCCCGTCTCGCGTTATTCGGCGGCCGAGCTGGGGTCACCCGCCTGGAAGACGCGGGTCATCTACGGCGGTGCTGACCCTTCCCGCTACCGTCCCGAGCCCGCTGCTGTCCGCAGCGGGCTGCTCTTCGTCGGCCGAGTGACCCCGCACAAGGGAATTGACGTGCTCATCAGGGCCCTTCCGGCCGAAGCACATCTCACCGTGGCGGGCACCGAGGGCCACGACCCGGATCTGCCGGAGCGAGACTACCCCACGCTGCTCCGTTCGCTGGCGGCAGGGCGCCGAGTCCGGTTCACCGGCGGGGTCGACGACGCGCAGCTCGCGACCCTCTTTCGCGAGGCGGTCGCGCTTGTCCTCCCATCAGTGGATCGGACGTGCTACGGCCGACCGATCGCCGTGTCCGAGCTGCTGGGGCTGGTGGCGCTGGAGGCGATGGCCAGCGGCACGCCGGTCATCGCCAGTCGCATCGGCGGGCTGCCGGAGGTGATCGAGGATGGCGAGACAGGCTTCCTCGTGGACCCGGGCGACGTGGCCGGCCTGAGAAGCCGGATCGAGATCCTCCTGCGCGATCCGGCGAGAGCGCGCCGAATGGGGGCGCAGGCACGCGACCGCGTGCTCGCCGAATGGACCTGGGCTCGCTGCGCCGAGCGATGCCTGGCCGCCTACCGTGAGCTTCTGCCGGCCGGCTGAAACCTCCTCTCCCTCGTGGCCGGAGCGACCTCCGGGCGTGGCCGGTAGCATCACACGCATGAACACCACCTCAACGGCGAGCGATCGTCCCCGCGACCCGGTGTGCGGCATGGCCGTACGCGTCGACGCAGCCATCGAAGATGGACTGGTCGCCGAGCACGACAGCCACACCTACTACTTCTGCCGCGCCGGCTGCCTCGAACAGTTCTCGGCCGAACCGACGCGGTTCGTCGCGTCGCACCACGACACCGCGCCCGCTCGAGGCTCGGATGCGCCGATCGAGATCGATGCCGGCATGCGCCTCTGGTACGAGTCGTGTTCCTGCTGCCTGTCCGATGCCCACCCCGAGGTCAAGGCGGCGCTGGATGCCGAGCGTGAGGCGATGGCGCAGCCGACGGCCGATCCAGGGATCTGCGAGGTGGCCGAGGCTGAGGCGCCGGAGCTCCAGGCGCCCGCCTGACCCCCCGGGCTCGCCCAGCGAGGTCAGTCAGCTGGCCCGCGCAATAGGGCGAGCGGTCACCGTGACCGACATCACGGTCGTCGGCGACAGCATCGTGGTCACCCTCCTCGGTGGCGACACCATCGTCCTCGCGTAGACGTTCCGCACCCGCTGCAAAGCCCGCCGGTTCACCGGCGGGCTTTGTGGTGCCGAACGAGTGGGGCGCTGCCACGCTCAGTGGTCGAGGAAAGCGGCGACCTCGTCGAAGCCGCACCACTTCTTCATGGTCACGGTCGTGCCGTTCCCGGGTCCTGACTTGATGTCGACTTCGTCCATCAGTCGGATGGCGCCCCAGATCCCCATCCCGAGTCCCATCGTGGACCGGTAGTCCTCCCGCATGACCGCCGCGACGTCCGCGATACCCGGCCCCTCGTCCTGCGCGATCACGGCCAGCCCGACGCGGCCGCCCTCGTAGAGCTCACGGACGATGACGGCCCCGGAGCCGGCATGGACGGTGATGTTCCGCGCAATCTCCGAAATGGCCGTCGCGATGAACGTGGCGTCGGTCCGCGTGAAGCCGAGCCGGAGCGCGACGTCCCGACCGGCCTGTCTCGCGATCACGGTATCCGCGTCGGACTCGATCGGGATCCGGATCTCGGCGCTCACAGTGCGTTCCGCCTCAGGCGGTGAGGAGCTGAATGCCGGCTTCGAGGTCCAGTGCGATGTGCGCGGAATCCAGGCGCAGCCCGAACTGGCTCATCGCCACGGCCACCTCCGGCTGAATTCCCACGATGACGGTCTTGGCCCCGCGCAGGCGGTTCGTTCGCGCGACGGTGGTCAGCGACCGCGCCGCGAACGAGTCGATGATGTCGAGTGCTGCGACATCGACGATCACCCCTCGGGAACGGTGCTTCGCGACCCCTGCGAGGAGGGCGTCACGGAGCTCGAGCACCTCCGTGTCGGTCAAGGCCGACTGCACGGACGCGATGAGGTAGTCGCCCTGCTTGAGGATCGAAACCGCCACCGGCGAGCCTACTCTTCCTGTTCCGCAGGGGTCCGGCCGGTGCGGGTGACGGCGTAGCTGAGCTGGCGCTCGGCCTCTTCGATGCCTCCCTGGAGGTCACCGACGCTCTGCATCATGCTCAGGTCGACCCCCAGGCCGACCAGCGTCTGGGCGATGTCTGCGGAGAGGCCGGTGATGATCACCCTCGCGCCCATGAGGCCGGACGCACGGACGGCCTGGACCATGTGGTTCGCCACCGTCATGTCGATCGACGGGACGCCGGTGATATCGATGACCACCACCTTGGCTCGGTTGTCCCGGATACCCTTCAGGAGCTGCTCGGTGAGCTGGCGCGCGCGACCGGCATCCAGCGCGCCGATGATCGGCAGGATCAGCAGCTGCTCGCGCACCTTGAGGACCGGCGTGGAGAGCTCGCGGATCGCCGACTGCTGCTGTCGGATGACGCGCTCTCGTTCCTGGACGAAGCTCACACCGACCGTGACGGCAATCCGGTTCGCGGCCGGCTCGTAGACGTCCAGCACCCGGTTGAGGAGGTCGGAGTCCTGCTGGTACTTCTCGAACAGGGAGCGTGCGAGGACGTCCCGCAGCAGCAGCACGACGCCGAGCACCTCGTGGGTCTCGACACCACGGGGAATGATGCGCTCGGAGAGGTTCTTGGCATAGGCCTCGAGCGCCTCGATGCTCCCGGTCTCCAGGGCATCCACGTAGTTGTCGTAGACGGCCGTGACCTCCGAGAAGATCTCGTCGGCCGTCATCACGCGCAGCAGCTGTGCCTCCGTGATCCGGCGGGTCCACTCCTCGCGGAGCGGAGTGAGGTGCTGCCGAAGGTGCGCGACCAACTCGTGCAGCAAAGAGCGGTCGGGGTCGCGATCCTTCGCCGCCCGCTCCATGGCGCTAGTGCCCTGGTCCATGGTGTGGTTCCTTCTCTGTGCCGGCAACGTCCGACGCATTCGTTCGGACTGGGAAAGGCTCAGCCGAGTCTACTCCCAGGGTTTGGCGGCGGCCTGAGGAGCGTGAGCGCCCGCGCAGTCGGTTGAGAAGGACCGGCAGCGCGCGGTACGCGCGCGTGCGGTCGATGAGGAGCGCGCCGAGGACGATCACGATGGCGGTGACCGTCCACGCGTCCATCACCACTTGAGAAACCTCACCCACCAGCCAGGGTGTCCTTGGCAGCCGGCAGGTCCGGACTCCGCGGAACGAGGCGCGTGAGCTGATCCAGGACCTCCGCGTCCTGCACCTGCGTCTCGACACTGCACTCGGCCAGGCTCGGCTCCGTTCCCGGCGCGAAGGGCCCGAATGCCGCTACGACGGAGCCGTCCGGATTCAACTCGACCAGGTACGGCTGTGCTCTGTAGATGACTCGGGTGGCAGGTGGATGCACTGTTCTCGCTCCGACGTTGCTGTGGGTGCCTGGATGGGTATGAGCGGCGCACGGGCTGGAGATCATCTAGACGGCCACGTCCCCCGCCGAGGGAATGGTCGAAGCGCCGTCCATCGGCGCACTCAGCGTGGAGCCGTTCTCCGTCAGCACCGCCATGGCGGACGCGGCGGCGGCCTCGAGATCCGACCCGCGCCCGATGACCTCGAGGGTCATGCCGCCGCTCTCCACGCACGCGGTCACCTCCCACGTCATCAGGTCGCCCGGACCGGCGATCACGCAGGCCTTCACCGAGTCGGCCACGTCCATCTCCCTCAGGCGCTTCATGTTCGGTCCCAGCTGCATTGCCCTGCCTTTCGCGCTCATGGCCGTGTACGGCCGCGAGCGTTCCGTGGACCTCCGGTCCTTGGTGGGCCGGTTGCGGCCGAGCCGTCCGCTTCGGGCGGACTCGTTCCGCAGAATGACCGTACGCCCTCCGCTCCGCTGATTCCATTAGGGGAACCCACAGTGTCTCGTGGCTGTGACGACACGCCGCCTGGGCTGCGCACTGGCGCTCGGCGGGGCGGCGTGGCCGGGGAGGTATAGGCTGGTCCCATGAAGCTGTTACGCGCAGCCGAAGGGCCGTCCGGCGGCGGCCGCGTGGCGACGGAACCCCCGCTCCCGTCGGCCTCGCAGCTCATGTCGAGGGAAATCTTCGGGCGAACGTCAGAGCTGTCGATCGTCAGGATGGTGCTCGACGCGATCCGAGAAGGGCCAACGGGGCTGGCGATCGAGGGCGACATCGGTGCCGGCAAGTCGACCCTGTGGAGGGCTGCGGTCGCCGCCGCCCGCGACACGGGCCTGCGAGTTCTCGAGGCCCACCCGGTCGAGTCCGAGGCGTCGCTGCCGTACGCGGCACTCGGCGACCTGCTCCAGGGGCTGGTGGACGATGCGGACCTGCGCCTTCCCGCGCCCCAGCAGCACGCGCTCAGGGTCGCCGTGCTCGTGGACCAGCCGGGCGACGCTCCGCCGGACCAGCGCGCCGTGTCACTTGCGACGCTCGGTGCCCTGCGCGTCCTCTCCGAGCGAAACCCGGTCCTGGTGGCCGTCGACGACCTGCACTGGATGGACGGACCATCCGCCCGAGTGCTGGAGTTCGTCGTCCGGCGACTGCACCGGGAACGCGTGGGGGTCGTGGCGGCAGGCCGTCCGGACGAAACCGGTGCCCGTTCGGTGCTCTTCGACCACACATTCTCCGGCTGGGAGGCCGTTCGGCTGAGACTGGAGCCGCTCGACACCGACGCGCTCGATGCACTGATCCGTGCTCGGATCGGGACGTCCCTGCCGCGGCCGACCGTCGTCGAGGTCGGGCGTGCGTCGGGTGGCAACCCGCTGTTCGCCCTGGAGATCGCGCGCGGCATCTCCCGCGGAGAGATTCGGCCACAGACGGGGGAGCCTCTCTCCGTGCCCGCGACACTGCAGCAGTTCGCACGGGAACGGCTCTGGAAGCTTTCCCGTGACGTGCGCGAACTCCTGTTCGTCGCTGCGGCCGTGGCCGAGCCCACCATCGGTCTGCTGGAGGCCGCCGCCCCTCGGCCGATGGTGGCGGAAGCCGTCGAGGTGGCCACATCCGCAGGGGTCCTCGAGGTCACAGCCGATCGGCTTCGCTTCGTGCATCCCGTGTTTGCGTCGACCGTGTACCACGCCGTCTCCGCCCCCCGCCGCCGCGCCCTTCATCGAAAGCTGGCGGCGTTGGTGGTAGGGGCCGACGAGCAGGCCCGACACCTCGCGCTCGGAGCTGACCGCCCGGATCCGGAAGTGGCCCGCGCCGTGGAGGCCGCGGCTCGGCGAGCTTCAGCACGCGGAGCACCGGATGCGGCCGCACAGCTGGCCGAACGCGCAAGCGACCTCACGCCATCCCGCGAGGCCGGTGATCGGGAACGGCGGCGGATCGACGCGGCTGAGTACCACTTCGCCTCCGGAAACCTGAGTCGGGCGCGGGAGATCTTCGAGGAGATGGCCGCCGTCCTCGATTCGGGACCGGTTCGGGCATCGGTCCTGCGCAGGCTCGCAAAGGTCCGATATCGCACCGACAGCTGTTCCGTCGCCGCGCAGCTCCTGACGCGCGCCCTGGGCGAGGCGGGCGGCGACCCCTTGCTGAAAGCGCAGGTCGCGCGAGACCTCGCCTGGGCCGTGATGCTGTGCGGGGACATGGAGGCTGCCGGCGCGCATGCCAGGTCTGCGCTGGAGCTGCTGCCCGGCGCGAGCGACGAGATGTTCGGAGAGGTGCTGGCAGCCACCGCGATGGCCGACTTCCTCCAGGGGGCGGGCATCCCGGAGGTAGAGATGCGGCGCGCCATCGATGTGGAGGGCACCCACTCGGACACGCCGATCGAGTGGCGGCCCAGCATGATGCTGGCGATGATGCTGAACTGGTCGGGCGCCACCGGCGAGGCGCGCCGACGGTTCGACGACCTCCACCGCCAGGCGATCGAGGCGGGCGAGGACACCTCGCTGCCCTTTCTGCTCTCGCAGATGAGCGAGAGCGCGACCCTGGAAGGCGACTGGACGGCCGGAGCTCGACATGCCGACGAGGCCATGACGACGTCCCTCCGGACCGGCCAGGCGCCGATGCGGGCCGCCGCCCTGTACGCCAGGGCACTGGCAGAGGCCTACCGAGGCGACCTGGACGCCGCGCGCCACAGCGCGGGTGCCGGATTGCAGCTGGCCGAGGAGGTCGGCTCGGTGGTCATGATGATGTGGAACCAGAGCGTGCTCGGGTTCATCGAGCTGTCAGCGGGCGACCCCGCCGCCGCACACGGACACCTCGCGCCCCTGGTCGCGTGGCGGGACGTCGTGGGAATCCGAGAGCCGGGCATGCTCCGGTTCCTGCCTGACGAGATCGAGGCGCTGATCGCGCTGGGCGAGCTGGACCGGGCGGACGCATTGCTCGGCGAATACGAGGCGGACGCGCGCCGCCTGCACAGGCCGTGGGGCCTGCTGGCGGCGGCCCGGTGTCGCGCCCTCCACACGGCGGCGGCCGGGGAGGCGGCCGGCGCCGTCCAGGAGCTTCGCCGTGCGTTGGACGTGCACGCCCCGGCTGCGCACCCGTTCGAGCAGGCTCGAGCGCTGTTCGTCCTCGGCACCATCCAGCGCCGTACCCGCCGTCGAAAGGAGGCGCTTGCGTCCCTCCTTGCCGCCCAGACGATGTTCGACCAGCTCGGCGCCGCGGCGTGGTCCGCAAAGCTTCGTCGCATGACCCGGGCGAGGAGCGGAGCGGCCCAGCGCGGAGACGGGCGAAGTCTGACGGCCGCCGAGCATCGAGTGGCGAGAGCCGTTGCAGGCGGTGCGACGAACAGGGAGGCGGCATCGCTGCTCTTCGTCACCACCCGGACCGTGGAAGTGCACCTGACGAGCGTGTACCGCAAGCTCGGCATTCGCTCGCGCACGGAGTTGGCCGCCAGGATGGCCGCGGATGCGCCACCTGCCGGCGGGCGCGACTAGCGCCCGGCGCAGCGCCACCACCTCAGTCGGGCTCCGGTCCTCAACCGTCCTCGGGATCGGCCGGGCCGACGATGCGGACGTTGCCGGTCATGTCCTTGGCGCGGGGGTCGAGCCGCATCTCGACCGGCAGGTCGACCCGCACCTCCGTCTCGTTCACGCGCTCGACCCAGTCCACGAACGCGGCATTCACCACGAGCGGCCCAACGCGGGCTCGGTGGGCACTGCCTCCGGCGTCGTATTCGATCCATGCCTCCGTCAGGGGGACCATGGGTCGCTGCGTCCGGAATCGCCGCAGCGGATCACCGCCCGGCGGACCGTGAACGTACCCCCGTGCGACGTAGGGACCGGCCTTCACGGCCACGGGCGACGGGCGGGTGCGGATCCGCCGAGCCGCGTTGCCGCGGGGGCCCGAGGCCCGTACGGCGATGAGCTCGTCGCGTGCGACCGTCAGCTCCCGCATCTCGACGGCCCGGTTGTCCTCGAGCGCCACGAGCAGGACGGACTCGAGATGCAGCTCGTCGCGCTCGTTCAGCGCATCGGAGAGGCGTTCATCGGCGAGCTGGAGAAACCCGAAGAGCCGGCAGTCCTCCGTGTACGCCGCGAACTCGATTTCCCGTGCACCGCGCGGCTCGCCGGCGTCCGGGGCGGCCGGCTCCACTCGTTCTGGCGCAGCGTCGCCGGCGAGCCAGTCGCGAAGGCCAGCGAACCCGCGGTCGACCACGGGCTTCAGCCCGCGCTCGCCGACCGACGTATCGGCGAAGGATGGGCGCGGGCGGTATTGCCGTTGCGGGTCACCGGAGTGATGAGCACACTCGGGTCTGCCACCGGAGGATTCTCCGCGAACATCGTGCAGAACACCTCGACCAGGTCGGGATCGAACTGCGTCCCTGCCTGCGCCCGCAGCTCCGCCACGGCGGCTTCGTGCCCGATGGCATCACGGTAGGGGCGGTCGCTCAGCATCGCCTCATACGCATCGGCGATCGCGACGATGCGGGCGCCCAGCGGAATGTCCGAGCCGCGCAGGCCGTGCGGATACCCGTGACCCGAGAATCGCTCGTGGTGGTGCAGGATGATGGCTGCCGCGTCCTTCACGGCGGCGACCCGGTTGAGGATCTCCTGGCCGATGCGCGGATGCTGCACCACCGATTGCCACTCGTCCGGGGACAGCGGTCCGGGCTTCTCGAGAATCTCGTCCGGAACGCCCACTTTGCCGATGTCGTGGAGGAGCGACGCGACGCGGACTCGCTCCACCTCGGCGTCTGGCAGCTCCAGCCTGCGTGCGAGCTCGATGGCGATTGTCGCGATGAGCGACGACGGGCGGCCGCGATAATGGGGCAGCGGCATGATCACCGACGCCAGCGCGGCCTCCGCCGCCTGGCGCCCCCGCTCGGCGACCTCCACGGCGGCTGCTCGCGCCGCCTTCGATATCGGGGCACGAGGGATGCGTGCGCTATCGTCGTCGACCTCGGCGAAGACGTAGGTCTGGTTGCGTCCGAGCGATTTAGCGGCGTACATGGCGGCATCGGCATCCCGCAGCAGGTCGTCCACGCGCAGCGGCTGGCCATGTCCGCCCGCGAGGCCGATGGACACGGTGACCGCGATGCCCTCGTCCGCTCCCACGGTGAAGCGCTGCTTCGAGACGAGGATGCGCAGCTTCTCCGCCACGGCGGTCGCCTCGTCCACGGTGGTCTCCGGAAAGACGATGACGAACTCCTCGCCGCCATAGCGCCCGACGACGTCGCTGCGGCGGATGCTCTGGCGCAGCACCGCCGCCACGCCAGCGAGGACGACGTCTCCCGCCTCGTGACCGTAGGTGTCGTTGATCGGCTTGAAAAGGTCCAGGTCGATGAAGGCCACGGTCAGCGGACGTCCGTATCGGGCCGCCCGCTCCACCTCCTCGTAGAGGGTCGCGAGCAGCATCGGACGGTTCGCCACGTGAGTGAGCCGGTCGGTGGTCGCAGCCTCCACGGCCGTCGCCAGGCGCTCCTGAAGCCCGCCGATGCCCGTCGCGACCGAGGCGAGTGGCCCGAAGGTCGCAGCCTCAGGCATCTGCCGGTCGCGTGCCTCGACGATCCCCGCGGTCGCCGCGGTCAGTGCGGCGACACGCTGGCGAATCCCGGCGGCGTGCGCGGCCCTCCCCGCCCACACCGCGAAGCCGGCCGCCACAGCGTGCAGGGAGGCGGCGGCCGGCCCGAACGCGAGGCCGACCGCAAGGGAGGAGCTCAGCAGTCCGACGACCGCCCAGCCAAGAACGCGGCGCTCACTTTGTGGCATGCCGGCAGGGTATTCGGACGTCGATCCTCGCCGGACAGGACGAACGTACGCGACTGAAGCTCCGATGGGACCACCGCTTGCTGCTCACCGCCCCCGTGCCTACCCTTCCGCGGTCATGTCCCATCGGATCGGCAGCCGACACTCCATCGAGCAGTTGACCGCATACCTGTTCGACGGGGACCGGGACAGCGCGATGGGCGCCGAGGTGGCGGGCTGGCTCACATCACTCCCCCGGTTCCGCACATTCACCGAGCAGCACCGAGACAAGATCCGCAAGAAGGTTCGCGCGGCACGCGACGACGAGGCACTGCTGGACCTTCGCGCGGAGCTGCGGGTCGCCCGACTGCTGCTCGCCGACCGTGGGATCGAGCTCGGCTTCGAGGCGTACGGGTCCCAGCGCGGCGGGCCTGACTTCACCCTCACCCACCGGGCAACGCACCGGCTCAACCTGGAGGTGACGCGGCTGCGCCGACGGGCGGACGTGGCCGGTGCCGCGGCGTCCATCCTCGCGAAGCTCCGCCAGCTGCCGCCGAGCGTCCCGAATGCCCTCCTCTTGTCGGTTGGCGACGTACGTGCGGGCGACGTAATTGCGGGCGACGTCGACGTGGCGGCCGCGGCGAAGCTCCTTCGCGCGCACGCGGACGCGAAGGACGAGGCGTTCTTCGTGGACCGCGGCATGGGCGGAACGCGCCCCTTCTACGAGCGTTTCCTTCGGCTTGGGGCGGTCTACGTGCTGTCGGACCCGCAGCCTGCCGCCACAGACGACCCGGCCCCCGCTACGGTGTGGGTGAACGCATCGGCGCGAATACCAATCCCCCGCACCAGCGCGCAGGCCGTCCTGCGTGCACTCGCCGCCGACCAGTGATCGTGGCCGTCACCACAGGGCGAGGCCGGTCTCCTCGTCGGGCATCCGGACCAGCGCCACCCCCGCGAGCTCGCGGATCATGACCTCGGCGGCGAATACTTCGATGCCACGCAGGAGGTGCCCGCCCACCGTCGCGCCTGCCGCATCGGCGAAGGTGGCGTGCGCATGGAGGAACGGGCGGTCCTCGCGCAGCGAGATGTTGCCGGTGAAGCCGACGATCTCGTGATGGTGGTCGCTCTCCAGTTCGCGATACCGGTGGTCGTCCTGCTCGTAGTAGGCATAGCGGGCGCGCCGCACGGCGCCGACGACGGTCACCTGCGCCGCGGTGACTCCCTGCTCGGCGCAGTGCCGCTCGATCTCGTCCACGAGATCGCTTCCGGCGGCCAGCCGCCCGACGAACGCGCGGCCGGCCTTCGCTTCCCAGAACCTGGTGGGCATCGGTCCTCCTACTCGAAGTGCTTGAGGCTCCGGACGATCGGCAGCGACGCCGCCACCCGCGCGGGATAGAGGCCCGCCAGTGCCGCGACACCGGTGCCGACCAGCAGCACGGCCAGCAGCAGGGCCCATGGGAGTCTCACCCCGGCGGCCAACTCGGATGACGCCCCGCTGCCGACCAGCGTGGCGGCAACGATGATCCCGGTCACGATGGCGAGCACCCCGGCCACCGCTCCCATGATCGCCGCCTCCGTGACGACCATCGACTGCACCTGCCCGACGGTCATGCCGTGCGAGCGAAGGATCGCGATCTCGCGCACGCGCTCGCTGATACCGATGCCGAGCGTGTTCACGATGCCCAGGGCACCGATCACCACGGCGATCAGCGCGAGGACGTCGAAGAGCCCGATCAGCGTGTCGAGCGAACGGCTGAGCTCGCCCGCCAGGTCGCGTGCGGTGAGCGGCTGGGCCGCCAGCGACGCGGCAGTCTGACGCACCGCCTGGGTGAACGCCGTCGCGGGCGTGTCCGGCGAGGGCACCATGACCCACAGCGCCGCCGAGGTGGCACCGAAGCGATCCCTGGCGTCCGCCGCGCTGATCATCAGCGCGCCCTCCGCGGTCCGCGCCGGGAGCGTGTAATCCAGCAGCCCTGCGACGATGAAGTCCTGGGGCTCCGTGCCCGGCGCGCCGAGCGCGAGGGAATCTCCGACCTCGATGTCCTCCTGCGCGGCGAGGGCGCGCGGCACGAGCACGGCGCCACCCTGGCGGAGGGCCGCAAAGGCATCGGCTCGATCCACGCCCGAGACGAGGAGCGCGCCCTGGTCCTGAAAGACGCTGGGGTCGATGCCGGCCAGTGCAGTCTCGACCTGGGTCCCGCCGTCGGCGCGGGCGACCGGGATCTCGTACACCGGACTGGCCACCTGCAGCCCAGGGGTCGCGTCGATGGTCGGCCGGAACGTCTCGATCTCGAGCGGGATGCCCGCGCGGATGGCGTGACCGCCGGGCAGGATCGAGGCGACCCAGCGCTCGGTGCCCGCCCGCGCTGACTCGGCCACCGTGCCGAGCGCCACGACGGCCGCCAGCGCGATCATCATGGCGCCGACGGTGAGGCCGGTTCGCGCGCGGTCTCGTCCGAGATTCGCCCGGCCGAGCATGCCCTGCGCGCCGAAGAACCACTCGAACGGGCGGCCGACGATGTGGCCGAGCGGCTCGAGGACGAATGTGGCCGCCACCGCGCCCCCCACGAGCAGACCCAGCGCGAGGACGAGCGGCAGCACCGGCGTGTCGACGCCCATGACGACCGTCGCCACCAAGCCGACGAGCACCACGGCCAGCTCGCCGATGACGATCGGCCTCAGCCGATCCGCGAGTCCGGCTCTGCCGGTGCCTTGGGCTGGACGCAGTGCCTGGAGTGGCGCGAGGCGCGCGGCGCGCACGGCCGGGACCAAGGCCCCCGCCATGGTGATCCCGATGCCCACGAGGAAGGCGACGACGAGTCCGCCGAGGGGAAGCGAGAGGCCGGACACGAGCACGGCGCGAGTCGAGGCCAGGAAGCCGGTGATGGCTCCCGCCAGCACGATCCCGAACGCCACGCCGAGCACGCTGCCCACCACGCCGAGCGCGGCCGCCTGGCGAATCACGATGCCGAGCACCTGCCGCGAGGTCGTGCCGGCGGCGCGCAGCAGCCCGAGCTCGCGGGTGCGCTCCGAGACCGTCATCGCCATCGTGTTGCCGACAAGGAACGCGGCCACCACGAGTGACACCAGCCCGAACAAGAAGGCGACCCCCACGAAGCTTGCCTGCGCTGATCCCAGGCGGGCGGCCGCCGCATCCGGGGTTTCCAGCACGTACGGCTCGTCGAGGGTCGCGAGGACGGCCGCCAGGGCCGCATCCACGTCGTCTCCGAGGAGGTCGAGGTCGATGGATCGGATCGGGGCCGGCACCTCGAACGCCTCGTCCAGCGTGCCGCGCGCCATCAGCAGCACATCCCCGCCGTTGAGCGCGGCGATACCGGTGTCCTCCAGCAGGCCGACGATCCGCAGCGGTCCCATGCCCTCGCGCCGCCCCCCCAGCAGCAGCTCGTCACCGACATCGAGGCCGTTGCGGCGTGCCCACGAACCCGGCACCAGTGCCTCGGTCGTGGCCGTCGCGTCCAGCGCAACGCCGGAATCGACGCGCGGCTGGCGGATCTCAGCATCCACGTCCGGGTCGATGCCCACCACGAGCAGGGTGAACACCTGCTCCCCCGTGCCGGGGGCGGTCGACACCAGAAGCTGGCGCTCGGAGACCGGTGCGGCGACGGCGACCTCCGGCATGGACCGCAGCTCCTGGAGGGTCCGAGGCTGGAAGCCGGCGTCCTCGAACGCCCGCAGGCGAACATCGGCGCTGCCGAGCAGGTCGGCTGTCGCGCTGCGCAAGGCCTGCTGCGACGACGAGCCGGTGACGATCGTGGCCGTCAGCACGGCCACGCCGAGCGCCACCCCCACCGTGGCCAGCGCGGTCCGCAGCGGGCGCGCGAGCAGGCTCCGCCAGGCGATTGCGCCGAGCCGCATCGGTTCCTAGAGGCCCAGCTCGGCGAGCCGGGCGATCAGCCGGCGGGCCTCATGGTCTGCGCGGCGGCCGAGCGTGATGTCGTCCAGGATGGCTCCGTCGCGCACGACCAGCACGCGGTCTGCGTATGCGGCCGCCCGGGCGTCGTGGGTGACGAGCACGATCGTCTGCTTGAGCCGCTCGGCGGAGTCCCACAGCAGGTCGAGGATCTCCGCGCCGGTCGTGTAGTCGAGGTTGCCGGTCGGCTCGTCGGCCAGCAGGATCGCCGGCTCCGTTGCCAACGCCCGGGCAAGCGCAACTCGCTGCTGCTCTCCCGCCGACAGCTGATCCGGCCGATGCTGCGCCTTGTCCGCGAGGCCGACCAGGGCGAGCAGCTCGTCGATCCGTGCCCGGTGACGGGTGGCCGGCTCGCCGGCGATGAGGAAGGGCAGCGCCACGTTCTCCGCCACGCTGAGCAGCGGGATGAGGTTGAAGAACTGGAACACGAATCCCGTCTTCGCCCGGCGGGTCAGCGTCCGCTCCTCCTCCGCCAGGCCGGAGATGCCGATGCCGTCGATGATGACCTCACCCGACGTCGGCAGGTCCAGGCCGCCGAGCAGGTGGAGGAGGGTGGACTTCCCCGAGCCCGAGGTGCCCATGATCGCGACGAACTCGCCGCGCTCCACGGTGAAGGTGACACCGCGCAGCGCCTCCACGTGACCTTCGCCGAGCGGATAGCGCTTGACCAGGTCGCGGGCTTCGAGGATGCCGGTCATGCGCCGCAGTCTACGTCGTGCGGGACGGTCCGACGGCCGGTCCGGACCCGGACATGGCCGACGGGCGGTCGCGGGTGACCGCCCGTCTCAGCCCGACGATTACGGGTCAGCCGAAGAGGAACCCGAGCAGGGCACCCACGACGGACTCCACGAGGTCGGCCGGCGGCTGCGAAGCGGCACGGACCTGCATGTCGGCCCGTGCGGTCACGGCGGCCGGCGCCTTTGCAACGGTCAGTGAGGCCGGTGCCCGACTCGCATCGCGCGCCATGAGCTCGTCGATCGTGATGCGCGCGGCCATGGCAGACCGGGATGCGGCGGCCACGCGCTCGGAAATGCCATCCATCCCCGCGGCCGAGACCGGCCGGCTCGGGGTGGCGACGGCCACGACCATGGGCTTGGGCTTCGCCTTTGGCCGGGCACGCGGAGCGGCCGGCGCCGGGGCGGCCGGTGCCTTTGCGGCGGGTGCCTGGGCGGCGGGGGCAGGTGCGGGTGCGGCAGGGGCCGGTGCCGGTGCGGCGGGGGCGGTCCAGCCTCCGCTAGAGCCGCCACCACTGCTCGGGGGTGGGGGCGGGGCAGGTGCCGGCGCCGGGGCCGGCGGCGGGGCAGCCGCACGAGCCTGCATGAACAGCTCGGTGTACATCCGCGTGTTCTGCACGTAGCCCTGGAACATCTGGTTGTCGGCTGCCGCGGCTCCGACACCGCCGTGGGTGAATCGGCCATCGAGGACGTTCACGCGGTGGCTGGGCGAGGTCATGAACTTCTCGTGGACGCGGACCGGGGAGTAGGAGTCGTCGAGGCCCGAGTTCCAGCCGATGTTCTCGCCTGCCCAGTCGTAGCTCAACCCGTTGCCGTCGTAGTACGGGTAGACCAGGCAGCCGCAGCCGGCGATGGTGTGGCTGAAGTAGTTCTTGGCCAGCATGTCGGAGCTCCGCCACCGCGCCAGGCTCACGAGCGTGCCGTGGGACTGAAGCGGCGCAAGCCCGTTGTTCACCCGCGCTCCGTTGAGCAGCTGCCACAGCGTCGCCTCGGCCGAACCCTGGTTCCAGCCGGTCGCCTCGGCCGGCGTCCATGCCAGCGCCCCGGCGGCGATGAGCGCGCTCAGCCCGAAGCCGAGCGTGCGGGTCATGATTCGTCGCGGGCGCTGGTGCTTGGCCGAGTCCGTCATGCGTTGAGCTCCGATGGGATCTGGTGCAGTGCGGGGCGGAGTGCCGCCTGGCATCCACCCTAGGCACCGCCCGGAGCGCGGTCAGTAGCCGACTCGTCCGGGTCGGGTCCCATGACTGATGGACGGCCACGTCCCTGTGGGACCGGACCATCGGCGCATCGCTCATGGGCACCGGACCTGCAGGTCGTCGCCTCACCAGCGAGGACGGAAGTGACGCGAGTGCATTCGGTGCTCGTCGTGGACGACGAGCGGACGGTCCGGGACCTGTTTCGCGACGTGCTGGGCGAAACCGGTCACCGCGTGGCCGTGGCCGCCAGCGGACCCGACGCGCTCAAGCGCCTGCGCTCCGGCTCGGTGCCCTGCGTGATTCTCACCGACGTCCGGATGCCGCGCATGGACGGGTTCGAGCTCGAGCGGGAGATCTCGCGCGATCCGCAGCTGAGCAGCGTCCCCGTCGTCGTCCTGACCGGCGACAAGATCCTCTCGTTCGTCTCACCGGCACGCGACAAGCCGTTCTCGCCGGAAGAGCTCAACGCACTGGTTCAGCGGACGTGCCGTCTGCACCGGGAGGACGGCGGCAGCGTCGCCGGTGGCGGCGAGGACTAGGGACGCTCCGGCTCGGGGTTGCGGAGGTCGTCGACCACTCCCCGCAGGTCCTCGGTGGATGCCTCGATCCCACTCGCAGCGGACCGCTGCTCCCCGGCGGCCGCGCGCAGATCCCCGGCCGCAGCCCGCAGGTCATCAGAGGCGCCCGTACCCCCCGTTACATCGTCGCGCTCCTGGATCTCATCCTCCACCCGGTTGGCCGCGATGGCGGCAACCTCCTCGGGCGTGGCGTCCGGAACGTCGTGCCGGACCTCCTCCAGCACGTCTTCGACCTCGGACTCCGGAGTCTCGTCGATGGTGCGCAGGTTGATGACGTAGTTGAAGAAGACGTTGAGCACCGCGATGACCGGGATGCCGAACAACGCACCCCAGAGGCCGGCCACCTGGGCGCCCACCAGCAGGCCGACAAGCACGAGGATCGGGTGCATGCCGAGCGCCTCGCGCATCAGGCGCGGTTGCAGATAGTTGACGAGGACTGTCTGGACGATCAGAAGCAGGGGCGCGACCACGAGGAGCCAGTCCGGGTTGTAGATCGCGACGCCGAGGATCGGCGGCACGAGGGCCAGCGGAGGACCGAAGAACGGAACCAGCATCGCGAGCGCCGACGTCGCGCCGATGAGGAAGCCGTACGGCAGGTCGCAAAGGATGACGACCGCCACGGTGAGGAACGTCTGGATGGCGGCCAGGACAACCTGGGCGCGCAGGAATCCCCCGAACGCCCTCGACACGTTCCGCACGAGGATCTCGAACTCATCCGCGTAGCGGCGCGGCACCACGCGCTCGAACTTCGCCAGGATTCCGGCGCTGTCGGCCAGCATGTACAGGCTCAGGATCGTGACGATCACCAATGCGCCGAGGATTGCGACGGTCACCTCCGGCACGTCCCCGATGACACTCTGTGACGTGGCCGAGACCGCCTGCTCGACGTCCCGGTACAGCTCCACGAGGTTGGGGTTGAACCTACCGAAGGCGACGGCCTCCTCCCAGCCGCGGAGCGTTCCCTCGATCCGCGCCTTGGTCAGCGGGTAATCAGCGGTCATCTCCGCCACGGTGGAGCCCATGGCGGACACCGCGTAGAACAGCAGGAAGCCGCTGCCGATCAGCGTGGCCGCGTAGACGATGCCGATGACCGGGCCGCGCCCCAGTCGGGTCCGTTCCGTGGTCCAGGTCACCACCGGCGAGAGGACGAACGCCAGCAGCCATGCCAGGAACAGGATGAGCACGATCTGCGTGAAGCCTTCGAACAGGCGGAGCAGGAGGCCGCCGAGCAGGAGCGCGACGTAGATCGTCGCGAGCATGAGGAACGCCGACCGCCACCAGCGGTCACGCTTGGCTCGGGCTGCCTCGTCGTCCGGCATCGGCATCGTGATCGCGATCATGGCAGCCCGCGTGGCGCGGCGTTCAACTTGTGCGGCACCGTTCACAATGTGCCGGACGACCAAAGACGCAGTGAGGCACCAGGATGAGCGGGGATCAGGAACCTGTCGGGGTCGAGGAAGGCGGCGGACCGCCCACGGGGATGCCGTGGACGCTGATCGTGGAGCCCGAGGGCTGGTCCGCGGACCTCGAGCACGCCGCCCCGCTGCCTCGCGTCGGTGAGCGGATCGAGTACATCGCCGAGGAGGGATCACGCCGAACCTACCGCGTCCGCGAAGTGGTGCACACGGTCCAACGCTCCTCCAGCGAGCGGCCGCCCGTCGCCGTCGAGGACAGCGGGCCGAATACGACCGTCAGCGGCGGCGACGCGCGCAACGTGCCAGGGGAGCTGCGCGCCGGCCTTCCCCGCGTCTACGCCGACACGGAGGGCTAGCCCACAGCCCATGTCCCCCCGGCCACGGCTGGCTACGCATCGACCATCCCCAATATTGACGTACATCAATACAGGAGGTAGGCTCGGGGCAACACACAGAGGAATGAAGGACACATGGACTCACGCATGGAGATGCTCTCCCACGACCGGCACGCCGACCTGGAGCGTCGCGCGGCCCGGCGCCGCCAGAACAGCCTGCTCGCGACGTGCCGCCGCACGCTGCTCGGGCTGATCCTGATACAACAGGCACGCACGCCGTGCCGGCCGGCCTGAGCCGAGCCGCGCGCAGCACCGACCCGGACATCGCCTTCCTCGCTGCGCTCGCCGACCCGGTGCGACTGTCGTTCGTCCGCCAGCTCGCCGCGGCGAGCGACGTGTGCGCGTGTGACTTCAGCGAGTGCTGCTCGGTCAGCCAGCCCACCATCAGCCACCACCTGAAAGTCCTGCGTGAGGCCGGCGTGGTCGTCAGCGAGCGGCAGGGCACGAACATCGTCTATTCCCTCTCGCCGAACTTCGCCCGCCGATGGGCGGAGCTCGGCGCGAGCTTCGGCAATCTCGTCCAGATCGCGTAGGAGCGCAGCCGCGAATGACCGAATCGATCCACGAGCTGGTGCGCGAGCGATACGCCGCGGCGGCCACCCAGGCGGCGAAGGGCAGCGGTGCCTGCTGTGGACCCGACGAGGGCATCGGCGCCGGTCTGTACAGCGCGCTGGAGCAGGCCGACCTGCCAAACGCGGCCGTGCTTGCCTCGCTCGGATGTGGAAACCCGACCGCCGTCGCCGAGCTGCATGAGGGAGAGCGCGTCCTCGACCTCGGATCGGGCGGCGGGATCGACGTCCTGCTGTCGGCGAAGCGCGTGGGACCCACCGGCCGCGCGATCGGGCTCGACATGACGGACGAGATGCTCGCGCTGGCCCAACGGAACGCTGCCGAAGCCGGTGCGACGAACGTCGAGTTCCTGAAGGGAACCATCGAATCGGTGCCGCTGCCCGCGGATTCGGTCGACGTCGTGATCAGCAACTGCGTGATCAACCTCGCCGCCGACAAGCCGGCCGTCTTCCGAGAGATCGGCCGGGTACTGAAGCCGGGCGGCCGCATCGGGATCACCGACATCGTGGCGGACGACTCGCTCACACCGGACCAGCGCGCCGAGCGCGGCTCGTACGTCGGCTGCATCGCCGGGGCGCTGTCGTTCACCGAGTTCGCCTCGGGCCTCCGGGACGTGGGCCTTGCCGATGTCACGCTCTCCCCCACCCACCAGGTCGCGGACGGCCTGCACAGCGTCATCGTCCGTGCCACGAAGCCGGCCGACGCTGCGCCATGGGCGGCGCCCGTCCGTCCGGAGCTTCCGCTGGCCGCCGCTGGCGGCTGCTGCGGAGGCGGTGGCTGCTGCTGAGCCAGGGCGGCAGCCCCGGAGGGCACGCGTCGCATCGGCGCTAGAATCGGCGTCCCGTGAGCCCGACCGATCGGTCCTACCGTGCCCTGCTACGCGTGCCCACGCTGGGGCGCGTGCTGCTCAGCATGCAGATCGCGCGGATCGCGCAGTCGATGGTGGGCGTGGCGCTGGTGCTGTTCACCCTGGACCGATACGGCTCCCCCGCCTTCACCGGCTTCGTCACCTTCGCCAGCGTCTTTCCGGGACTTCTCATCAGCCCGATCGCCGGAGCGCTCCTCGATCGGCACGGTCGCATCCGGCTGGTGCTGCTCGACTACGTGGTCGCGCTGGTCGCCATGGGCGTGGTGGGGATGCTCGCGCTGCTGGACCTGCTGCCCGGGCCGATCCTCCTGCTGATCGCGGTCATCGGCTCGCTGACGAGCATCCTGAGCCACGTCGGCCTGCGGTCCCTGTTCCCGATCCTCGTGCCGGAGCCGCTGTGGGAACGGGTGAACGCCGTGGACTCGAACGGGTACGTGGTCGCCACGATTTTGGGCCCGCCGATCGCCGCGGTCCTGGTGGCGGTGTTCGGCGGTGCCACGGCCTTGGTGCTGATCGGCGCCTCCTTCGGCATCGCGGCCACCATCCTGGTCGGCGTGCCGGAGCCGGTGGCGCCCACGGCCTCGACCGGTCGCGTCCTCGCCGACGCGTGGGCCGGCCTCCGGTACACCTGGCGCAACCCGACGCTGCGGGGACTGGGCTTCGCCATCACGCTCAGCAACCTGGCGCACGGGATGACGAGCATCGTGATCCCGCTGATCGTGATCGGACGCTTCGGGCTGTCCGAGGCGGTGGTCGGCATCGTGTTCGCCGCCTCTGGCGTTTCCGGCGTGATCTCCGCGTTCGCGTTCGGGCGGATGAGCACCCGCGGCCGGGAATGGTCGCTGCTCGTCTGGCCGATGGTCGCGCTGGTGCCGGTGGTCGCGTTGCTGCTGCTCGCGGCCGGACAGGCGTCGGTGCCCGTCGGGCTGGGGTTGCTGATGCTCGAGATGCTGCTCGTGGGCGTCCTCGTCGGACCGATGGACATCGCCCTCTTCACCGTGCGGCAGCGTCGGACGGATCCGGCATGGATGGGGCGAGCATTCGCGGTCTCGATGGCGTTCAACTACGTCGGCATGCCGGTCGGGGCGGGCGTCGCGGGCCTGCTGGCCGATCGTTCGGTCGAGACGGCGATCGCCGTTCTGGGCGTCGGCGGCTCGATCCTCGCCGCCGGTGCCGCCGCGTTCCTGGTGCCCAGGCACGATCCGCTCGCCGTTTCGGCCGCCTGACGACCCGGCCCCGCCCTGACGCACCCCGGCGGAGCGCGTATCGTCGCCATGCCGCCGCGATGCCCCGCAGGCACACCCATGATCAGCGGAGGTCCGATGCCCCTCGCCCGAGCCCGCCGGCACGCCACGTCCATCGCGACACTCGTCGCATTGGCGGGACTTTCCGCGGCGTGCGCGACGCCCTCCGTGCCGGCCCGCTCCGATGGCGCTCCGGAGGTGGCGGAGCTCACCGTGGGAACCCTGCCGATCGTCGACGTCGCGCCAATCCATATCGCCATCGACGAGGGCCTGTTCGCCGCCGAGGGACTGACGGTCAGCGTCGAGGTCGTCGCCGGTGGCGCCGCCGCCATCCCGGCCCTGGTCGGCGGCGATCTCGACGTCGCATATGGCGCGTGGCCCTCGTTCCTCATCGCCAACCAGCAGGGCCTGGAGCTCCGGGCGGTGGCAAACGGCACGGTCGCGCGGCCCGGATTCACCCAGCTGCTCGCCATGCCGGGCTCCGGCCTCGAGGGCAATCCCGCCGCCATGGCCGGGAAGCGGGTGGCGGTCAACACGCTCGGGAACCTGGGCGAGCTGGCGGTGCGGTCCGCGCTCGTCCACGCTGGCCTCGACGGAGATGCGGCGGAGCTCGTCGAGATCGGATTCCCGGACATGACCGCAGCGCTGGAACGGGGCGATGTCGACGTCATCTGGGCCAGCGAGCCGGTCGCCACCCTCGCCCGCGAGCAGGTGGGGGCGGTCCTCGTCGTCGACTCGTACGTCGGCGACATGGAGCGCTTTCCGGTGGCCGGCTATCAGTCCTCGGCCGCGTTCACCGAGACGAACCCGAACACCGTCGCCGCGTTCCGACGGGCGCTCGAAGCGGCGGTCGAGCTCATCCACGACGATCCTGGCCTGGTTACCCGGGTCGCTCCGGAGTTCACCAACCTGGAACCACAGCTGACAGATCAGATCGCCCTGCCGGAGTTCCGCGCTCGTCTGGACCCGGCGGACCTCGGTCGGGTCCACGACTACCTCCTCGAGTTCGGCCTCCTCGAGGCGCGGCTCGAGGTCGGCGAGCTCGTGGTGCCCGGTCACTGACCGGCCGCATGCGCGCCGTCCACCGCCGACGCGCAACCGCTCGGGGGGCGGCCGGCCTCGGGGTGCTTGCCGCGACCGGCGAGCTGCTGAGCCGTCTGGAGATCGTCGACCCGAGCTCGCTGCCACCCGCCTCGAGCATGCTGATGGCGGCCGGCCGCCTGCTGGTCGACACGGTCTTCCTCGGTCACCTGGCCGGCACGCTGACAGCATGGGTTGCCGGGCTCGCGGTCGCGGCCCTCTTCGCGGTACCCGTCGGCATCCTGCTCGGGTCGTCTCGGCCCACCTATCGAGCGGCGGTTGCCGCGATCGAGCTGCTCCGCCCGATCCCGTCGGTCGCGCTCATCCCGGCGGTCGTGCTGGTGCTCGGCCGCGGGCTTGACATGAAGATCGTCCTCATCGCCTACGCCTGCGGCTGGCCGATTCTGCTCAATACCATCTACGGGATGCGCGACGTGGATCCGCTCGCGCGCGAGACGGCGCGAGTCTTCGGTCTGCGGCCCCGGGCGGTCCTCTGGCGGGTCGCGCTGCCGGCAGCCTCGCCGTACATCGTGACCGGCCTCCGCATCGCGGCGCCGATCGCACTGATCGTCGCCGTCAGCGCCGAGCTCATCGCGGGCGGATCGAACGGCATCGGCGTGTGGATGCTTGCGAACTCCCAAGCCGGCGTGCGGCGCGACCTCCTGTTCGGCGGCATCGTGATCAGCGGGCTTCTCGGTCTCGCGCTGACCGCGCTGCTCGCAGCGGGCGAGCGGCGGCTGATCGGGTGGCACGAGCAGCACCGGGCGGTGACATGACGACGTTCGTCGCAGGCCCTCCGCCTTCACGAACCCCAGCGCTCATGGGCGCGCTCCGAACCGCGGCGCACCGGCTGAGCGTGCTGGCCGGATTGGCGCTGGCGTGGCAGCTGGTCACCGTCCTCGTCGACGACCCGGTGAGCTGGCCGACGTTCGGCGCAGTCGCCGGCCACACGTGGGAGCGGTGGCTGACCGACGCGGACGCGTGGACGGCCAGCGTGGCACCGAGCGTCGCACGCCTGCTGGCGGGCTGGGCCATCGCCGTGCTTGCCGGCGTCACGGCCGGCACGCTGCTCGGCCTGTCCACCTCGGCTCGGGAGTTCGCGGGGCTGGCCCTGGCATTCCTCCGCGCCCTGCCGCCGCCGGTGCTGCTCCCAGTGTTCATCGTGCTGCTCGGCATCGGCGACGGCATGAAGGTCGCCGCCATCGCGTTCGGCGCCGTGTGGCCCGTGCTGCTCAACACGGCAGATGGCGTGGCCGGCGTCGAGGCCGGGCACCGCCAGACGGCACGGGCCCTGAGGTTGGGAGCGTGGGACACGCTCCGGCTCGTGACCCTGCCGGCGGCGGCGCCGCGAGTTTTCGCGGGCCTGCGAGTCAGCCTGTCGATGGCGGTGATCCTCATGGTGATCTCGGAGATGGTGGCCAC
>JASLBU010000003.1 GCA_030146365.1 Candidatus Limnocylindria bacterium | reverse complement strand
GCGCGTCACCGTCGCCGTGCCGACGCTCCCGGACGGGCCCGACGGGCCGCAGGCCGATGACCAGGTCGCCGGATTGCTCGACGAGTTCCTCGCGAGTTGGTCGACCGATGATCGGCTCGTCGCCTGGCACTACTCCGCGATGTCCGAGCCGCTGTCATGCGGGCTGGACGCCGATGCGCTGGTCTACGACTGCATGGACGAGCTCTCGCTGTTCCGCGATGCGCCGCGCGAGCTCGTGGACCGCGAGCGTGCCTTGATGGAGCGCGCCGACGTCGTGTTCACCGGCGGATTCAGCCTCTGGGAGGCGAAGCGGGCGCTCCATCCCAACGCGCACCCCTTCCCGAGCTCCGTGGACGTGGCGCACTTCGCCACGGCCCGCGACGGCCTGCCGGAGCCGGAGGCGCTGCGGGGCATCCCGCGGCCGCGCCTGATGTACGCCGGCGTCATCGACGAGCGGCTGGACCTGCCGCTGGTCGCGCGCCTCGGTGAGGCGGGCATCGGCGAGGTGGTGCTGCTCGGCCCCATCGTGAAGATCGACCCGGCCGAGGTGCCAAACGGGCCGCACGTCCACCAGGTCGGCATGAAGCCCTATGCGGAGCTGCCGGCCTTCTTCGCGAACGCCGATGTCGGCATCATGCCGTTCGCACTCTCGGAGGCCACGCGCTACATCTCCCCCACCAAGACCCCCGAGTACCTGGCGGCCGGTCTGCCGGTCGTGTCCACGCCGATCCGGGACGTGGTTCGAGGGTACGGCGATCTGCGCGCCGTGCACATCGGCGAGGGTGCGCAGGCGTTCGCCGATGGCGTTCGGGACGCGCTCGCGGCGCCCGTGCCGGGACGCGACGTCGAGGAGCGCCTCGGCACGATGTCGTGGGACCGCACCTGGGCGCAGATGGAAGAACTCGTCGACGCCGCCACCCGGGACCGCGCCGTCGCCTGACGCGGCCGGCCCGTCAACGGCGGAGGGCCAGGGACAGGAGGATTTCGTCGTTCTCGTCCCGGTCACCGGTCTCTGGGTAACACCGCCGCGACGGCGAACCGGCCGGGGTGTTGGCACAGCACCTGCCTGAACGCGGGCCGTGGCAATCTTCGCTCCCCTCATCGCCTTCATCGGCAGGCAGGTCGGGCGCATCGTGCAGACGGCGTTCGGCTGGGCCACCGTCCTCCTCTTCGGTCGAGTGCCGCAGTCCAAGCAGCTCCTGCTTGCCGGCGTCTCGCTGGGGTCCATTTTGTGGGTCATGACCCTCATCGGCGTGCTCGTGCCCGATGTAGGCGCATTCCTCATCGCGTTCATGTCGGCCCCGGACTTCATCAGCGAGAACGTCATCCGGCTCGTGATGCTGGCGCTGGCGATCGTCCTGCCGCTGCTGGTCGGGCTGGGCGGGCTGTTCCTGATGGACGCCGCGGATCGGCCCGAGGGCTTCGGCGGCAAGGCCGTGCAGGTGCTTCGCGGCTACCCGTACTCCGCGGTGCTGGCGGTCGTGATCCTGTTCCTGCTGATCGTCGCGCCGATCTTCAAGCTGCGGACGGTCATCAAGCGATGGGAGGACGCGCACATCCCGATCGTCGTCAAGCCGGGGGGCTATGACCGTGTGGCGGCGGACCTCGAGGCGGCGGTGGACGCAGCCGGGCTGGAGCTGGAGCGCGTCCGGGCCCCCCGGGTGCTGGAGGCCCCGTCGCGACTCCTGGCGCTGGTCGGCGGCGAGAGCGTGCGCCGATACGTCCCTGACCGCCTGGTGATGCTCAAGGCCAAGGCGCTCGAGGTGACGATCCATCCGTCTGACGTCGCGATGGTCGGGTCGAAGGAGGGCGTTGCCCGCGCTCGGGCGGCGCTGGCGGACCGGTTGACGGTCACGAAGGCGTACCTGACCTCGAGCAAGGAGTCGCAGGAGATCGAGGATGCGATCGGCGCGCTGCGCAACCCGGACGACGGCCGGACCGACGCGGAGTCGCGCGCGGCCCCTGACCCGGAGGCTGCCAAGGCGAAGCTGACGGACCTGGACGAGCGGCTCGCGACGCTGACCGTCCCGTACGAGGAGTGGGAGGTGCTCTACCGGCAGCGACTCCAGGTCGAGCGCGACCTGCTGCGTGGCGGGCGCGCTCCCGCGCCAGGTGAGGGCGGTGAGCGGGCCATCGACGGAGCTGGCCGGGAGGCGGGGACGAAGCCTGGAATGGCCAGGCGGGTCATCGACGCCATCCGGGGCTGAGGGGCGACCGAACCGGGAGCCGGCCCAAGGCGCCGCGTTGCTCCGCTGTGGGGACTATCGGCCACGTCGTGGCCGCTTTACGCCGGTGGTGGGACAGGCGGCGACGATCGCGGGACCTGCGTGACGGTTCGTCCCCGCAGCTGGGACAACCAGCCGATTCGTGGCCGCTAGTCCCATCGGCGGAGTAATACCAGGCGCGAACCATCACGCGGTGAGCACGACGATCGCGTCGCGGCCCGGGTCACGGCCCGCGGCCAGCTCGGCCAGCACCCGGCGACTATCGAGGTCGAACGCGTCCACCAGCGCGCCGCGGGTCGATGCCAGCGCATTGCGGTTCGCGTGCGTTGCGGCGACGACAACGATGAGCCTCGTCGCATCGAGGTCGCGCGCCTTGTGCTGCGCTGACCGAACCTGGGCCTGGAGGTCAGCCAATCGGGTGATGACCTCGACGACGATCCGGAGCGTTCCGCGCTGCAGCAAGACATCCGCTGCCCGCAGGTCGCCGGGCAGGGGCACTGCCGCCTCCAGCCTGACTCGCCACAACCGCCCGACGCGTGACACGAATGCCGCGATGTATCGAGCCTGGGCCGCATCGCGAACTCCGCCGCCAGCCGGCCAGAGGCTGATCGACAGTCGCAACCCGACCGCGGCCCCGTGGACGGCCAGCTTCTCGCCCGTCAATCGCCGCGACTTCCCGAGCTCGCGTCTGCTGAGCTCGGACTTCGAGACACCGGTGGCCGCCGAGAGCTCACGCAGCGTGAGTCCGAGGATGTGACGGCCGGTGCGCAGCTCATCGCCGATGCGGGCCGCATTGCGTTCCCACGCGTGTCGCGCCCCATCGATGCTCCGAGATCTGACGGCCATGCGGCATGGTGGCGCCCCCGGCTTATCGCCCGATTCGGCGTCGCTTACCCCGCCACGGGGACTATCCGCCACGCCGCAGCCGATGTGCATCGCCCCTGGGACAAGCGGACGCGCTCGATGCTCCTGCGTGGCTGTTCGTTCTCCGCCGCTGGGACACCCAGCCGATTCTTGGCCGCTAGTCCCACGCGCGGGCTAGCACCGGCCGGCCGGCGCGGACTGCGGCGGACCCGACCGTTGATCTGGATCGGCGGCTCGACCGTATCCCGGACGACATGCCACGACCATCCGTGGCCGTGGTCGGAGCGGGAATCTCCGGGCTGACGGCCGCTCACGCACTCCACGCCGCCGGCCATCGCGTCCGCCTCTTCGAGAGCGCGCCGACGCTGGGCGGGCACGCCACGACGATCGACCTGCCGGATGGGCGCGCCGTCGACATCGGCTTCATCGTCTACAACGAGGTCACCTACCCGCGCTTCATCGGGCTGCTCGCGGAGCTTCAGGTGCCGACCCAGGCCAGCGACATGAGCATGGGTGTGACCTGCGCCGCCTGCCGCGTGGAGTGGTCGACCCGCGGCCTCCGCGGCGTCTTCGCTCAGCGGAAGCAGCTGGCCCGACCGAGCCACTACGGCATGCTCAACGACCTGTTCCGGTTCTACCGCGACGCCCGCCGCGTGCTGGATGCGCCGCGGCCGTCGGAGATGACGCTGGACGAGTACCTCGACGACCGTGGGCTCGGGCGCGCGTTCGCGAACCACTTCCTCATCCCGCTGACGGCGGCGGTGTGGTCGACCGCGCCGGACGAGGTCGGCAGCTTCCCGATCGATTACCTGCTGCGGTTCCTGGACCACCACGGGCTCATCGGCTACGGCCGGAACCTGCAGTGGCGGACGATCACCGGGGGCAGCCGGAGCTACGTGAATGCCATCGCGGACCGCCTTGGCCCGGGTGCGGTCTCGACCGGCAACCCAGTCCGCTCCGTGACCCGCGATGACGCCGGCATCACGGTCGAGCTGACCCACGGCATCCCGGAGCGGTTCGACCACCTCGTGATGGCGACCCACGCCGACACGGCCCTGAGCCTCCTGCGAGACGCGGATCCGGCCGAGCGCACCGCCCTGAAGGGGTTCGAGTACTCCGACAACCGCGTCGTCCTTCACACCGATGCGGGCATGCTGCCGGGGAGCCGCAACGCGTGGGCCAGCTGGAACATCGACATGGGATCGTGCACCGCCGTCGTCGATACGCTCACCATGACGTACCACATGAACCGCCTCCAGTCGCTGCGCGGCGCAACGGAGCTCAGCGTCAGCATGAACCCGCCGGCCGGGCGCATCGATCCGGCCAGCGTGCTGCTGAAGCGGAACTGGAGCCACCCGCTGTACACCTTCCAGACGCTGGAGGCCCAGCGGCTCATCGGCGCGATCCAGGGTCGGCGTTCCACCTGGTACGCAGGGGCGCACCTTGGCTACGGCTTCCACGAGGACGGCTGCCGTGCAGGCTACGAGGCAGCCGACGCGATCGTCGCCGCTGCGGCCGCCGATGCCGCCGCCGCCGATGGCGCCGTGGAGGAGCGGGCGGCGTGAGATCCCACCTGCTGGAGGGCAAGGTTCGCCATCGGCGCAGCAAACCATTCATCTACGAGCTGGAGCACGACGTCTTCTACCTGGCCCTGGACACCTCTGAGCTGGACCGCATCGCCGGGATGAAGCTGCTGGGCCGCAACCGCTGGCGCCCGTTCGCCTTCCGCGATGACGATCACTGGCTGCCTGCCGCGGCCGACATCGACGCCAGCGTGCGCGACCATCTGCGCGCCGAAGGGTTCGCCGATGCCGCGGACTGGCGCATCACGCTCGTGTCGTACCCGCGCGTGCTGGGCCACGTCTTCAACCCCGCGTCGTTCTTCCTGTGCCGAGACGCGGCGGACGAGCTGCGGGTCGTGGTGGTGGAGGTGCACAACACGCACCAGGAGCGGCGCCTCTATACGCTCCGGCCGGCAGCGACTCGGGCGTCACACGTCGCGAGCATGGAGAAGGACCACTACGTCAGCCCGTTCATCAGCATGGACGCCGCGTACACGGTGCGGGTCCAGGACCGGCCGAACGAACTGCGCATCGTGATCGATGAGACCGAGAACGGCTCCCCCGTCCTGCAGGCCAGCGTCGCGCTGACGCGCAGGCCGTTGACCGATCGCCAGCTTCTGCGAATGCTGGTCCGATATCCGCTCGTGACCCTGAAGACGATCGGCATGATTCACTGGCACGCCATTCGCCTATGGAGGCGTGGCGCGAAGTTTCACTCGCATGGGGCCGCAACTCGATGACCACCCGACCCCAGCACGTCCCGTTCGCCCTGCCGATGGTGGCGGACGTGGCCGAGCGCGTCCTGCTGGGCGCCGCCTCCCGGATCCGGGTGGGCCACCTGACGATCGAGCTGCCCGATGGCAGCCGTCGCACGTTCGGGAACCCGACGTCAGACCGCCGCGGCGAGATCGTGGTGCACGACCGCGCAGCCATGGCGCGCCTTCTGATCGACGGCGAGACCGGCGCCGGTGAGTCATACGTGGACGGCCAATGGTCGTCCCCTGATCTCGCGGCCCTCCTGCTGCTGGCATCGCTGAATCGGCAGGAGCTCTCGCTGGTCGGCGGGTGGTGGCGGCTGCCGACGCAGGCGGCGCGGATCGTGGCCCATCGGCTCCGTCGCAACACCGTGAAGCAGGCACGCCGCAATATCGCCTCGCACTACGACCTGTCGAACGAGCTCTATCGGCTGTTCCTGGACGAGTCGATGACCTACTCTTCCGCCGTCTTCGCCGATCCGGCGCAGTCGCTGGAGGAGGCGCAGCGAACGAAGTACGCGCGCGTCGCCGACCTTGCCGGCGTCGAGGCCGGGATGCGGGTGCTGGAGATCGGGTCGGGATGGGGATCGTTCGCGATGTACCTCGCCGCGGAGCGTGGGGCAGCGCACGTCACCACGATCACGATCTCGGAGGAGCAGGCGAAGCTGGCGCGCGAGCGCATCGGGGCGGCCGGGCTCACCGACCGGATCACGGTGGAGCTGCGCGACTATCGCGAGATGGACGGCGAGTTCGACGCGATCGTGTCGATCGAGATGCTCGAGGCGGTCGGCCACGAGTACTTCCCGGCCTTCTTCGAGACCTGCGACCGCGTCCTGCGGCGCGGAGGGAGGATCGGCCTGCAGTCGATCACCTATCCCGACGCCCGCTACGAGGAGCAGCGCCGCGGCGCGAACTGGATCCAGCAGTACATCTTCCCGGGCGGCCTGCTGCCGTCGCTTGCGGTGATCGAGCGGGCCACGCACCGGACGTCGCTGATGGTGACCGGCGTGACGGACATCGGGCCGCACTACGCGCCGACGCTGCGGGCATGGCGCGCGAACTTCATGGGCAACCTGGACGCGGTGCGGGCCCTGGGCTTCGACGACCGGTTCGTGCGGATGTGGGAGTACTACCTCGCCCTGTGCGAGGCGGGGTTCGCCGCCGGGATCTTCCAGGATCTCCAGATCGGGTTCCAGAAGCGCGGTGGCGTCCGGGCGGTCACGCCGCTCACCTAGGCGCGCCGCCTCAATCCACTGGCTGCTGGAGCTCGGTGACGAACTGCTCGCGAGTTTCCACGACCCAGCCCGGCGGCACGCGCAGGCCCGGATCGGCGCCGAACTGCAGGTAGAGCGTCCGCATCGGTCCGGAGGCCGTCAGCCCGGCCGCCCGGACCCAGCGTTCCAGCGTGGCCCGCGCCGCCGCGACGCCCGCATACGGCCCGCGGTGGATGATCGACGCGACCCGCGCGGCGGGGAGGCGGCGATACGCGATGCGGTCGGTCTCGGCGATCGGCCCCGTCACCGGCACGAAGATCTCGCGTTGACCGGGGATCGCGCCGGGCGGCCGATGGGCCCGGCGCCCCGTGTCGCGGACCCATGCCTCGAGCTCGTCGAAGGGATTCCCGGTCGCGGCGTCGAGCGACATCACCGCCACCGGCTCGGCGTTGATCGAGCGGAGGACGACGTCGGGGCCGCCCTCATCGGCGACCGAGATGTCGAGCGCCGCAAGTCGCTCCTCGACGAGGCGACGCTCGCGCTCCAGCTGGGCGCGGCGTCGGTCCAGGGCGTCGCGAAGATCGCCGCCGCGGATGAGCGCCCCGATCTCCTCGAGCGGCATGCCCAGCTGGCGCAGGGCCAGGATGCGGCGCAGCTCCGGCAGCTGGGCGGGCGAGTAGTAGCGATAGGAGCTGGACGGGTCAACCCACACCGGCCGGAACAGCCCCAGCAGGTCGTAGGCGCGGAGCTGCTTGCGACTGATGCCGCCGAGGCGTGCGAACGGCCCAATCTGGAACATCGGCTCACATGTTGACTTTCCCTCGGAGGGAAGGTCAAGGATGCGGGCCATGCATACCGATCGACCGATCAGGATCGCCTCCCAACTCCATCCTCAGCATGGCACGTGGCCCCGGCTGCGGGCGGCCGCGGTGCGGACCGAGCAGCTGGGCTACGACCTCCTCTACACCTGGGACCACTTCAGCCCGCTCAACGGCGATCCGGACGGGCCGCACTTCGAGTGCTGGTCGCTGCTGGCGGCGTTCGCCGAGGCGACCGAGCGCATCGAGCTGGGACCGCTCGTCGCATGCAACTCGTACCGCAACCCGAACCTCCACGCGGACATCGCCCGCACCGTGGACCACATGAGCGGAGGGCGAGTGGTCATGGGGCTCGGTGCCGGCTGGTTCGATCGCGACTACGCGCGCTACGGCTACGAGTTCGGCACGCGGGCGAGCCGCATCCGGGCGCTGGCGCGGGACACGCCGGTGATCATCGACCGGCTCGCCAGCCTCAATCCCCCGCCGATGCGACGCATGCCCATCCTCGTCGCCGGCGTCGGCCTGTCGCTGACCCTCCCCATCGTCGCGCGGCATGCCGACTCGTGGCACGCGTTCTTCCCGGACAACGTGGACGAGGTGATGCCCGCGGTCGAGGCACTGCGCCGGCACTGCGACGCGATCGGCCGCGATCCGCACGACATCGAGTGGGGCGTGGGCCTGCAGCCGAACGACATCGACCGATTCCTCGCCGAGGATGCGGAACGCTACCTGGAGCTGGGCTTCACGCAGTTCACGCTGGGCTTCGGCGGCCCCGAGTGGCGGGTGGAGGGCGGCGAGGCGTTCCTCGAGTGGCGTGACCGACGCAACGCCGAGCGCGGCACGGCGGCGACGCTGTCAGGCGCCGCGTGAGAACCGCTCGTCCGCCTCGTGGTCCAGTGTCCGCTTGCCGGCGAGCACGGCGACGATGGCGGCGCCGAACAGCATGACGACCCCCACCACCAGCGACCACGTGGCCAACAGCGCGACGCCGGCCAGCTCGCCGTACGGGGTATCCAACAGCTCCGCCTCGGCAACCAGGCCGGCGGCCGCCTGCGCGAGCCGCACCCCGGTGGTTGCCACGGCGGCCCCGACCGCCGCGTGCGACCACGCCACCGGGTCGCGCGGAAGGACCTTGTAGGCGATGAGCAGGAAGGTCCCGAGCAGGAGCGACGGCACGATCTGCCAGTCCAGGAGCCACAGGTCTCGCTGGGTGCTCCCGCCCCCGTCCGCGAGCGCCGCGATGACCGCCTCCGAGAGCGCGGCCGCCAGCAGGAGCACCAGGGTGACGGCCAGCATGCCGATTCGCAGCACCTGGCGGCGCAGGAACGTCAGCCGATCCACGCGCCGCCACATCACGTTGACGGCGGACGTGAGCGAGGCGAAGGCCCGGCTGCCACTGAACAGGAGCAGCGCGACCGAGAGCGTGCCGGCCGCCGCGTTGTCCGGCCTCTGGGCCACGATCCCCTCGAGCAGCTGCTGCTCCGCGGGCAGGTACTTCGCCACCTGCTCAAGCACGAAGGACTCGACCTGTTCGGCCGGGAAGGCGAGGCTGCCGACGTACACCGACGCGACGATGAACGGGGGTACCGAGAGGAACAGGTAGAGGCCGATGCCGCCGGCCCACGAGAGCGCCTGGTCGTCGACGAACAGCCGGATCGCTCGCCAGACGATTCGGGCCGCGCCCGCCCCGCTGGCGGCCACGGCCCGTGTCCACCGATTCAGCATCGACCTCTCCGGCTGTTGGATACGGAAAGAGGCCGGCCCACGCGCGATGCGTGAGCCGGCCCCTCGGGTTCAGCTACCGCTGGTTCAGCGCTCGACGACGACCTGCTCCCGGGAGCCGAACAGGCCCCCGAGGGTTGCCGCGATGGCCGGCAGCAGCATGCCGATGAAGGCGCCGATGGACCCATTGCGGATCCCGTCGACGACCGACTCCGGATCGACGTCAGGCTGCGGCTGACCCATCTGCTGGTACTGGGAGAACAGGTCGCCCGATGCACCGAACAGGGAGCCGAGGCCGAACGCGGCCAGGGCGAGGATGAGCACCACGCCCAGCGCCCAGACGAGGAACCCGTTCAGGGCGCCATAGCCCCGGCCGATGACCCCGGCCGTTCGTGCGGCCACGTAGCCACCGATCAAAAAGGCGAGCAGGGCGATGATCGCGCTGGCGATCCCGCTTGCCGCCGAGCTGTCATCGGCGCTCGCGCCGGAGTCCACCGCCAGCGCACCGATCGCGACTGCCGCGGTCGTGAGCAGGAGGAAGGTCCCCAGCGCCGTGAGCAGGCCGGCCCAGATCGGCCCCCAGCGGACGCGGTCGCGCTGAGCGTTGCCGAGCCACGCCCCCTCGCCGAGGCCCGTGCCGGTGTCGTGGTGCACGTTCACGTCGGTCGTTCGGACCGGCGTGTCGTAGCGATTGTCAACTGCCATTAACGATCCCCTTCCCGACCGACGCGGTTGGTACCGGTCTCGTCGATGTCGAACTC
>JASLBU010000292.1 GCA_030146365.1 Candidatus Limnocylindria bacterium | reverse complement strand
GCGCCCCGGAGAAGAGGAATGCGAGTGCATTCCACTTGGTCCGTCTCATTACTCCCTCCAGTGGGTGGGGATGGGGAACGGTGCACGGGCCCTCGACGACACGCAGATGCTGCGGTCGGCCCGACCAGCCGTAGAGTATATGGGTGCGTCCACCTCCTTGCGCATCGAATCGATCGAAGTCGCCGAACGGTAGCAGATGTCCAGGTGACCTCAGCAACGCGCCGAACCGCATTCCCGAGGGCAGCAGACGAATGCCCGGACTCACCCCGTTTCCCACTAGTAGCGTTCGCGAGCGTGTATGGTTCATTTCCGTGCGGCGTCGCCGTGCGCCCGGCCCACCGCGATCACGCTCGCGCCGTCCTCGGTGACGGCCTCCTCGAGGGGGACGCCGAACGCCCGAGCAGCGGCGGCGAGATCCAACGGCACACCTCCGCCGCCGGCCGGCACGAGGCGCCCGGCGTGGAGGAGCAGGATCCGGTCGGCGAAGCGAACCGCGAGGTTCGGGTCGTGCAGCACGGCGACGACCGTCAGGTCCCGGGCTTGCCGGAGGTGCGCCACGAGCTCCAGCAGGGCGAGCTGATGGCCCAGGTCCAGGTGCAGCGTCGGCTCGTCCATCAGAAGCAGCCGCGGCTGCTGCGCCAGGGCCATCGCGAGCAGGACGCGCTGGCGCTCCCCGCCCGAGAGCTCGCCCACCGGGCGGCCGGCCAGCTCCGACGCGCCCGCGTCGGCCAGCGCCTCCGTCACAATGGCCACGTCCTCGGGCGGCACGCCGAACCGCGACGTGGCATGCGGCACTCGGCCGAGCGCGACCACGTCGGCGACCCGAAAGCCATCCGGAAGCTCCATGCCCTGCGGCAGCACGGTGACCACTCGCGCGATCTCGGCCCGGCTCCATGCTCCCAGGGACCGGCCGAACAACTCGACCGATCCCGTGGTGGGAGCCAGCGTGCCGGCGAGCACGCGCAGCAGCGTCGTCTTGCCGCTGCCGTTCGGGCCGAGCAGGGCGATCGCCTCGCCCGCCTCGACGGAGAGCTCCACGCCGCGCAACACACCGCGCGCCCTGTACCCGGCGGTCACGCCGGACAGGCGGGCGACGAGCTCGGCCATTCGCTCAGCCGCCGCGGATGACGCTCCGGCGGAGCAGCCAGAGGAGGAACGGGGCGCCGACGAAGGCCGTGACGACCCCCACCGGGATGCCGCCCGCCAGCCGCGCGCCGAGGTCCGCCAGCACGAGCAGCGCGGCGCCGTACACCATGCTGGCCGGAAGAAGCAGGCGGTGGTCCGGCCCGAATGCGAGGCGCAGCAGGTGCGGGACGACCAGCCCGACGAATCCGATGGTGCCCGAGATCGCCACGCCAGCCGTGGTGGCCAGCGCCGCGAGGCCGGTGAGGATCCGCTTCTCGCGCTCCACGTCGACCCCGAGGTGCGCGGCAGGCTGCTCACCCAGGAGAAGCGCGTTGAGCGCCCTCCACCGCAGCGCGAGCAGCCCGAAGCTGAGGGCGATGAGCGGCGCGGCCAGTGCGAGTCGCTCCCACGAAGCGCCGGCCAGCGAGCCGAGCAGCCAGCTGACGACCGCCGCCAGACGGTCCCCGGACACGAACATCAGGAGCGCGACGCCGGCCGCCAGCAGCGACGAGACCGCGTAGCCCGCGAGCAGGAGCGTGACAACCGGGGTGCCAGCACGCCCGCGCGCCACCGCGTAGACCGCGGTCACGGCCGCCAGGCCACCCCCGAACGCAAGGAGCTGCACGAGCCCCAGCCCCAACCAGCCGGCAACGGCAAACGGGAGGAGGAGCGCGACGACGGCGCCCAGGGAGGCGCCAGCCGCAGTGCCGATGATGTAGGGGTCGGCCATCGGATTGCGGAGCAGCCCCTGGAAGACGGCCCCGGCCGTGGCGAGGCCGGCGCCGACCGTCATCCCGGCCACGATGCGTGGCAGCCGCAGCTCCCACACGATGACCTCCGAGGCAGTCGGCCAGGTGACCGGGCCGATGCCGGTGAGGCGATGGAGGACAATGGCCGCCGCCTCGCCCGGCCCCACGCCGCTCGTCCCGAGGGCCACCGCGGCCAGGACGGCCGCCGCGAGGAGCAGGGTCCCGGCGCCGAGGACGGCTGCAGTGCGCCCGATGGACGGGCCCAGCGCGAGCGGACGAACGGCGGTCGTGGCGCTCATCGGGTCACTCGAAGCGCTCGGGGTGGATGGCCCGCGCAAGCGCCTCGAGGCCCTCCACGATCCGCGGGCCGGGCCGCGTGGTCACGATGTCGTCGAGGTACGGGACGACGGCCCCGTCGCGGACCGCAGCAAGATCCGACCAGCCGGCCCGACCAGCCACCGCGGCGAGCGCTGCCTCGCGGTCGGCGAGTGACGGATCGTACGAGGCGGTGCCGAGCAGGATGAGCTCCGGGTCCGCGGCAACCAGCTGCTCAGGGCCCAGCGTGCCCTGCGCGTCGCCCGTCACCGGATCGCCACCGGCGAGCTGGATGAGCGATGCGAGGAACGAGCCCTCACCTGCGGTATACGTCGTTCCCTCGGAATGGAACACCTCGTACAGCGTCGCGGGGGCCTCGGCCCCCTCGACTGCGGCGACGACGTCGGCGATGCGCTCCTCCATCTCCTCAACGACGGTGGCAGCCTCCGCTTCCCGCCCCAGGGCGCGGCCCACCAGGCCGATGTCGCCCATCACCTCGTCGAGCGTCTCCGGGTAGAGGACCAGGACCGGGAGGCCGAGCGCCTCAAGCTGCTCGATGACCGCAGTGGGCGTCAGCTCGTTCCCCGCGGCCAGGACCAGGTCGGGCTCCGCCTCCACGACGAGCTCCACGTCGACCTGCGCGGCGACGACGACCTCGTCGACGCCCGCGACCTCCGGCGGGTAATCGTCGAAGTCCGTGACGCCAACGAGCCGGTCACATTCGCCGACGGCGCACACGATCTCGGTGTTGGATGGAGCGAGGCTGACGATCCGCTCGGGTGCTGCGTCGAGCGTGAGCTCGTTCCCCAGCGCGTCGGTCACCGTCACGGGGAAGGCACCCGGGGTGTTCTCGCCCGGGGACGTGGAGGCGCCGGAGGTGGGAGCGGGCTGGACCGCGGATCCGGAGGGCGGGGCGGCGGCCGGCGAGGCGCACGCGGCGGTGACCAGAGCGAGGAGGAGCGCGGCGAGGATGGGGCGAGGTCGAGCCATGGTGATGCCGTTCCCTTTCACACGAGGGTGGTGACATCGCGACCCGGCTGGTCGACCTGGCTCCCGCGCACGGCCCCATGGGACCTGCGCGGATACAGTAGCGGGACTGCGCCGGCCTCTCACCGGCTTCGCCATTTATCCGTTCGCCTTTCGGGAACGGCACCGTTCGCTGCGTCTTCGGTTGATGGCCGATGCTAGCACGGCCGCATGGCCGTCTCGGTCAGGCCGCCGCCCGGGGGCTCGATGCGGCCGGCGACCGCTCCGCGAGCAGCTCGGCCGCGAGCCGATCCCGCTCCTCATTCGAGCGGGCCTCGAGGTAGGCGTCGCTGTTGCCCTGCCTGAATCGGACGGCCGGCACGCTGCCGTTCAGGCGATGGAGCCGCCCGGCGTCCAGGTCGACGGCGTCCGGGGCGCGCTCGACGACCACCAGGGCCGACTGGTCTCGTTCGTGGATCACGAGCCGGTCGCGCTGACCCTGCGCCTCCGCGATGTAGCGCTCCTCCGCCTCTCGGCGGGATTGGTCGCGAGGAAGGAGCCCGTAGCGCCACAGGAGGAGCGCCAGCTCCGCGACCTCCAGCCGCTCGACGGCGCCCGGGCTCGCGGCCAGCGACACGTCCGCACGGTCGCGCCCCAGGCGCCCCGTGATGGTCACGTCGACCCGCTCCCCCGCTCCGAGAGACCGTGCCGGTGGCGGCATCCGGCCACGGGCGAAGACGGGATAGCCGGTCAGGACGCTGGCCAGCAGGACCAGCGCCAGCACTCCGGCGAGGATCGCCGGTGTCCATGAGGCATGGACCGTGATCGGGGGTGCCGTGCCGGCGTTCAGCGTCCGGTTCGTCGGGACCTCGGCATCGATCGAGGCGAACCAGTCGCTGTCCAGGACCGGAGCCAGGTCGAACGTGTCCCGCAGGAAGAGGCCCTGCAGGCGTACCGGGATGTCCGTCGGCGGATGGGGGGACCGCAGCATCACGGCACCGGGTCCCTCCGGATCGGCGAGGACGTACCACCACAGGGCATCCTCGCCGTCGCAGCCGGCCTCCGCGGCACATCCGGACAGCTGCCCGGGTGAGACGATCCGGCCGGCGGCCATGAGGGGTGCGCCGGATGGCTCGTCGCCCAGCTGCGACGGCAGGAATGCCTGGTCGGCGTTGCCGCCAGACTCGATCTCGTCGAGGTATCGGGCCCCGTCGACGTCCAGCCCGCCGACATCCCCCACCCGGGCGAGCGCGGCGGCGACCGCGTCCGGGTCCTCGACCAGCTCGGCGCCCACCGTGCGCTGCCGGAAGAACCCGTCGCCGCGCGAGGTCCGCCCGAGGATGCCGCGGGAGGGGTCCTCGGGGTCGCGCGCTAGGAAGAACGTGCCGACGTCAGCCCCCGTCTCGTGGAAGGTGCTGTCGGCGAGCGCGTCGAACTGGAACCAGATGCTCTCGCCCCGCTCGCCCTCGAAGGCGGCGACTTCCGGCAGGGTCGCCTCGGTGACCTCGGGCCGCGCGTCGAGGACCGCCGCCGTGGTCGTGGCGCTCTGCACGGCATTGATGGCCAGCAGCACGATGAGCGCCGGCACGACGAACCTCGCCAGGCCCTGCAGGCCGACGAGGCTCAGGAGCGAGGCAGCGAACGAGCGGATCCCATGGGCGATCGATCCGAGGACGGCCGCGAAGCGATACCTCATGGACACCGACAGCCGGCCACTGCGGCAGGCCCCGGCGGCTGGTGCCGGCGGGCCGCGGCAGCGGGCTCTGACCTAGGCCGGAACTGCCTCCTGCTCGTGCTCCTCCGCGTGGCCGTAGAGCGGGGTCTCGCGAGCGGCGTCGGTGAGCATGGGGTCGAGCATCTTCTGGATGGCCAGCGTATGCGTGCAGCCGCCGGCCGACTCGAAGAGGTGGCAGTCGCAGTGCCATGCGTCGGCATCCAGGGTCACGGTGTGAGTGCCGTTGTCACCGGCGAAGCTGGCCGTCACCGCCTGAAACTTCACGCGGTCGGGCTCGTGCGCGTAGCGCATCGCCTTCTCGACCTTGCCGATGATGCTCGATTGCACGTGCGGATACCTCCATGGCGCCGGCCCCCGGCGCCCTACGTCCTAGGCGCCCGTCGGGTCGCTTCCGGTTGCCCTGGCGAGCCGCTCCTTCAGCATCGCGAGCAGTGTAACCGGGGTGGGGTCGGTCTGGTAGAGGATTGCGAGATAGACGCTCACCATGTCGCCGTAGGCGGCCGCGGTCATCACCCGCGCAAGGGCCGACGGCCCCTCCGCGGTGACCGACGACCGATTGGTCGCCCGCTCCCCCAGCAGCTCCTCCACGACGCGGTAGCGCTCGGCGATCTCTGCCGGCTCGTGCGCGTCGCGCAGCTGGATGATGTACGGCGCGTCGCCGAGCTCCCGCGGGTTGAGGCTGCCTTCGATGGCGTTGTGATTCGCCTCCGGCATCGGCTCCCAGGCGGCCCACGCCTTGGTGTTCTCGTTGAACTGCGTCTTCCAGCGGTGGGCAACCGCCGCCATGGCTCCGTGGCCGTAGATGATCGGCGTGCGCCCGAAGATGTCCCACGCCAGCTGCTTGGCCGGATTGGCATCCGTCTCGACGGAAGGTGCCATCCGGTCCAGGAGCTCCTCGAGTGCCATGGCGACCGGCGCGAGCGGATCGGGGTCGGTCACGAGACCCAGGCGCCCGAGAAGCTCGTGGATGAGACCGACCCCGAAGCCCAGCGCCGCCCGGGGCTGACCGCCGAGCTTGTAGCGGAGCAGCGGATGGCCCGCCTCTTCGGCCATCGTCGCCAGCCGGCCGCCGGTGGTCACGACGGCGATCGGGAGGCCGGCATCGCGGGCGGCGACGTAGCCGGAGAGCGTCTCTGCCGTCTCTCCCGAATGGCTGGCCGCCACGATGAGGGTTCGGGCAGCCGCGCCCGCCGGCAGCCCATAGTCGCGGTGCACGATCAGCGGGACACGCAGCCGCGCGCCGGCCGCCGCGGCCACGAGCTCGGCTCCGATCGCGGACCCGCCCATGGCGAGGACGACCACGGCATCGACGTCCCGAAGCGCGTTCGGCAGCTCGACCGCGGCAGCCACTCGCCTTGCCTGCGACAGCTGACGCGGGAGCTCGGCCACCTTGCCGAGCATGTCGTCAGGGTCGATGCGCCGCAGGCTGGGCGCGTCGTCGAGGGTGACCGCCTCCTCGAACAGCGGTGGCCGCTGCTCATCCTCCGCGGTCGCCGGGTCGGGAGCCCCCGGCTCCTCGTCCGGGTTCTTGTAGCCGAAGAAGTCGCGCGCATCCATCAGGCGGCAGCTCCCGCGATCCGTCGGCCTTCGGCCAGGAGCGTCTCCACGTCCTCGAGCGATCGCGCCTCGACATAGACGCGCAGCAGGGCCTCCGTCCCACTGAAGCGAATCAGCAGCCAGCTGCCGTCCTCGCGGTAGAACTTGAACCCGTCACCCGTCGCGAGCGCCATCCGGTCGCGCACCGTTTGACCGGCGAGCGAGGTCGGCGCCTCGTCCGCGAGCCGGGCGAGCGTCGCGGACTTCACCGCGTCGTAGCCCTCGCGTGCGAAACGGATGTCGATGCGGTTGTAGTGCGATGGGCCGGCCAGCTCCTGGAGCTCGGCGAGGACCTCGGAGGCCCGCCTGGCCTTCGACAGCCAGAGATCGAGCAGGAAGAGGCCGGAGGCCAGGCCGTCCCGTTCGGGGATGTGCATCCCGAAGCCGAAGCCGCCCGACTCCTCGCCCCCGATGACGGCACCGGTCTCGGTCATCTTCGGCCCCACGAACTTGAATCCGACGCCCGTCTCGTGCGCCTCGGTGCCGTAGATCTCTGCCAACCGCTTCGCCATCGACGTGGTGGTGACGGTGTAGACCGCGGGGCCGATCTCCCTGCGCACATCGAGCAGGTACCAGTAGAGGAGGCCGTAGACCTGGAGCTGGTTGACGAACACCCCCTCCTCGGTCGCCATGCCGACCCGGTCGGCATCGCCGTCGAACGCGATGCCGATGTCCGCGCCCCAGCGCGGGATCTCCGCGAGCCACTCGTCGACGTTCGGGCGGATCGGCTCCGGGTTCACCCCGCCGAAGAAGGGATTGCGTTCGGTGTGCAGCTCGCGCACCGTCAGCTCGCCGTCGCCGAGCAGCCGGCTGTACCAGCCGGCGCCCGAGCCGTAGAGGTTCTCCACCAGCACCTTGCCCTTCGCTGCCCGGATGCGGTCGAGGTCGACGATGCTCGCCAGCTGCTCCCGGAACCTGGGGTAGGGATCGAAGACCTCGATGAGGCCCGAGGCGGCCGCCTCGTCGTGGTCGCGGCGCGGGGGGAGCTCATCCTCGGGGTGAGCGTCCATGGTGGCCTCGATGGCGGCAAGCATCTCGGGCGCCGCGGCGCCGCCCGTGTCGGCCTTGACCTTGAAGCCGTTGTCGGTCCACGGATTGTGGCTGGCCGTGATCACGATTCCCGCTCCGGCGTTCACCTCGCGCGTGAAGAACGAGCCGACCTGCGTCGGTACCGCGTCCGCCGGGGTGAATGCGCGGATGTCGTGCGCCGCCAGCACCTCGACGCAGGCCCGCGCGAAGTGCTCAGACGCGAAGCGCCGATCGTGACAGACCACCACGCCCCGGTCCGCCGTCCCGATCTGCTGGAGGTACTCGGCCACGCCTCGGGCGCAGCGCCGCACGTTGTGGAACGTGTAGTCCTCGGCGATGGCGGCGCGCCAGCCGTCGGTTCCGAATCGGATCGTGGTCACGGAGCGCTCGACACCTGTTCTGCTGCGGTTGGGGGTTGCCACCCATCGTAGCCGGTGGGGTCAGCCACGATCGGCCCGGGCGGCGACCTCGTCGAGCGCCGCCTGGAGACGCGCGAGGAGCGGCCGCAATGGCTCCCGCGGGGCGACCGTGATGGGCTCGGCCTCGCTGACGAGCAGCCGGCAGAACGGCAGGGGGACGATGTGCCGATCCCAGCGGCTGGACAGCCGGATGGCGGGACGTGCGACCACCGCCCACGGCTGCAGGCGGAGGCCGGACTCGCGGGCCACGATGAGCGCTCCGGGCTTCGCGCGCCGATACGGGCCGAGCGGCCCGTCCGGGCTGATGACCACCGACGCACCCTCCCGGCCCAGGCGGGCCATCTCGAGCGTCAGTCGAGTGGCGCCGGCCCGGTCCTTCTCCCCCGGCAGCGCCACGGAGCCGGCGTCGAGGGCCGCCAGAAAGGCGGTCATTACCTCGCCGCGAAACGTCTGCGTGCTGAAGCTGACGTGGTGCCGGTGGCGTCGCAGCCGAAGGGCGGCGATCGCCGCCACGAGGTTGTACTCGTGCCAGAAGGCGAGCACCACCGGCTCCTGGGTCACCGATCCATCGGTCCGGCAGGTGGCGGCGATCAGGCGGGCGTAGGCCGCCATGCCACGCCCGATCAGGCGGGCAAGCCGCCGGCGGCGCGCCGGCTCAGAGGTAGCGATCGCCCGCCGTCCGCGCGATCTCGTCCAGGACCGGCTTGATCTCCTCCGCCCGGTCGCGATGGCAGACCAGGAGCGCGTCCGGCGTGTCGACGATGATCACGTCGTTCAGCCCCACGGTGACCACCAGCCGCTCTCCGGCGTGAACGAGCACGTTGTGCGAGCCGCGGTCGAGGTGGCGGCCACTGGCGACGAGGTCGTTTCCGCGCGCCGTGGTGAGCGCCTCGAGCAGCGACGACCACGAGCCGATGTCCGACCAGCCCGCCTCGAGCGGAACGACCGCCATTCGGCCTTCGGCGGCGGCCGGCTCGGCGATGCCCACGTCGATGGTGATCGCCGGAATTGGCTCGAGGACGTCACGGACGTCGCTCATCCAGCCCGGCAGGCGCGGCATCTGCCCGATCTGGTCGAGCGCGGAGGAAAGCGCCGGCTGGAAGCGCTCGACGGCCTGGCGGAACGCGTAGGCTCGCCACACGAAGACGCCGGCATTCCAGTAGTGCCGTCCCTCCTCGAGGTACCGCTGCGCGGTCTCCGCGTCCGGCTTCTCCACGAACCGCTCGACGAGCGCCGTCGGCAGCGCCGGATGCAGCGGGCCACCTGCCTTGATGTAGCCGTAGCCGGTGGCGGGGTGCGTCGGCACCACGCCGAGCGTCACCAGGTAACCGCGCTCGGCGGCGCGCGCGGCCTCCCGCAGTGCGGTGACGAAGGCGGCCTCGTCCGAGATGAAGTGATCGGCCGGCAGGACGAGGGCGATCTCGTCCGGGTCCCGGCGGGCCAGGGTCATCGCCAGCGCAGCGGCCACCGCGGTCGAGCGTGCCAGCGGCTCGCCCAGGACGTTGTCCGGTGGCAGCTGGGGCAGCTGCTCCTGCGTCGCCCGCACGTGCGCCTGGCTGGTGATGACATAGACGTCGTGCGCCTCGAGCAGTGTCCCCAGCCTGGCAACCGTCTGCTGGAGGAGGCTGGTCTCGCCCGTCAGGCTGAGCAGCTGCTTTGGCGTCCGGCGGCGGGAGAGCGGCCACAGGCGGGTGCCGGACCCACCGGCCATGACGACCGCGAACATCAGTCGCGGTCGACCTCCGCCTCGAGCCGCTCGCCGAGCTCCAGCGTGCGCCGGTACGCTGCCCAGACCGCGTCGGAGAAGACGGTCCGGATGCGGCCCTTCTCCAGCTCGTAGATGGCCGCGGCGCTCGTGCCCCCCGGCGAGGTGACCGCGTTCCGCAGCTGGGCGGGATGAAGCTCGGACTGCTTGGCGAACTGCGCCGATCCGATGAGCGTCTCGACCACGAGATCGTGCGCCAGCTCCCGGGGGAACCCGAGATGCACGCCGGCATCGATGAGCGCCTCCATGACTGCGAACAGGTACGTCGGCCCGGTTCCCGACAGCGCGGTTGCCATGGCCACGAACGCCTCGTCGCTCACCTCCCGCTCCTCGCCCAGGGAGCGCAACACGGCACGCGCAAGGTCTCGCTGCCTCGCCGTGCACGCAGCTGACGCCGCCCACACGCTCATCCCCCGGCGGATCTGGCTGGGAGTGTTCGGCATCACGCGCACCACTGCCGCGTGCTGCAGCCCGTCAACGAGCGTGCGGAGCGTCGCGCCGGCCACGATCGAGACGACCACCTGCTCGGCCCCCAGCCGGCCGCGAAGCTCGCGCATGACCCGCACCAGCATCTGCGGCTTCACGGCGATGACGACGACCTCAGCGTCGGTCAGCGCCTCACGGTTCTGCGCCACGGCGCTGATGCCGTGCCGCTCGACCAGCGCGTCGCGCCGCTCACGACGCGGATGTGACGCTGCCAGCAGCTCTGGCTGCACGGCGCGGTCGGCCACGAGGCCGGCGATGATCGCCTCGGCCATCACGCCCGCGCCCACGATGCCGACCCGCATCGTCCGTCGCGCCATCAGCCCTCCTCCGTGCCTTCTCCGACCGCCATCTCGAGGCCGAGCAGCTCGCGCGCCGCCTCGATCTCGCGACCCGGTGCCTCCGACCGCTCGAGAAGCGTGATGGCTGCCCCGGCCAGCCGCCGAGCCGGGGTCACCTGACCGAGCTCGAGGTGGGCGCGGCCCAGGCCGAGGGCCGCCAGCCCCTGCTCCTGCTCGGCGCCGATGTCACGGGCCTCGTCGATCGCCTCCGCATAGTACCGGCGCGCGCTGTCCGGATCGCCGGCCGCCACGCGCAGGTCGCCGATCCTGCGCGCCTGCCTGGCGGCCTCGAACGTGTGCTCCCCCCGCTCGAAATGCCAGAGCGCGCGGTGCGCCCATGCGTCCGCCTGCCACCAGGCCTCCGACTCGATGGCGCGCTCGGATGCGGAGGCCGCCGCTGCGGCCGCGCCGGCGTGGTCGCTCGCCCGTTCGGCTGCCAGGTAGAGGTCGGCCAGCTCGCCGCGCCGCAGGGCGAGCGGCAGCTCCGGCAGCCCGGCGGGGGATCCGGTCCCGCTCCGGCCGAACCGGGCAGCGACCCATGCCCGGACGCGCGCGAGGAGCGGTGGGGCGGGCTCCCCCCATTCGCGCCGCGGGTGGGGGTGCGGATGGGGATGGGCGCTCACGGGGAGGCGGTCAGCGGCCGGCCGCGGCCCGCAGGTCGTCGACGCGCTCGATCCGCTCCCACGGAAGGTCGAGGTCGGAGCGGCCGAAGTGGCCATAGGCGGCCGTCTGGCGGTAGATCGGCCGGCGCAGATCCAGATCGCGAATGATCGCGCCGGGTCGCAGGTCGAATGCCTCGTCGACGATGCTGGCCAGGCGAGGATCCGGCAGGGTGCCGGTCCCGAATGTCTGGATGTTGATGGCGAGCGGTCGGGCGACGCCGATCGCGTATGCGAGCTGCAGCTCGCAGCGCCGCGCCAGCCCGGCCGCCACGATCTGCTTCGCGACGTAGCGGGCCATGTAGGCGCCCGAGCGGTCGACCTTGGTCGGGTCCTTTCCGCTGAAGCTGCCGCCTCCGTGGCGGCCCATGCCGCCGTAGGTGTCGACGATGATCTTTCGGCCGGACAGCCCGGAGTCGCCCATCGGCCCGCCGATCACGAACCGCCCGGTCGGGTTCACAAGGTGCCTGGTGCGGTCGTCGAGCAGCTCGCCCGGAACGGCGTGCTCGACCACGTGCCGGCGCACGGCCGCGGCGAGGTCGGTGAGATCCACGTCGGGGTCGTGCTGCGTGCTGACCAGCACGGTGTGGACACGGAGGGGACGGCCCGCGGCGTCGTACTCGACCGTGACCTGGCTCTTGCCGTCCGGGCGCAGGAATGGAAGCGTGCCGTCGCGGCGGACCTCCGCCAGCCGACGGGCGATGCGGTGCGCGAGCAGGATCGGCATCGGCATGAGCTCGTCCGACTCGTCCGTCGCGTAGCCGAACATCATTCCCTGGTCGCCGGCGCCGGTCTCGTCCTCCGCGCTTCCCTCCCGGACCTCGAGCGCGCGGTCCACGCCCATCGCGATGTCCGGCGACTGCTCCTTGATCGCGGTCATCGTGCCGCACGTCTCCCAGTCGAACCCGAGGCGGCTGTCGTTGTAGCCGATCTCGCGGACCGTGCGACGCACGACGTCCTGGACGTCCACGTAATGCGTGGTCGTCACCTCGCCCAGGACGAGGACGAGGCCAGTCGTCGTGGCGACCTCGACGGCGGAGCGCGCCTGCGGATCGTGAGCCAGGACGTCATCCAGCACTGCGTCGGCGACGGCGTCACAGAGCTTGTCCGGATGACCCTCGGTGACCGATTCGGACGTGAACAGCGTGGTGGGCGCGTCGGACATCGAGACTCCGTTGCGGTGGTCGTTCGGCGCGGGGAGTGTACCGCCGTCAGACTGGGGCGGTCGCCGCCGGCCGGTCGCGGACGATCATCACCGCCGCGACCACGGTGGTGAGCGGGACCGCCGCGACGATGCCGATGCTGCCGACCAGGGCGCGGATGATCTCGACGGCCACGACCTCGCTGTTCAGCACCGTGACCGGGTCCTGCGCCGACAGCGCGAACAGCAGCAGCAGCGGCAGGCCCGCGCCGAGGTACGCCAGCATCAGCGTGTTGACGGTGGCCGCAATGTGGGAGCGACCGACGCGCATCGCGCGCCCGACGACGAGGCGACGGGACTGCCCCAGGTCGGCACGGTGGAGCTGCTCGACGGCCGCAGCCTGGGTGATCGTCACGTCGTCCAGCACGCCCAGCGCCCCGAACACCGTCGCCGCCAGGAGCAGCCCCTGCAGGTCGATGCGATCCCCGACCAGCGGGATCAAGAAGGCGATCTCCTCGCTCCCTTGGAGGGCGGTGAAGTGCGCCGCCGCGGTGAACAGGGCCGCCAGCGCAGCCGTCAGGCCCAGGGCCGCCAGCGTGCCGAGCAACGCCGACCACGCCACCCGCGTCGGGCCCTCGGTGAGGAGCAGCGTGACGACGGTGACCGCGGCGCCGCCGCCGACCGCGAGCACGATCGGGTCGAAGCCCCGCAGCAGGAGCGGCACCACGAGCTTGACGATGACGGCGAGCGTGAACGCCAGGGCAACGAGCGACCGCGCGCCTCGCAGCCCCCCGACGACCAGGACGACGGCAGCGAACGCCGCCGCCACGCCCGCCAGGATCGGCACCCTCCATGGCTCCGCGATGAAGGCCGTCCCACCCGCCGGACCGGTGAAGCGCGCGATCACCACGTCGGCCCCGACCGCGTACGGCGAGCGGTCATCCCCCCCGGGGAGCACGGGGCCGACGCTCTGCACTGATGCGTCCAGCCGCTCGCCGGCGTCGTCGCCCTCGAGGATCTCGACCTCGAACAGCGGCAGGCCGGTCGAGTCGATGCCGAGATCGTCGACGATCCGTGCGCGGAGCGACTCCTGGCCGACGACGGGGACGGCGTCCCGCGGGGTGAGGTCCGGGAGAAGCCACAGGCCGGCAAGAAGCGCCAGCCCGATCAGCAGGGCGGGCAGCGCGCCCCGCACCCGGTGCCCGTGAGGATCGGTCACCCGCGGAGCATAGCGACGTCGGTCTATGCTTGGCCGCCGATGCCCGACGCAGCGGTCCGCCACTCGGACCTCCTCGCCTACCGTGCCGAGTTCCCGCTGCTCGGCGCGGCGACGTACCTGAACACCTGCTCCCTCGGGGCCCGCTCGGAGCGCTCGCGCGAGCGCCTCGACGCCTTCCTCGCCGACTGGGACCGGCTCGGCGCGCGGGCCTGGTACGGCCGCTGGCTGGGTGAGCTGGACGCCCTGCGCGCGGACTTCGGGGCCGTCGTGGGCGTGCCGGGCTCGGAGATTGCCCTCGCGCCGAACGTGAGCGCGGCGCTGGCTGTCGTCGCCTCCGCGCTCGACCCCCTCCACCGCGGCGACCCCGCGACCCTCGGGCGGCTCTCCGCGGCCGGCGTGGCGGCCGGGCCCGGGCCTCGGACGCGGGTCGTGACGACCAGCCTGGACTTTCCGACCATCGGGCACCAGTGGCTGGCTCGGGCGTCGCTTGGGGTCGAGCTGGTCGTGGTGCCCTCGCCCGACGGCCTCAGCGTTCCCCTCGAGTCCTTCGCGGCAGCCGTCGACGAGCGCACTGCCCTCGTCGCCACCGGGCACGTGTACTTCACGACCGGTGTGCGCAATGACCTTGGCGCGCTGGCCGGCATCTGCCACGAGCGCGGAGCGCTGCTGCTGGTGGACGCCTACCAGGCCACCGGCATCGTCCCGACCGACGTCGTGGCGGACGGCGTCGACATCTACGTATCCGGAACGCTCAAGTGGCTGTTCGGCGGCCCTGGGACGGCGTTCAGCTGGGTCCGGCCCGAGCTGTACGAGGCGCTCGTGCCCACCACGACCGGCTGGTTCAGCAGCGCACGCCAGTTCGACTTCGAGGTCGAGTCGCTCGACTTCGCCCGGGACGGCCGCCGCTACGAGCTCGGCACGCCCTCGGTGCCGAGCGCGGCCATCGCGCGCGGCGGCATGGAGGTCGTCCGTGAGATCGGCGTCGACCGGCTCGGAGAGCGGACCCGCGATCTCGGTGACCTGTTGATCGCGGCCGCACTCGAGGCGGGGCTGCAGATCGGCACCGTGCCCGACGCCGACCGGCGCGGCGGGATCGTCCCGATTCGCGTGCAGGAGCCCAAGCCCGTCGTCGACGCGCTCGCGGCCGAGGGGATCATCGTCGACTACCGCCCCGCGATCGTGCGCTGCTCGCCGGCGTTCTACACCACCGAGGACGAGGTCCGGCTGCTGGTGGAGCGCCTCGCCGCCCTGGTCCCGCCGGCCGTCGGGCGGGTCAGCTGAGGCCGAAGAGTCCCATGCGGTGCGCGATCGCCGCCGCCTCGCTGCGTCGCGTGACGCCGAGCTTGCCCAGGATGTTCGACACGTGGACGCCGGCGGTGCTCTCGGCCATGTAGAGCTGCTCGCCGATCTGTCGGTTGCTCCGCCCGTCTGCCAGCAATGCGAGCACCTCCCGCTCGCGCCGCGTGAGGCCCAGACGGTCCGCCGTGTCTTCGGCCGTGGCCACGCCCTCCAGGCCGATCCTCGCGCGGCGCGCGAGGGACTCGATGCGCAGACGGAGCGGCGTCGCCCCGAGGTCCACCGCGATCGCGTGCGCCTCCGCCATCGCCACGGCGCCATCGTCCCGCCGCTTCAGCGCAAGGTCCACGATCGCGCTGTTGAGCAGCGCCCTGGCGATCTCGAACGGCCGCCCGAGCCTGCGCCGTCCCGCGACCGCCAGGGCCCATACGTCCGGATCGCGCTGCCCCCGGACGCGGCTCACGACCGCTCGCGCGAGGTGCAGGTCCGCCTCGATGACGAACGGGACGCGGGACGTGATCTCGGTGACGCGCTCGACCTGCTGCTGGATGCGATCCGCGAGGTCCACGGCCGATGCGATGGCTGCGCGGACTCGCTCCTCATCGCCCGCGGCTCGCGCCACATCGGCTTCCGCCGCCTCCGCACGCAGGCCGATGAGCGCCAGCATTCGGGCCTCGGTGTCCAGGTCCGGCTCGACGATGCGGGCGAGCGACTCGCGGACCAGCCGCCGGGCCTCGACCGGCTCGCCGGCGACGATGGCGAGCTCGGCGCGACGCGCATCCAGCAGGTCCGGATCGTGTCCGATGACCTTCTCGCCCAGCGCCTCGTAGCGCGCCAGGTCGGCGCGCGCCTCCTCCAGCTCACCGGTGCCCGCCCGCAGACGAAGCCGGTTCGACAGCAGCCAGCGCGCGGCGTAGCGCGTCGTCCCAGCCTCCAAGGTGCGGTCGATGAGCTCGCGGGCCTCGTCCCAGCGCCCAAGCTCGTAGAGCGCTCGCGCCTCCTTCGACGCCAGCTGACCGCCGAACCGGGCCGACGCGCCGAGGTTACGGATGCGATCCAGCGTCGCGCGGGCCAGCTCGACCGCCGCCTGGTGCTGTGCGGTCTCGTCGTATGCCCAGCCGAGCCCGACCGCGGTGAGGAAGATCGCGACCGGGTCGCCGAGCTCCAGCGCGAGCTCGTGGCCCTCGCGCAGGATCGGAACGCCGCGGTCGAGATCCGAGCGGCACGCGAGATCGAGGCCGATCACGTTCAGCGCGCGCGCCTCGGCGGTCCGTGCCCCCACCGCACGTGAGATCGCGAGCGCGGCCTCCGCCAGGGCCAGGGAGTCGCCGAAGCGGCTGCGGACCATCAGCGAATGGGCGAGGTCGGCGAGCACGCGCGCTCGCTCCGGGGTCGGCGGGTCGATCGGCACCAGGCTGGCCGCCCGTTCGAAGGCGGTGACGCCGGCGCGCCAGTCACCAGACTCATTGAGGTACCACGCCAGACGGTGCTGAAGGACGCCGGCCCGCATCGGGTCCGCGTGCGAGTCGAGCTCGGAGAGCGCGGCGTTGATGAGGTCGATGGAGCGGCGCGCGTCACCGGACTGCGCCGCGGCCTCCGCCGCGTCCTCGATGATCGCGACTCGGTCGAGGTCCGGCGGGATCGCCGCACCGCCGACCTGGGGCCACAGCTCCAGCGCTCGCTCGAAGAAGGCACGAGCCTCCGCGAAGGCGAACGCCCCGGCAGCGGCGCGACCGGCGGCGGCGGCGGCGGGCAGCGCGTGCTCCAGGTCGTGCGCGAGCAGCCAGTGGTGGGCAACCTGGGCCGCGGCCGCGGCCTGGTCCCCCGGTGCTCGTCCCGCCTGCGCATCGAGCGCGCGCGCGTAGCGAGCATGGAGCGCCGTGCGCTCCGTCGGCAGCAGTTCCTCGTACACCGCCTCCTGGACCAGGGCATGGCGGAACCCGTAGCCCGGCGTCTCATCCGGCGAGGTGGGGACCAGCAGGTGATGCTCGACGAGCTCACGCAGCGCCTCGGTGACGCGTTGCTCCGGCAGCGCAACAGCCTCCGCCAGGAGACGGTGTCCGACCCGAGCACCTGCGACCGAGGCAACCCGGATCACGTGCTGCGCGTCGGGACCCAGCTGCCTGATCCGCTCGTCGAGGGTGTCGCGCAGGCTGCGTGGCAGTGCCAGGCCCGTCTCCCCGGCCGCGATGAGCTCTTCGGTGAAGAAGGGGTTGCCCCCGGAGCGCGAAAGCACCGCCTCGACCAGTGACGGCGGCGGCCGCTCCCCGGTGATGCCGCTGACCTGATCCGCGAGCTCGGTGGGGCCGAACGTGTCCAGCTCGATGCCGTCGACATGGTCGAGACGCTGCAGCTCAGCCAGGAACGGCCGCAGGGGATGGCGCCGATGCAGCTCGTCCGAGCGGTAGGTCGCGAGGACGAGCAGCGGCTCGTCCCGCACGTTGCGCACCACGAACCGCAGAAGGTCGCGCGTCGAGGCGTCGGCCCAATGGATGTCCTCCAGCACCATCACCAGCGGTGCATCGTCGGCGAGCCGGCGGAGGACGCCGAGCACGATCTCGAACAGCCTCGCCTGCGCGGCGCTGGCATCATGAGACGCGTCGCGGCGCCCGGCCGGCCGCGGTTGCGGCCCAAGGTCCGGAAAGAGCGCTGCCAGCTCGGTACGCCCATGGCCCGCCAGCTGGTCGATCCGTTCGGGGGTGGCGGCGCGGAACACCGGCCGGAGGGCGCCAACGATCGGCGCGTAGGAGAGGCCGGTCTCGCCCAGCTGGAGACAGTCGCCGACGAGCACCGTCGCCCCGGACGCGCGCGCCCGGGCGAGAAGCTCGCCCACCAGGCGTGTTTTGCCGATGCCCGCCTCGCCGGAGACCAGCCGCACCGAGGGCTGGCGCGACGCTGCCAGGTCGAGAGCGGCGCTCAGCCGAGCGAGCTCGGCCGCACGGCCCACGAACTCGGGACTGCTGACTCGGGCCATGGACGCGATCATACCCATGGGTCCGTCGCGGGGGGCCTCGGTGGTTCAGGCCGCAGCGGTCGCGCGCAGGCGGCTCCGCTGGCGGCTCAGAAGGGAACGCGTGGCCAGCTCGCTGCGGCCGATTCTGCGGGCAATCTCCGCGCCGCTGTAGCCCTCGGCCGAGAGCAGGAGCGCGACGCGCACGTCCTCCGGCAGGCCGTGGAGCAGGTCGGTCAGGCGACGGCTCTCCTCGCGGTCGATCAGCTCGTCCTCCGGAGAGGGAACGAAGGAGCGCGGCAGGAGGTCGGCCGCCCGTCGCATGGCAACGCCCAGCCGCCGCGCGCGGCTGGTGGCGAGGTTGACGCCGACGCGGAAGAGCCACGCCCGCACGTTGGTGGGCGCTCGGCCGGCGGTCGACTCGACGAGGAGCCGGACGAACGCTTCCTGCACCAGGTCTTCCGCCGCCGAAGCGTCACGCGTGTAGCGCACGAGGAACAGCCGAAGGGCCTCGCCATGGTCACCGTACGCGGCCGATGCGGAGATGGCCACGGCGGCGACCGGTTCCCCCCGGGCGCCCCCCGCACCCCGGTCACCGCTCGTGTCCCCCCGGGCCATCTGCATGGACTGTACCGTACAGCTAAAGGTTCGTCGGCACCATCCTGAGAACCTTTATTTTCCTGCGGGCGGCGCGGGACGAATCAGGTGCCGGACTCGTACGACTCGCTGTACGCCTTCTGCTCGGGGGTCATCGGCTCGATGCGGATGCCCATGCTCTCGAGCTTCAGGCGCGCGACCTCGCGATCGATGTCGTCGGGGATGCCGTACACGAGCGGCTCCAGGTCGTCGAGGTTGGCGCGCAGCCATTCGAGCCCCAGCGCCTGGTTGGCGAAGCTCATGTCCATGACCATGGCCGGATGCCCCTCGGCCGCACCGAGGTTCACCAGGCGCCCGTCCGCCAGGACGTAGATGCGCCTTCCATCTTCCATGACGTACTCCCGGGTGAAGGGCCGTACCTCGCGCGAGGAGACCGACTGCTCCTCGAGAGCCGGAAGCTCGAACTCATCGTTGAAGTGGCCGGCGTTGGCGAGGATCGCGCCGTCCGGCATGAGTGGGAAGTGGGGCCTGCCCCAGACGTTGAGATTGCCGGTGCCGCTGATGAACAGCTCCCCCACCTTTGCCGACTCGGAGGCGCTCATCACCCGGTAGCCGTCCATGGCGGCCTCGAGGGCGCGAACAGGGTCGACCTCGCACACCACCACGTTCGCACCCATGCCGTGGGCGCGGGATGCGATGCCCCGGCCCACCCACCCGTAGCCTCCGATCACGACGGTCTTGCCGGCGAACAGGATGTTGGTCGCCCGCAAAACGCCATCGATGGCACTCTGACCCGTCCCGTATCGGTTGTCGAACAGGTGCTTGGTGAGCGCCTCGTTCACTGCCACCACGGGATAGCGCAGCATGCCGTCCTTCGCCATGGCCCGCAGCCGGATGACGCCGGTGGTGGTCTCCTCGGTGCCGCCGACGACGTCCGCGAGCAGTTCGGTCCGCTTTGTGTGCAGCTCGTTCACAAGGTCCGCACCGTCGTCCATGGTCACCTGCGGCCGATGATCGAGCGCGGCGCCGATATGGGCGTAGTAGGACTCGCGGTCCTCGCCCTTGATCGCGAAGACCGGGATCTCGAAGTGCTCGACCAGCGAGGCAGCCACGTCGTCCTGGGTCGACAGCGGGTTCGACGAGCAGAGGACCACGTCCGCGCCGCCGTCCGCCAGCGTGCGCACGAGGTTGGCGGTCTCCGCCGTCACGTGCAGGCAGGCACTGATGCGCCAGCCATCCAGCGGGCGGTCGGCGGCGAACCGCTCGCGGATGCCCGCCAGCACCGGCATCTGGCGGTCCGCCCATTCGATCTTGAGCCGGCCCTGGTCGGCGAGGCCGATGTCGGCCACGTCATGGGTCACTTGGGTTCGCGGTTGTGCCACGGAATTCGCATTGCCTCTCGTATCGGTCGCATCAGTCCCCAGGCGCCGGCGCGCCGACGCACGAGGCGTTCGACCAGCTGGCAGTGGGTACGGTAGCCGAGGCGGCCGTAGGCCGCGACGGCGGGGTCATTGTCGGCATGCACGTTGAGCGCCACGTCGGGCACGTGGTTCAGGAGCTCGGCGCTCACCGCGCTGGTGACCATCTTCGCGAAGTCGTGGCCGCGAAAGTCGACGTGGGTCATCACGTTCCCGACCACCGCGATCCCCTCACGTCGGTTGACGGCGTGGGTGCCCGCCGCACTCACCAGGCGGCCCCGCACGCGGATGCCGTAGTACACGCCGTCGTCCAGCACCGACGGCGGGAAGCCGGCGCGGAAGCCCAGCTGATAGAGCCGATTGAGGTCGTCGATGTCGAGGGCGGTGAGCCGCTCGGCGGGCCCGGCGAAGGGGCGGAAGGTATCGCGGTCGACGATCATGCGCAGCATCTGGACCGGCGCCTCGAGCTCGTACAGCGGCCGGATGGCCGCCTCGTGCATGGCGGTGCCCTGCAGGTACGCATCGCGGGGCCGTATCACCGTCTCGAGGACCGCGCGGCAGCCCTCGGGGGCGCCCATCAGGAACAGTGGCTGCGGCACCAGTCCCTCGTGGTGCATCACCAGCGCCACCGGACGTCCGCCGGTATCATGCGCCATGCCCCACACGGCGCGCCCGCGGTTCGGTCCGTCCAGGTCACCCAGGGCATAGGCGGCGTAGCGGCGATCCGTACGCAGGAACGCCGCGATCTCTTCGCGGTCGCTCACCGCGCGAGCCGTGGTTCGGACCAACGGGGCGACCGCCACCGGATCCCGTGCCTGCCGGGCTCAGTACGTCAGCAGCGCGTGGATGTCGAACTCGTCGAGCTTCTCGCGGCCATTGAGCGCGCTCAGCTCCACCATGAACGACAGCCCGGCGATCTCGCCGCCCAGGCGCCGAACGAGCTCGATGGTCCCCATCACCGTGCCTCCGGTGGCCAGCAGATCATCGACGATGAGGACGCGCTGGCCCTTCCCGATGGCGTCGGAGTGGATCTCGAGGGTGGCGGTGCCGTATTCCAGCTCGTACTCGACCTCGATCGTCTCCGCCGGCAGCTTTCCCAGCTTGCGGACCGGAACGAACCCGGCGTTCAGCTTGTAGGCGAGGGGGGCCGAGAAGATGAATCCACGGGACTCCATGCCGACCACGATGTCGACGGTCGTGTCGCCGACCTGGGCCGCCATCTCGTCGATGACCGCTCTGAACGCATCCGGCTCTTTGAGCAGCGTCGTGATGTCGTAGAACCGGATCCCGGGCTTGGGGAAGTCGGGCACCTCACGGATGAGGGCGCGCAGGTCGTCGACGCTGGTGGCGGTCACGGTGGCGGGGCACTCCGGTGCGGCAGGTGGCGTGGCGGACTCGGTGGCCCGGTGAGTCTAGACCGATGCGCCTCGCGGCGGCAA
>JASLBU010000275.1 GCA_030146365.1 Candidatus Limnocylindria bacterium | reverse complement strand
TGCTGTTCTTCGGCGGCCCCGAGCATGGCGGCGGCGGTGGCGCCGGCCACGACGACGCGAAACGGAACGGAGGCACTTCCATGTCCAGAATCCACGCGATCGGCCTGCCCTACATCGGCCGCAAGTACCAGATCGAGGCCGAAAGCGGCGACCGGCTCACCGTCGTCAGCCACGACGACGGGCGGCGCGAGCTCTACCACTTCAGCCGCGAGGACCCCGACCGTGTCGCCTCGGTGATCCGCCTCCAGGACGGCGAAGCGCGTCGGCTCGCCGGCATCATCGGCGGGCTGATCGATGACCTGCCCGAGGCTATGCCGCCCCCGGCGGAGGTCTTCCTGGGAGACTCGGTCCTGCGATGGATCACGGTCATGCCGGGATGGGGCTGCGTCGGCAAGGAACTCCCGGAACAACAGGCGCACGCCGTCGGCGGCGCCCACCTTGTCGTCCGGACCGAAGAGGACCGGCAGACGCTGCTCAAGCTGGAGCCCGGCCTCCGGCTCCGCGAGGGGATGACCCTGATGGTCTCCGGCGACCGGGCGCGCGTCGAGGCCTTCGAGGACTTCCTCAGGCGCGGGCAGAGCCGGTGACCGGCGGCCCCCTCTGAGGCTGCGCCGCCTCCGGGGGGTATAAAGCCTCATCATTGAACGGGGTGTAGAGAACCGGTGGCCAAGCACATCCGTGCCGCGACCGGAGGTAGACTAAGGGGGGGCGGGACCGCCGGCAGGCACGGCAGGGGGATCCGATTACGATGGACCACTACGACACCCGACCGGTTCGCAACGCGGGGACGCAGCGCTTCCTGTTCGCCACCGGCATCGAGTGCTCGTACCCCGTGATCGAGACGCCGGGGCACGGCAGGCTCCGCCGCGACCAGATGGCCGAGTGCGGCCACTACGAGCGCTGGCGCGACGACCTGGACCGCGTCGGCGAGATGGGCATCCGCTACCTGCGCTACGGCCTGCCGTATTACCGGATGCACCTGTCGCCCGGCCGCTACGACTGGGACTGGGCCGACGCCGTGCTGCCCGAGATGCGCCGCCGCAACCTCGTGCCCATCCTGGACCTGTGCCACTTCGGCCTGCCCGACTGGGCCGGCAGCTTCCAGAACGGGGACTGGCCGCCGCTGTTCGCCAAGTTCGCGCGGGCCTGCGCCCTGCGCTACCCCTGGGTGCGCTTCTACACGCCCGTCAACGAGATGTACATCACGGCCGAGTTCTCCGGCTACTACGGCTGGTGGAACGAGCGCCTCCGGACCCACGCCGGCTTCGTCACCGCGCTGAAAAACGTCGCCCGCGCCAACGTGCTGGCGATGCGGGCGATCGCCGAGGTGCGGCCCGACGCGCTCTTCATCCTGTGCGAGTCCTCGGAGCACACGCACCCGTCCCACCCGGACCTGCGGACGAGGCCGAGTTCTTCAACGAGCGGCGCTTCCTGACGCTGGACCTGGCCTGCGCCCGGCCGGTCGCGGCCGGCATGGTCGCCTACCTGCGCGACAACGGCATGACCGAGGGCGAGTACCTGTTCTTCTACACGCACGACCTGCGCGAGCACTGCGTCATCGGCCACGACTACTACGTCACCAACGAGCACCTGCTGGTGGACGAGGAGCGGCGCGAGTACGCCGGCGACGTCCTGGGCTACTACGCCGTCGCCTGGAGCTACCACGACCGCTACCGCCTGCCGGTCATGCACACGGAGACCAACCGCAACGAGCCGGACGCCGTGGCGTGGCTGTGGAGGACGTGGGCCAACATCCGGCAGCTGCGCCACGACCGGGTGCCGCTCATCGGCATGACCTGGTACAGCCTGACCGACCAGATCGACTGGGACACGGCGTTGCGCGAGAAGAACGACCGGGTCAACCCGCTGGGCCTGTTCGACCTGGACCGCAACCTCCGCCCGGTCGGGCGCGCGTACCAGAAACTCATCCGGCAGTGAGGCCACTTGCCGCTGCTGCCCGGCGGCCCGCTGACGCTGTGTCTTCCGCAGGCGGAAGAGGAAGAGTCCCCCGTATAGCGCGCCGGTAGGCGCGATCGGCGCGGGGGCCTGATTTACTCGCTTTCATGCACCACGACATCCTGCTGATCTCTACGATCGCCGTGGCCCTGGTCTACGCCGCGGTCCTGGGCCTCCTGGCGGTCCGGCTGCGGCCGCCGCCCCTGGCCAGCTACCTGCTGGCGGGCGTGCTGGTCGGCCCGTTCACCCCCGGCTTCGTCGCCGACACGACGCTCGCGCCGCAGCTGGCCGAGATCGGCGTCATCCTGCTGATGTTCGGCGTGGGGATGCACTTCTCGCTGGGCGACCTGCTGGCGGTGCGCGCCGTGGCGGTGCCGGGGGCCCTCGTGCAGATCGCGGTGGCGACCCTCATGGGCTTCGGCCCGGCCCAGTGGTGGGCTGGCCGCCGGGCGGGGGGCTGGTGTTCGGGCTGGCGCTGTCCGTCGCCAGCGCCGTCGTCTTGCTGCGCGCGCTCGAAGCGCGGGGCCTGCTCGACTCGGAAGGCGGCCGCGTCGCCGTCGGTTGGCTCATCGTCGAGGACCTGGTGATGGTGCTCGTGCTCGTGCTACTCCCGGCGCTTGCCCCAGCCCTGGGCGGCGGGCAGCCGGCGCCGGGCCAAGAGGGGGCGGCGGCCGGCTCGCAAGCGGCGGGCGGGGCGGGGGCCGGCCTGGGCACGACGCTGCTCGTGACGCTGGGCAAGGTGGCGGCGTTCGTGGCCGTGATGCTGGTGGCGCGCGCGCCTGCTGCCGTAGGTGCTGGGGCGCGTGGAGCGCACCGGCTCGCGGGACCGGATTTTTCTG
>JASLBU010000173.1 GCA_030146365.1 Candidatus Limnocylindria bacterium | reverse complement strand
CGCAGAGGCCGATGGGGTCACCTTCTGCTTCAGCAAGGGGCTCGGCGCGCCGATCGGCTCCATGGTCGTCGGCTCATCCGAATTCATTGCCGCGCTGCGAGGGACGCGACAGATGCTCGGCGGGGGGATGCGGCAGGTCGGCGTCATCTGCGCGGCGGCCCGCGTGGCGATCGACACCGGCATCGACCGCCTGGCCGAGGACCACGACCGGGCACGCCGCCTCGCAGAGGGCTTCGCCGACGCGCTTCCCGGCAGCGTGGACCCGGGCCTCGTGGAAACCAACATGGTGTTCTGCGAGGTCGGCGCCGGCCGCATCACACACGTGGTCGACTCCATGGCCGCCGACGGGATCCGCGTCGCCGCAGTGGGCCCGGGCATCTTCCGGGCCGTCACCCACCGGGATGTGTCGTCCGCGGGCGTGCAGCGGGCTGTCGCTGCCTTCGCGCGCGCCGTGGCGGCCTGATCCAGTGCCGGTCGTCCGCTCCCGTGCCTGGGTCGGCGCGCCGATCGACGAGGTCTTCGCCTTCTTCGACGATCCGGCGAACCTGGCGCTCCTCATGCCGCCGCCGGTCGCCATCCGGCTCGAGTCCATCGACCCAGCTCCGCCCCAGCCGGGGTCGCTGTTCGTCTTCCGGTACGGACTCGGTCCCTTCCAGCGGCGATGGACCGTGCGGCTCGTCGACCGCATCACAGGAGAGCGGTTCGTGGACGAGACGGTATCCGGGCCGATGGCTCGCTTCCACCATTCGCACACGTTCACGCCCGGGCGGCGCGGGACCTGGATCGAGGACCGAATCGACTTCCACGTCGGCCCGGACGGCCCCATCGGCGCCGCCCTCGACACCGTGGCGGGCATCGTCATGCGGCTGACGTTCGTGTGGCGTCACGTCCGGCAGCGGCAGCTCCTCCGCGGCTGACGTTCGCACCGCGCGGTTGCGCCACCACGCACCCCCGCGTACCGTGGCCGGACGATGTCCGGCGCCCTCGCAGCGTGGTACTCCCGGTTCCCCGAAGGCTGGTGGGGCTATCACTGGGCGCCGCCGAACCCGATGAGCGCCGTGGAGCTCATCGGCACGCCGACCATCGACAGCCGACTCATGGCCACGCTGTGGGCCGTGGTGAGCCGACGCCGGTCCGTGATGCTCAGCTCCGAGGCGCCGCAGGCCGGCAAGACGACCGCGCTGAGCGCGCTGGTGGACTTCCTGCCGGACGACACCACCGGCGTCTTCGTTCGCGGCTGGTGGGAGGAGTACGACTGGCTCGACGAGATCGAGCCGGGCACCGGGTACCTCCTCATCAACGAGATGAGCGACCACCTGCCGATCTACGTCTGGGGGCGGGCAGCGCGCGGTGCCCTGATCCTGGCCGGCAAGGGCTGGGGCCTCGGAGCGACGATGCACGCCGACTCCCTGCCGGAGGCGCTCGACGCACTGCGGACGCATCTAGGGGCGACCGACACGGACCTCGCCGGCCTCACCATCTACCTGCAGTACTCGGCGTATGCCACGCCGGCCGGGATGTATCGGCGCATCGAGGAGGCGTGGCACCTGCGCCTGAACGCCGACGGCGCGCTCGCGCCGGTGCGGCTCGGCGCCATCGAGGGCGAGCGGTCGCCAAGCCTGACCGGGGCGCAGCGCCTGCCGGCGCCGCCGATGCTGTCGGATGACGGTGGGCGAGCCACCCGGCCGTTCATCCACGATCCGGCCGCCTACGCCGCGCTCGCCGCGTCCCTCGGGCTCACGCCATCGGCGTTCGAGGATGAGCTGGACGCTCGCTCGACGTTCCTCGACGAGCTGGCCAGGCAGGGGATCTGCGACCCGCCGGCCGTGGCAGCCGCGGTCCGGCACTTCGCCGCCTGAACGATCCGCCATTCCGGCGCGGGGTGGCGTGCCTCGTGCAGGCCAAGGCTCATCGTCCCCTCAGTCGCCGATGGAGAACCACACGTTCGTGCCACCTCGCTTCCGTTTCCTCGCCATCCTCGGCGTCCTGCTGCTGACACTCGCAGCCTGCGACGCCGAGTCAGACTCCAGCGCCGGCTCGACGCCCTCCGTCGCCTCGAGCGCGCCGCCCGACGAGTCCGGTGCATCGCCATCTGAGGCGCCGAGCGAGGGTGCCGCGGAGTCGGAGGCGCCGGCGGCCGATGGGCCGACCATGACCGACGAGACGCTCGGCGTCGAGGTGGCAGCCGAGGGATTCGAGTTCCCGACCGGCATCGCGTTCATCGGCGAGGGCGAGTACTTCGTCATCGAGAAGACCACCGGCGAGGTGCATCGGGTCCTGGACGGTGACATCGGGGAGCCGGTCCTTGACCTGGCGGTGAACTTCTTCGACGAGCGGGGTCTGCTCGGCATCGCGGTGCACCCGGAGTTCGGGGACAACGGCTACGTTTATCTCTACTGGACGGCGAGCGGCGAGGGCGAGGGCGATGGCGGCCTGCTCGGCGCCGATACGGACGAGGAGTTCGCCGTCCCGGACCTCGGCAACCGCGTCGACCGCTTCGTGTGGGACGGCGGAGCGCTGACCTGGGACATGAACATCGTCGAGATGCGCAGCAACACGCTGGAGACGGACACGTCCGACCGCATCCGGGGCAACCACGACGGCGGCCAGATCGTGTTCGGCCAGGACAACACCCTGTACTTCGTGAACGGGGACCAGAACCTGCGCGGCGAATTGCAGAACATCGATGGGCAGGGCGGGCTCGACCCGATGAACTGGACGGGTGTCGTGGTCCGCGTCACCGACGATGGATCGATCCCCGACGACAACCCGCTCGTCGGCGCGGCGAGCCAGCTGGACGGCGAGGCAGCCGAGAACCTTGCCCGGACGTGGGCGTACGGCGTTCGCAACAGCTTCGGCCTCGCCATTCACCCTGCCACGGGCGACCTGTGGCAGACGGAGAACGGCGACGACAGCTGGGACGAAGTCAACATCTTCCCCGGCGGCGCGAACTCCGGCTGGTGGCAGGTCATGGGACCCAGCGAGCGCTTCGACGAGTACCGCGAGCTCGAGATCGCGTCCGAGGACGGGACCGACGTGGCCGAGTACCCGCCGGACCAGCTGGCAGCGTCATCGGAAGAGGCGCTCGGGCGCCTGGTGCAGTACGAGGGAAGCCAGTTCGTCGAGCCCGCGTTCTCCTGGCGCTACCCGCCGGCGGTGACCTCCATCGGCTTCGTGGCCGATGACGCCCTCGGCGAGTCCTCGGCGAACACCGCATGGCTCGGCACCGTGCTGACCGATTCGATCTTCCGCTACCCGGTGGCCGAGGACGGCTCCGGCTTCGACTTCGGTGGCGATGAGGGGCTGGCGGACCTGGTGGACGACAACGAGTCGAAGGGCGACATCGGTGAGAGCGAGGCGTTCGTCGTGGGCACCGGATTCGGCATCGTGACCCACATCGTCCAGGGCCCGGACGGCATGATGTACGTGGTCAGCCACGATTCCGGCAACGTATACCGCGTGGGCCCCGCCGATACCGTCGGGCAGGCGGGACCGTCGGCGAGCGCCGCGGCGACCGAGGGCGAGGCCTCCGGCGAGGTCGTCGAGATCACCGTCGGCACGGACACCGGGACGGCGAACGAGTTCGACCCGATCGAGGTCAGCGTGCCGGCCGGCTCCACGGTCCGGCTCACGTTCGAGAACCAGTCGACCTCCGTCCCCCACAATCTCACGTTCGGCGACCCGATCAACGCCGCGACGGATGTGACAGTGCCGCCGGAGGGGAGCGACGTCATCGAGTTCACCGCGCCGGAGGCCGGGGAGTACACCTTCGTGTGCACCCTGCACCCCGGCATGGAAGGCGTGCTGGTCGTCGAGGAAGGGTGAGGGACCGCGAACGGCGCGCCGGTTCCGCTCTGCCGCGCAGTCAACGGAGAGCGTGGTGAGAATGGGGGTGGCGGCCGGACGGCTGGTCTGCGGCGCTCGGATCGGCCAGGCACCATCTCTGGGCGCCGGTGGTAGGCTCGAATCATGGTGAATGGATCGCGTCCGGCTGACACCACCCTGGGAGAGCTGCGCGCAGCCGGCTGGCGAACGAGAACCGTCAAGGAGGAGCTTCGGGCGAACCTGCTCGCACGCATGCGCGAGGGCCGGCCGTTCCTGCCCGGCATCCTCGGCTACGAGGAGACCGTGCTCCCGCAGCTCGAGAACGCCATTCTCGCCGGACAGGACGTGATCCTGCTCGGCGAGCGCGGCCAGGCGAAATCGCGGATCGCCCGATCCCTGGTCACCCTGCTGGATCCCTGGCTGCCGTACGTGGCCGGCACGGAGCTGCACGACGACCCGCTCGCGCCCGTGTCGCCCCTCGCGCGTTCCATCGTGGCGGACGCGGGCGATGAGACGCCGATCGCCTGGTGGGCGGCAGCCGACCGCTACAGCGAGAAGCTGGCGACGCCGGACATCAGCATCGCCGACCTCATCGGCGAGGTGGACCCGGTCAAGGTCGCGGAGGGCCGCTACCTCTCAGACGAGCTCACGATTCACTACGGGCTGCTGCCGCGGACGCATCGGGGTATTTTCAGCCTCAACGAGCTGCCGGACCTCGCCGAGCGCATCCAGGTGGGCCTGCTCAACGTGATGGAGGAGCGCGACGTGCAGGTCCGCGGCTACCGCGTCCGGCTGGATCTTGACCTGTTCGTGATCGCATCGGCCAACCCGGAGGACTACACCAGCCGCGGGCGCATCATCACCCCGCTCAAGGACCGCTTTGGCGCCCAGATCCGGACGCACTATCCGGAGGAGACGGCCACCGAGATCGCGATCATGGAGGCCGAGGCAGCGGACTTCGCAGGCGTCGACGCCGACGTGCCCGTCCAGGTGCCGGCGTTCATGAAGGAAGTCGTTGCGGAGCTCTCGCAGCTGGCGCGACGGTCATCGGAGGTCAGCCAACGGTCCGGCGTCAGCGTCCGCGTGACGATCGCCAACCACGAGACGCTGACCGCTGCGGCACTGAAGCGGGCCGTGCGGCTGGGCGAGCCGACCGCCGCTCCACGGATCAGCGACCTTCCGTCCGTGGTGGCGTCGACTGCGGGCAAGATCGAGCTCGAGACGCTCGGCGACGAGACGCGCGAGGACCGGGTCGTCGAGAAGCTGGTCGCCCGCGCCGTGGTGAACGTCTTCAACCGCCACTTCGCGCTCTCGGAGCTCATGCCGCTGGTGGAACGGTTCGAGGACGAGGGACTCGAGGCCGAGGTCGGCGAGTTCGTGCCGTCCAGGGTCCATGGCGCACTGGCTGAGGCGGTTCCGGAGCTGCGGGCCGCCATCGGGCGCCTGGATGCGGGTGAATCGCCGGCGGGCATCGCCTCCGCTGCCGAGTTCGTGTTCGAGGGCCTGCACCTCAATCGCCGCCTGAACAAGGAGCGCAGGGCCGGCGGGATCCGCTACGCCCGTTGAGCGGCGGCGCCTGCTGAGCGGCCGGTCCGCGCCCCGGCTCAGGTCCCGGCGAGCTCCTCAACGAGGGGCGCGAAGGCCTCCATGCTCCGCGCTGGGATCCCGTAGGAGCTGATGCCGGTTCGCTCCCGGCGCTGCAGCAGGCTGGTCCGGAGCTGCGACCGCGTGCCGTACAGCAGGTACGGCGAGCCGCCGATGGCGGCCGGCCCGGCCGACTTGAGGAAGGCGGACAGCGTCGGACCGATCGGCTGATCGCCGCCCACGATGCCGGCATCCGCGACGAAGGCGTTGAGCTCCAGCTGATCGAATCGCTCGCCGGCGGCCTCGCGCACGACGGCGACCCGGCCCTCGACCGCACCGTCCGCCGCGGCCCGCAGCATCGGCCGGCCGGCGGCGGTCATCTGTGGCGCGAGCCCCACGATCTGTGCCTCTCGTGCCGCGAGCCGAAGGAGGCGGGGACCGCCGCCTCCCAGCATCATGGGCGGGTGGGGCCGCTGCACCGGCCGAGGCCCGACCGTCGCCCGGTCCAGGTGATAGTGCGGGCCGTCATGCGACACCGTCTCGCCGGCAAGGAGCCGCCGGATGATGCCGAGTGCTTCCTGGAGGCGGTCGATGCGGACCGATGGCCGCTCGTACGGCATGCCCAGCTGGCGGTAGTCCGACCGCATCCATCCGGCGCCCAGTCCGAGCTCCAGCCGCCCGCCACTCAGCCGGTCGAGCGTCGCCGCCTCACGGGCCAGGATGAGCGGATGCCGAAAGTCGTTGGCGAAGACGTATGAGCCGATGCGGATGGTGCGGGTGACCGCGGCCGCGGTCGCCATCGCGGTGATCGGGGACAGCTGGCCGCCGAGATGATCGGTCAGGTAGATCGCCGCATAACCGAGCTGCTCGGCGCGTCGCGCGTGAGCCACCCAATCCTCCACCAGCTCCCCGCGGCCGGTGTGGACCATGAAGCGAAACGGGTGCACGGTGAGAGGGTAGCCGCCGGCCGGGTGGCCGACGGCTGACGGACTCGCGGCTCGCCTCAGCCGAGCGGGCGGCCTCCGGTCACGCCGATCACCTCTCCGGTGATGTAGCTCGACTCCTGCGAGGCGAGGAACACGTACACCGGCGCCAGCTCGGCCGGCTGCCCCGCACGGCCCAGCGGCGTGTTCTCGCCGAACGTCGCCGCCTTCTCCGCCGGCATGGTCGAGGGAATGAGCGGCGTCCAGATCGGCCCGGGCGCGACCGCGTTGACCCGCAGGCCGCGCTCCAGCACACCGGCATCCTGGGCGAGCCCCTTGGAGAACGTCAGGATCGCGCCCTTCGTCGCCGCGTAGGGGAGGATCTCCGGCGACGGCGAGTAGGCCTGAATCGACGTCGTGTTGATGATCGATCCGCCCTCGCGCATCCGCGGGATCGCGGCCTTCGACAGGTGGAACATCGCCTCGACGTTCGTGCGGAAGATCCGCTGCCACTCCTCCGTGGTGACCTCCTCGATGCGGTCGCCGCAGTCCTGCCAGGCCGCGTTGTTCACGAGGAAGTCGAGGTTGCCGAGCTCATCCACCGTGCGCTCCACCAGGGATCGGCAGAACGCCTCGTCCTGGATGTCACCCGGGACGGCGATCGCGCGTCGGCCGGCCTCCTCGACCCAGCGCACGGTATCGGCCGCATCCTCCTCCTCCATGCCGCCGAGATAGCTGACGGCGACATCGGCGCCCTCTCGCGCGAAGGCGATGGCGACCGCCTTGCCGATGCCGGAATCGGCGCCGGTGATCAGCGCGACGCGGTCGGTGAGGCGGCCGGCGCCGCGGTACGTCTGCTCACCGTGATCGGCTCGCGGCTCGAGCTGCGCCTCGGTGCCCGGCGCCTCCTGCTGCTGCTCCGGGAAGGGAGGGGTCGGGTGCTGGGTCTTCGGGTCCTGGGGACGTTCGGTTGTGGTCATGCGTTGGCGAACGCAGAGGACGTGCCGCACCTCCGAACTCACCACGCAAGCGCGAGGAGCTCGGCGAAGGTCGCCTCCACGTCCACGTCGAGTCCCTGTCGGGTGAACCATGCGGCGACGTTGGCGAGGTCGCGGTGGAGCAGGTCCGGCGCCTCCGCATTGGTGACGAACTCCACCGCCTGCGGCACATCGATGATGACGAGGCGGTCGCGCCACCACAGCAGGTTGTACGGCGACAGGTCCGCGTGCACCAGCCCCGCCGCAGTGAGAGCCCGGAGGCTGGCGCGCAGCTGCTCCCACGCATCGGCGACCGCCGGCCCAGCGAGGTGAGCCTGCGCGAGCCGCGGCGCCACGGAGTCGGCGTCGCCGATCAGCTCCATCAGCACGCCGTCCTGGGTCAGGTCGACCGGGTAGGGAACCGAGACGCCCGCGCGCCAGGCGCGCTCCAGCGCCTCGTGTTCCTTGACGGGCCACATACGCTCGATGAGCTCCCGGCCGTGCGCGGAGTGGGTCTCGACGGCTCGTCGGTCACGGCTGGAGAAGTGCCAACCGGCGTGGTACACGGACGTGTGGCGGAAGGCGGTGGCCCGCTGGAACCCGAGGTCCCGCAGCTCGTTCTTGGCTGGACGTCGTGGGCGATATCGCTTGTGCGCGAGCATCACGGTGGAGCCGCCCGCGTAGCGGCGTTCGACCAGGAAGACCTCGGCCTCCTTGCCGGTCTTCAGGGTGCCGATCTGGGTGTCGGTGGATGGTTCGTCGCGCAGCCACGCAGGGGCGTCGCGCGACGGCGCAGAAGAAGGGTGCACGCAGCGGTCTCCGGGAGGGGATGGCCCGACCCGGGAGGACGTCAGTCGCTGAGCGGCCTCGTGGGATCGGGAGGACAGGGCAACGCGACTGGCGTCATGCGGTCCTCCTCGTTGTGCTGCGGTACTGAACCCGGTCAGTCTGCGCCCTCGAGGGCTCGGATGGCAATGCCCCGTGTGCGCCGGTAGAGCGTCGTCTGCCAGAACCAGCCACGATCTGAAAGCACGGGGGCGAAGCCGGCAGCGCGCACACGCTCGTCCACGAAGCGCTCCGGGTGCACGTTGAAAGGCAGCGCCTGCCCGAAGACTCGCCCGGTCGTCCTGACGATCCTGATCGCGCCCCGCATCCACCACCGGTCGCGCGGGTAGATGAGCCCGTACAGCCGACCGGCCCGTTCGGTGGAGCGGTCGACCAGGGCGGTCCAGTCGTCGTAGCAGCAGATCACCCGATCGAGCGTCACGACGTCGGCAGCGGGTACTTCCTCCGCCAGCTGGACGAAGTCCCCGTGCATGAACGTGGCGCGATCGCCGAAGCCCCTCCGCTCGATTTCCGACCGAGCAGCTGCAAGATAGGGACGCGACGCGTCGACGTCCGTGAGGTGGCGAGCCCCGTGATGCAGGAGCTCGGCGCCGATGACGCCCACGCCCCCGCCGATGTCGAGGATCTTTGCGCTCGTCACGCCCTCTGCGCGAATCGCCTCGACCAGGCGGCGCGTCTTACCACGCGGACCGCGGCGCCGATAGGCGGCAAGCTCACGACGCGCTGCTCGATCGTCGAACAGCGCGTCGTAGTCGGGCCTGCAGCAGTCGCGCCCCATCGGCCCATGATGCTCTCGTCAGGCGGCCGTGGGAACCGGGCCGCTTGATCCTGTGCACGCCTCTGCTAGAGTGCCCTCGTCGCCGAGCGGTGACACCTATCCAGAGCGGCCCGAGAGTCCTGGCTCGTCGACGGCCCGGCAACCGACCCGTCCCTCCTCGAGGCGGAAGCGGTGCCCCCGCCAGGTGCGATAGGCAAGGAGGCTACCCGTGCCACCCGGCTTCGTTCACCTCAACGGCAGCATCAACCTGCCCGACACCGAGACCGTATTCCGCGAGCTGGGGCAGCGGCTGGGTCCCATCGCCCCCCGCTACCCGGATGGCGAGACGGGTGAGCGGCAGAACTGGATCTTCTTCCAGCTCCAGCGCTTCTGGGCCACCCCGGGCCTCGAGCAGGCGGGCACCGTCGATATGCCGGCCGGTGGTGCCTATACCCAGATGCCGAAGGTGCGTCTCGCGCAAGGCGCCGATCCCGAGACGATCGAGTGGCCGAGCCTGGGGTATGCGGACGCCTATCTCGAGTCGTGGGAGTCCTTCCGGCGCCTGCGGGACGAGGGCGTCATCCCCGCCGGCACGAGGTTCCAGGTCCAGTACCCGACACCGCTGGCCAGCATCAACAGCTGGATCGTGCAGGAGGACCAGGACCGCATCGAGGGCTCGTACACCCGCGCCCTGTACGCCGACCTGGCGCGCCTCATCGAGGCGATTCCGCACGAGGATCTCGCGGTCCAGTGGGACGTGGCCGTGGAGTTCGGCGTGCTGGTCGGTGGCTTCCCGGCGACCGCCACCCAGGACTTCGACGCGGTCGTGCGCCGCCTGGTCGAAGCGGCCGACCAGGTCCCCGCCGACGTCCCGGTCGGCTTCCACCTCTGCTACGGCGACTATCAGCACCAGCACTTCCGCGAGCCGGAATCGCTGGAGCTGCAGGTCCGCGTCGCGAACGCGGTGGTGTCCGGCGCCTCCCGTCCGATCTCCTGGTTCGCGTTCACCGTCCCGCAGTATCAGCGCGACGCCGCATACTTCGCCCCGCTCGATGGCCTGGACGTCCCGGCGGAGACGGAGCTCGCCTTCGCCCTCGTGCCGTATCACCCGGAGCGCCAGGAGCCAGGGACGACACAGGAACAGGTTCGGCTCGTGGACGACCGTCTCGGAGGGCGGCCGTGGGGCGTGTGCACCGAATGCGGCATGGCCCGCGCGGAACGCGGCGATGTGCCCCGGCTCCTCGACATTCACCGCGAGATCATCGAGGGCGCCGGCGTCCCGGCCTGAGCCTCGGTCAGGCCGGTCGGCCCGGCCATCGACCGCCCGCGTCCGCGTACCGGCCTCCGGCGTCCGGCGCCTCAGGAAACGGCGGGCGAGGCGGCCTCATCCGGGCTGGAGGTGACCGGGTCCGAGCTCGCGCGCTCGCCACGCGCCAGGAGCAGGAACGGCAGGGCGAGCGCCTGGATTGACCCGGCGATGAGATACGAGGCGGGGTAGCCCCAGACGTCGGCGGCGCGGCCCAGTCCCGGCTGGACCACCACGCCGCCGGCCGATCCGATGAGGGAGTCGAACGAGAGCACGGTGGCTCGCTGCTGGGACGGGATCAGGCCGTTGAGATAGGCGCGCCGGATGGGGTCCTCGATGGCGCCCGCCAGCGCCCACACGACGAGCATCGCGATGGCGATCCAGAAGAGCGGCATCAGGCCGAGCATCAGGAGCGCCGCCACGCCGATGGCGCCCATGACAAGCATCCCATCGGTCCGGAGGCGGAACCACCGCCGGATCCAGCTGACGGCCGCGCCACCGGCGATCTGGGCACCGGCAATGATCGCCGCCGCCAGCCCGGCGATCCCGTAGGCGCTCGGGTCCCCGTACAGCTCGAGCAGGTAGGGCTGCAGGGCGTAGAACGCATAGAAGCCGACGCCGGTCGCGAACGGCGCAGCCAGCATGACCCACCGCACCGGACGGTTGCGAAGGCCGCCGTCGACGGCGCCTTTGACGACGGCGCGCACCGCGCGCATCGGCGTGGCCGAACGGTCCGGGCTGAAGCCGATGTCGCGCATGAACAGGAAGGCCACGACGAGCGTCACACCCAGCAGCGCGGAGCGGATCACGTACGGCATGCCGAGGTCGGTGAGCTGGGCGACCACGCCGCCGAGGACGGATCCGGTCAGCATCGCGCCGCCCCCGACGATCTGCGCGCGGCCGAACACACTCTCCAGATCGCCCTTGAAGCCGGTGGCCGTCAGGGCATCCACCAGCCACGCCTCGGTGGCGCCGGAGAAGAACGTGAACCCCAGGCCGAGCAGGGCCGACGCGAGCGCCCAGCCGATGAACGGCGCGCCGCTCTGCCACATGAAGAGGTACAGCACCGTGGACGCCAGCAGCGTGCCCGCGCCGAGCATGAAGCTGAAGCG
>JASLBU010000113.1 GCA_030146365.1 Candidatus Limnocylindria bacterium | reverse complement strand
CGTCGCGGTGTTGGGGAGCACACCGACGCCCGGCGTCGGGTTGCCACCCAGGGTGTCCTCGCGCGGAGTGCCCTGGGCCGCGTCGCTCTGGCTCGGCGTCGGCGTGGCAGCGGCCTCGCTCTCGCTGGGGGTCGGGGTCGGGGTGCTGCCGCTGTCGGACTCCGAAGCGCTCGGCGTGGGCGTGGGGGTCGGCGTCGCAGCCTCGCTCTGGCTCGGCGTCGGGGTCGGCGTGGCAGCGGCCTCGCTCTCGCTTGGGGTGGGGGTCGGGGTTGGCGTCGGGGTCGGCTGACCGGCGGCGCAGTCCACCCAGAAGACCTTGTGCTTCATGTTCAGCTGCCCGCCGGGGTTCACGGTGCCTTCCCAGTACAGCTTGTAATGGCCGTCGGGAAGGGTGAAGACGTTCGGCGCGTCCGTGAGCTCCGGCTCGCGGTCCTCTCCGTTGGTGGCGTCGTAGTCGCCAGTCAGGACGACTTCGCCCTTGTCGTCGCCTGGCGCCCAGGCTTCGATCCACCAGTCTCCGCCCTGCACATCGTCTCCGAAGAAGAAGTGCAGGTGGAAGGTGCATACCTGCGGCTCGTTGCGGACCAGCGGCTCTTGTTCGGTGGCTCCCTCATGAATCTTGACCGTTCCGTCGTTGCCGGGCGCGTCGGTGGCAAGAACGCTGGACGCGCCGCCCTGGGCCGCGAGCGCAACCGCCGCCACCGAGAATCCGGCGAGGATCGGTCGCCCGATGCGATGCAAGTTCATCACTGTTCCCCTTGGCTCCTTCGCCGGCGGATGAGTTCTGATGGATTGGTGCGCCGGTACTAGACCGAGTAGTACACCCGTACTTGACCTCTTACCAGAGCTGCCTCTCGAGGATGGGCGGATAGGTACGGTCGGGTCGGTTTGCACCGGTGCACGGGCGCACCACGGTCCTGGTACTCATGGCGGGCCAACGGGCCGGCTCGCCGGATCCGCCGATGTGTCCGGTCCACGGTGCCGGCTGACGCTGACATGAAACCGGGGACTCCTGCCGGCGCGCGGAACGGCCGACCAATCCTTCCCTGCCGTGGCCTCGCCTCACTACACTTGGCGTTGCCCAACGGCTCGGTTGCAGCGGAGGCCACATGCGCTTCGAGAAGTCGATCGACGTAGATGCGCCTCAGCAGCGCGTCTGGGACGTGCTCAGCGATCTCGAGGCGTGGCCGCAGCGGATCCAGACTGTCGACGTCCTCGAGCTCCTGACGCCTGCCCCGATTGGCAAGGGTAGCCGGGTGCGGCTGAAGCAGCCGAAGCTACCCGAAGGCATCTGGGACATCACGATCTGGGACGCGCCGTCCTACTTTGAGTGGATGCAGAAGACCGGGGGCATGACCACCGTGGCCGGGCACAGCGTCGTGGCGCTCGGAGAGGGCCGCTCGCGCCTCGCGTTGACGCTCGACATGCGCGGTCTTCTCACCCCGGTCGTTGCCCTTTTCTACCGCAAGTTGACGGATCGCTACATGGACCTCGAGGCAGAGGGAATGAAGCGCGCGGCGGAATCAGGCTGACCGATGGGTCGTTCAATTCATCGGTCGGGGCGGTTCCCGGGAGTGGTATCCGCCGCAGGACAAGCCCGGCGCGCGGCGATCGTCCGGACTCTACGACCCAGACGGGAATCACATCGAGCTCTTCGACGCGTAATGGTGGCCCGATGGGTCGTCGCGCTGGTAGGTTGGCGCAATGAGCGAGCGGAGCCTCCTGGTGTACCTCATGGATCATGCGTTCGAGGCGGGCGAGTTCCACGGCCTCATGGGGAACTTGCGGAGCGTGGACGAAGCGATGTGGGCGACGCCGCTGCCCGGATCCGTGCGCACCATCGGCGAGATCGCGCTGCATGTGGGCAGTTCGAAGGTGATGTACACCGATTACGCGTTCGCCACAGGCTCGTTGACGTGGGAGAGCGCCCAGGTGGAGCCCTGGCCTGCGCAGAGCCCGCCGATGCACGACACGATCGCGTGGCTCTGGAAGGTTCATCTCTCCCTAATGGCCCACGTCCGGCGCCTGGACGATGCAGACCTGATGGCCCCACGGATGGCGAATTGGGGCGAGGAAAAGGAGACCCGATGGCTCCTCTCGACCCTCCTGCAGCACGACGTCTATCACGCGGGGGAGATCAACCGAATGCGCAGCGTGCTCTCCGGCGAGGACCGATGGCAGTGGCAGATCGACGTGGGCATGTCGAGATGACGCGGCATCGTTGACCGACGAGCCGCTACCGGGCAACGCGTCCGGTGTACAGGGCGGTCACCATGTCACGCATCACCCGGTTCGAGAATCGCTCGCGCGCAATCCGTTCAATGCCGTCCAGAACCTCGGACCGGAGCTCCGGCCGGAGTCGAGCGATGTTGGAGTAGGTGGCGTACAGCCGCCGGGTCTGATCGGCGTCCAGCACCAGTGGCCAGCGCATCAGCTCGTTCGACACGTCGACGAACCCATGATCCGCCAGCTGACGCATGCGGGGTCCGACGTCGAGCCCGAACGGCGTGCCGTGGCCGGTCGACGGGCTCGGCGCCAGGGCCGACAGCAACGGGAGCGTTGCGTCGTGGAACGCATCGGGCACGCTCGGATCGCCGAAGACGTTCCACCACAGCGCCAGCCAGCCGCCCGCGCGCAGCGCGCGGTGCATCATCGGCAGGCTGCGTTGCGCGTCGAGCCAGTGGAACGCGGTCGCCACGATGACGAGGTCGAACGAGGACGCCGGCAGCGAGAGCTCCTCGAAGACGCTCGTCACCACATCCAGCCGCTCCGACGACGCGCGCCTCCGGAGCTCCTCTGCCAGTGCCGGGCTGGGCTCCACCGCCAGCACCGTCGCGCCAGCCTCCAGCAGGCGGATCGTCGCCTGTCCCGAGCCGGCTCCGACGTCCAGCGCCCGGGTGCGCGGCCCCAGGCCACACCGCTCGACGAGCACCTCGTACACCCGCTCGGGGTAGGGCGGTCGGGCGGCCGTGTAGACGTCGGCTGTCCTCTCGAAGAGCGCTCGACCTTCGCTGCGGTCGAACGGGGGCGTCGGCATGTCCGTCATTCTCCGCGAGCGCGGCTTCGGCCGGCGGCCGCCGTTCGCGATCCCTCGCGCGGAGAATCCCCGTCCGGCATGATGGAGCGACACCGCCGTGAGAGCACTGCCGATGCCTCGCCCCGAAGCCAAGAGCTTTGCGAACCCGGACAGCGTTCGCGAGATGCCGACGATGAACTACGCCACCGTGGTCCTCGGCGAGACCACGGTCGGCCACTGCCGTTTCAATCCGGGCTGGCGCTGGTCGGTGGACGTCGGACCGCTCTTCGGTCGCACCTCCTGCCCCATCCGTCACGTCGGCTACTGCATCTCGGGCATGGCCCACGTGGAGATGGACGACGGGCAGTCGCTCGACATCGGCCCGGACACCGCGTTCGACGTCCCACCGGGCCACGATCATTGGGTCGTCGGTGACGTCGCCTGGGAGACCATCGAGTGGGGCGGCAGCGGGCGGGCGGTGGAGGCTGTGCTCGGGGAGACGGGGTCCCGCGTCCTTGCCACCGTGCTGTTCACCGACATCGTCGACTCGACCGGCACGCTGGAACGGATAGGTGATGCCGCGTGGCGGGACGTCCTGGCCGCGCACAACGCCCGGCTCCGAATGCACCTCAACATCCACGGCGGCCGGGAGGTGAAGACGACGGGCGACGGCCTCCTCGCTGTCTTCGACAGCCCCACGCGCGCAGTGCGGTGCGCGCGGGACATGGTCAGAGCCGGCCGGGATGCGGACGTCGCCATCCGTGTGGGGCTTCATACGGGGGAGGTGGAGCTGGTCGGCGAAGATGTCCGCGGCATCGCGGTCCACGTGGCCGCCCGGGTACTGGCGCTCGGGTCGGGCGACGACGTGACAGTGTCCTCGACCACGCGTGAGCTGCTCGAGGGGTCCGGACTCGCGTTCGCCGA
>JASLBU010000103.1 GCA_030146365.1 Candidatus Limnocylindria bacterium | reverse complement strand
CCCATCCGCGCGCTGTTCGGGATGTCCGGGCGGCGCAGCAGGCCGCGCAGCAGCACGGGGTCGGTGGAGGCGAGGGCGGCGCCCAGGATCACGGCGGCCGCGGGCGACAGCCCCAGGAGCCACCACGCCGCCAGCCCGATCAGCAGGGCCGACGTGAGCGTGCCCGGCCCCAGCACGAGGAGTGCCAGCCCGGCGTTCCGCCGCACCTGGGGGATGTTGAGCGAGACGGCGTCGGTGAACAGCACCAGGGCGAGGCTGAGCGTGGCGACGACCCGCAGGATGGGAGAGTCCAGCCGGACGTCGAGCATTTCCAGCCCGGCCGGCCCGAGCATGGCGCCGAGCGCCAGGAACACGGCGACCTGGGGGAAGCCGCTGCGCTCGATGAAGCCGGAAAGCAAAGCGGCCACCACAATGACGAGGCCGACCAGGGCCAGGATTGCGGCGAACGATTCGGTGGTGAGCGCGGAATTGCCCATCGGCGAAACCTTTCGGGAATGTCGACCGGGAAGCGATGGGGCGCGACGTCTGCGGCAGCGGACCCGTCTGTGTCGGGTCTATTGTACCTCCTGCGCGCCGGTTCCGGAGGGTTTCCGCTCCGCATAGCGGTTCATCAGGGGGGTGACCGAGATGCCGTGGACGACGATGGACACGGCCACCGCGGTGAGCGTCAGGCCGGTCAGCTTCTCGGCCAGCGGGCCGGGCAGGCCGTGCGCGATGGCGTAGGAAAGGTAGTAGATGGAGCCGATGCCCCGGATGCCGAACCAGCCGATGAGCCGGCGCTGGAACCGCGACGAGCGCGAGCCGATCAAGCCGACCCACACGGAAAGGGGGCGCACGCCCAGCAGCAGGAGGGGCACGAACCAGAGCGCCTCGGCCGGCAGGAACCGCCTGGACAGGATCCCGCCGATCACGACCACGACGGCCACCTCGCCGATGCGCTCCAGCTGCTCCGTGAAGCCCAGCACGGCCTGCGCCATGTACGCCGGCGCCTTGTCGGGGTCGGTGGCGACTTCCTCACTCGCGCCGGCGCCCGCCGCCACCTCCACCTCCACGGGCACCTCGTTTGTCCCCGTAGCCTGCCGCTCCACGCTGCGCAGGGCGAGCCCCGCCGCGAAGACGGCCAGGAACCCGTAGGCGTGGGCGAGCAGCGCGACCCCATAGGCGAGCGCGATCAGGCCGAGCGCCAGGAAGTCGTCGAGCCCCACCGCCTCCTTGTGCTCGCGGCGCAGGTACAGCACGAGCCGCCCGACCAGCATCCCCAGCAGCCCGCCGACGGCCAGACCGCCCGCCGTCGCCCACACGACATCCACCGCCACCCACCGCCAGCCCCCCACGCCCAGTTCGTGCAGGCCCAGCAGCCCCAGTCCCAGCATCACGAAGGGGAAGGCCGTCCCGTCGTTCAGGCTCGCCTCGCCGGTCAGGCTGAAGCGCAGCCGGTCGCGGTCGCCCGGGTCCGCGACCTGGACGTCGGAGGCGAGGACGGGGTCGGTGGGGGCGAGGATCGCGCCCAGCAGGATGGCGGCGCCGAGCGGCAGGCCGAGCAGGAACACGCTGGCGGCGGCGATTAGCCCGACCGTCAAGGCCATGGAAGCGAAGGCGAGCCGGAGCGGCAGCAGCCACATCCGGTCGTGGAGCGGCACGCTGAGCTTCAGCCCGGCCGTGAACAACGAGATGAGCACGGCCACCTCGGTCAGCCGCTCCAGCACGGCCGCCTGCGCGATCGGGTCGGCGCGCATCAACCCCCACCCGGCGGGGCCGAGAGCGAACCCGACGAGCAGGTACAGCATCGAGGTGCTGAGCGGGAGGCGCTTCAGGACCGAGGCGGCGAGCGCCATCAGGATCAGCAGTGCGCCGATGGCGAGGAACCAGAGGTTGAAATTCACGCGCTCTGCGAACCCGGCGGGGCGCTCGCGGCGTTGGCGAGCGGTATTACGGTGGCGGTGGCTGTCACGGCCATGATATACCCGTTTATGCCCGGTCCCACATGCCGCCTGCTTTCGCCGGTGGTAAAATGAGCCACGGTAACGCCGTTCGGCGTCGGCGCCGACGGTACCCGGCCGCGTTTTCCGGGAGTCATAGGAACCCACTTTGATGCACCGCACGGTTGACCGCAGGTACGCCGCCCTGTACCTGCTGGGTCCCATCGTCCTGCTCGTCTCCTGCCTGGCCGTCCGCGCCGGAACCGCAGCTCCCACGGCGAAGGCGCCGGCAGGCGCGATCACGGCCGCGAAAGTGGATTTCGACCGCGACGTCCGCCCCGTCCTGTCCGAAAACTGCTTCACCTGCCACGGCTTCGACGCCAGCAAGCGCCAGGCCGGGCTGCGACTCGACACGGCCGAGGACGCCTACCGGAAGCTCCCGTCCGGCAAGCGGGCGATCGTCCCCGGCAAGCCGGAAGCCAGCGAGCTGGTCAAGCGGGTCGTCGCCCACGGCGTGCTCCGGATGCCGCCCGCGAGCGCGAACAAGACGCTGAGCGCGTTCCAGGTCGCGGTCCTGCGGCGGTGGGTCCGGCAGGGAGGGCAGTACACGCAGCACTGGGCGCTGATGGCGCCGAAGCGGCCCGGCCCGCCAAACGTGAAAGATGCCGCCTGGGTCCGCAACCCCATCGACCGCTTCATCCTCGCGCGCCTGGAAAAGGAAGGACTCCTTCCGTCGCCGGAAGCCGACCGGCGCACGCTGATCCGCCGCGTCGCGTTCGACCTGACCGGGCTGCCCCCGACCGTTGCCGAACTGGACGCCTTCGTGGCTGACCGGCGCCCCGACGCGTACG
>JASLBU010000074.1 GCA_030146365.1 Candidatus Limnocylindria bacterium | reverse complement strand
GTCGCCGTGCCGCCGATGTCACGCGCGGCGGCGCTCGCGAATGCCCCTCTTCGCGACGATCCGTTCCTTCGCGTGCCGACCGTCCTCGAGGAGGGCCGATGACCGCGGCATCGCTGCCGCTCGCCGACCGCACGATCAGCGAGGTGAGCGACGCCCTGCGACGCGGAGAGACGAGCTCGCGTCAGCTCGTCGATGCATGCCTCGCACGCATCGAGCGAGATGCCGAACGGCTGAACACGTTCCTCGCGATCGAGCCGGGTGCGGTCCGCGCCGCGGCCGACGATGCCGACGCGGCGCTGGCGCGCGGCGAGGGCGAACGCCGTCCGCTGCTGGGCGTGCCGTACGCCCTCAAGGACATCTTCGTGACGCGTGCGATCGGCGACGACGGACGCCCGCTGCCGGGCTCGCTGCCCACGACGGCGGGCAGCCGCATCCTGGAAGGCTACCGCTCGCCGTACGGCAGCTCGGCCGAGGACCGGCTGCGCGACGCCGGCGCGATCCTGCTCGGCAAGACGAACTGCGACGAGTTCGCCATGGGCTCCAGCAACGAGAACAGCGCCTACGGCCCGGTGCGGAACCCGTGGGACGAGTCGACGGTCCCGGGTGGCAGCTCGGGTGGATCGTCGGCGGCCGTGGCCGGTGGGCAGGCGTACTTCGCCCTCGGCACCGATACGGGCGGGAGCATCCGGCAGCCGGCCTCGCTCACGGGGACGGTGGGCATCAAGCCGACGTACGGACGAATCAGCCGGTTCGGCATGATCGCCTTTGCCTCCAGCCTTGATCAGTGCGGGCCGTTCACCCGCTCGGTCCGCGATGCGGCGCTCGTCCTCGGCGCGCTGGCCGGGCACGACCCGCGTGACTCGACCAGCGTCGATGTGCCGGTCCCCGACTACGCGGCCGCCCTCACCGGCGACGTCCGAGGTCTGCGCCTCGGCGTGCCCCGGGAGTTCTTCGTCGCCGGCATGGAGCCCGGCGTCGAGGCGGCGGTTCGAGCCGGGATGGAGACCCTGCGCCAGCTCGGCGCCGAGATCGTGGACGTCTCGCTGCCATCCACGGACCGGGGCCTGGCCACGTACTACATCATCGCGCCGGCCGAGGCGTCGGCCAACCTCGCTCGCTACGACGGGGTCCGCTTCGGGCCGTCCGCCGATGCGGAGGCCCTCTGGGAGAACTACGAGCGGACGCGGGGGAGCGGCTTCGGGCCGGAGGTGAAGCGGCGCATCATGCTCGGCACCTACGCGCTCTCGGCCGGCTATTACGACGCGTACTACGTGAAGGCCCAGAAGATCCGGACCCAGATCAAGGCGGAGTTCGACGATGTGCTCGGGAGCGTGGATGCGATCCTCGCGCCGACCTCCCCGAACGTGGCGTTCCCGATCGGCGCGAAGGTGGACGACCCGCTGGCGATGTACCTGAACGACGCCTGCACGCTTCCGGTGAACATCGCCGGACTTCCCGGCATCAGCGTCCCGTGCGGCCTCTCCGAAGGCCTGCCGGTGGGCCTGCAGGTCATCGGCCGCGCCTTCGACGAGGAGACGATCCTGCGCGTCGCGGACGCCTACGAGCGGGCAGCCGGCTTCGGCGATCTGCGGCCTCCCACCGCCAGCGCCTGATGGCGGAGATCAGCCACGTCCGGATGGCGGTCCCAGAGCAGGCGACGCTGAACCGCATCCTGCGCGAAGGCGGCGCACAGCTCTTCCCGCAGTGGCTCTACGCCGAGCCGGGCGACGAGGCGCGCTTCCTGTGGTGGGGCGTCCGCGGCGCACCGACCCAGATGCTGGACCTGCCCGAAGCGGGCGATGCACGTTTCGGCCTTTTCCCCAGGGCGGTGGACGACTGGACCGAGGCGCCGCGCGGGCTTGTGCTCGCGACGGTAAACCTCGATCGCGCGGCAAGCGACCTCGAGCCGGCGCTTGGTGCTGCCTGGCATGACGCGGGCGACGATGAGCTGCTCGGCGCACGATGCCGTCGCATGGAGCTCGGTCGCAGCGAGCTGGTGCTCGCCGAGCCGGTGGCCGAGGGCTATGCCGCGGCATGCCTGGCGCGCTTCGGCGAGGGGCCGATCGCCGTGGCACTCGACGGTTCGGCGAGCGCCGGACGCACCGCACGGACCAATCCGGTGGACGGTGGCTCGGCGACCTATGTCCGCCTCGGCCCTCGGACCGCTCCGACCCTGATCTTTCTCGACGCTCGCGGCTGACCGCGCACTCAAATGACTACCGCGGCCGACGAGCGCCACCGGTTCGAAGTCGAGGCATGGCGCCAGGAACGGTATGCGGCGCTCCAGCGTGACCTCGGCTGGCTCACCCTCGCCGGGTTGGCCTGGCTGCGGGAGGGCACGAACACAGTGGGCAGTGAGGCGGCTGCGGACGTGGTCCTGCCGTCGGGACCGGCGGCGGCGGGCGTCATCGAGGTGGCCGACCGGCGGATCACCGCGAGCGGCGAATTCACCCTGAACGGCACCCCGGTTGACCGGCACGCGATCCAGACGGATGCGACCGGCGATGCGACCGTGCTCGAGCTGGGATCCCTTCGCCTGTGCGTGATCGAGCGCGGCGGCATGTTGGCTGTCCGGAGCTGGGACCTGGCCGCATCCGCCCGCCGCCGGTTCCGGGGAATCGACCACTTCCCGGTCGATGCCGCGTGGCGGATCATCGGGCGCTTCGAAGCCACTCCGGGTCGAATGATCACCGTGCCGGACGTCCTGGGAACCGCGGAAGCGCAGGCGTCGCCGGGGGTTGCGATCGTGACGGTCGGCGGCCAGGAGCAGCGGCTCGAGGCGCTGGCGGGGGGAGACGCCGGCGAGCTGTGGCTCGTGTTCGGTGACGCGAGCAACGGTGTGGACACCTACGGCGGCGGTCGCTTCGTCTACACGGGTCCACCCGCGCCCGACGGATCGCTGGTGGTCGACTTCAACCGCGCGTACAACCCCCCGTGCGTCTTCTCGCCGTTCGCCACCTGCCC
>JASLBU010000041.1 GCA_030146365.1 Candidatus Limnocylindria bacterium | reverse complement strand
GAGATCCAGCCCGACGTCGGGCCGATCATCCACAACCCCGTCCGCTCGCGCGCGGACGTCGATCGGCTGCGGCTCATCGAGCCGGAGTCGGAGACGGCGTTCGTGATGGATGCCATCCGGCTCGTGCGCCGCGAGCTGGAGGGCCGGACCGCGGTCATCGGCTTCTCGGGGTCGCCGTTCACGCTTGCCTGCTACCTGGTGGAGGGAAGGCCGTCGCGCGACTACGCGGTTGCGAAGGCCTTCATGTACGGCGAGCCCGAAGCGTGGCACGCGCTCATGGAGAAGCTCTCCAGCGTCGTGGTCTCGTATCTCAACGCCCAGATCGACGCCGGCGTGCACGTCGTCCAGCTCTTCGACTCGTGGGTGGGTGGGCTGTCGCCAGCCGACTACGCCACCTTCGTGAAGCCGCACGTCGCCCGCATCTTCGCCGAGGTGCGCGGGGCGCCGACGATCCACTTCGGCACCGGCACCGCGTCGCTGCTCGACGAGATGGCCGACGCGGGCGGTGACCTCGTGGGCGTCGACCACCGCCAGCTGCTTGACGTGGCGTGGGATCGGATCGGCTTCGAGCGCGGCATCCAGGGCAACCTGGACGCGACTCGCGTGCTGGCCGGGCACGGGCCGATGGTCGAGGGAGCGCGGGATGTCCTGCGTCGGGCGGCGAACCGCCCGGGTCATGTGTTCAACCTGGGCCATGGGGTGCTGCCGGAGTCCGATCCGGGGCTTCTCCGACAGCTCGTCGAGCTCGTGCACGCCGAGTCCGAGCGATGAGTGAACGGCTCGGCGTCCTGCTGCTGACCTATGGGTCGCCGGCGGACGACCTCCACGACATCGCGGACTATCTGGCCGCCGTTCGCGGCGGTCGACCGGCGCCGGCCGACCTCGTGACCGAGTTCCGTCGCCGGTACGAGGTGATCGGCGGTTCGCCGCTCATTCGGATCACCGGCCAGCAGGCCGCCGCCGTGGAGTCGCTCCTGCGATCGCGTGGCATCGACGCGGTGGCCACCGTGGGGATGCGCTTCAGCGCCCCGTCGGTCGCCGACGGCCTGCGGCAGCTGGCGGACGCCGGGTGCAGCCGGGTGAGCGCCATTGTGATGAGCCCGCAGTACTCGGAGCTGCTGATGGCCGGCTACCGCCGCGCGCTCGATGCCGCCGTGGCGCGGCTCGGGCCCGCGTCACCGATCGTCCGGCTGGTCCCCGCGTGGTACCGGGAGCCCGGGTTCGTGCAGGCCGTCGTCGAGCGCCTCGGCGAGGCGCTGGCCCGGCTGCCGGCCGAGGCTCCCGTCCTGCTGACCGCTCACTCCCTTCCGAAGCGCGTCGCGGACGCCGAGCCCGGCTACCTCGAGCAGCTGCGGGAGACCGCCGAGTCGGTGGCCGCCGCAGCCGGACTTTCATCCGGGCGGTGGCAGTTCTGCTGGCAGTCGGCCGGCCACGAGCCGGGAGAGTGGATGAAGCCCGACTTCGCCGACGTCCTGCCGCGAATCAGGTCCGACGGCCATACCGCGGTGCTGGTCGCGCCCATCCAGTTCCTTGCGGACCACCTGGAGATCCTCTACGACGTCGACATCGGCGCGCGTGCGCAGGCGGAGGCGGAGGGGCTGCAGTTCGCGCGCATCGAGTCGCTGAATGAGAGCCCCACCTTCATCGGGGCGCTGGCCTCGCTGGCGATGGCGAACGAGGCCGCGGAGACGGCCGTCGCATAGAGGTCGACGCGCGGGTCCACGAGCCGCCGCGCCTGTATGCTCAGGGCGGCGCTTGACGCGGCCGCTGGCGATAGGCCGGCCCGAGCGTCGCGGCCGCCGGGAGGGGTGGCAGAGAGGCCGATTGCGCCCGTCTTGAAAACGGGTAGCCGGTGATGAGCCGGCTCGTGGGTTCGACTCCCACCCCCTCCGCCAGCTCCCTCAGTAGCGGTCGCAGGTGCAGGCCGCCGTCCGGCGGGCGGTCGGACTCCACCAGTGGTCCGGGCAGCCGCCGACGATGCCGCGCAGCATCGATCGCTTCTCGTACCAGGTGGCGCTTCGCGTCTTCCTGCCGCCATCGATCACGCGCAGGGTGACGGTCGTGGCGGCGCGCAGCGGCATTGCGTTGAGGGTCATCGGGTTCGGGGCTCCGTCGGTGCATGGCGGGGTCGCTTGATGAGCCGATGCTGCCGGCTCTCTGCGCCGAGAACCACGCGCAGTCGTCCGCGTCCGCCGGGGACGACCGACGAGCCCCGACTACGTCATTCGCCCACGGAGCCGCCGTCGGCTAGGCGAGGAGGCCGGGCACCTCGTGGTGGATGCGGCACCGGGCCTCGTAGGTCTCGTCGCCCATCCCACCGATGACGATGAGCGGCGAGTCGGCCGGCGCGGGCGCCCCGTCGATGAGGCGCTGCGTCCGAGTGGCGGGCTCACCGCACACCATGCAGATCGCGGTGAGCTTGGTCACCTGGTCGGCCAGCGCCAAGAGGCGCGGCATCGTGCCGAACGGCACGCCCCTGAAGTCACGATCAAGCCCCGTGACGATGACCTGCCTGCCGCGGCGCGCGAGCCCCTCGACCACCTCGGGGAGCCGCTCGTCGAAGAACTGGGCCTCCTCGACGGCGACGATGTCCGCACCGTTGACCGCCGCGTCGATCTCCGCCGAATCATCCACGGTGACGGCGTGGTGCTGCGCGCCGGAGCGCGAGACCACCGTGACGCGATCGGTCCGCGTGTCGAGCCGCGGCTTCACCAGGACGACCTCGCGCCCGGCGATGGAGAAGCGCCGTAAGAGGCGCAGCATCTCGTCCGTCTTGCCGCAGAACATGCAGCCGGCGATGACGTGCACCCAGCCGTGGACGTAGAACATCGGCTCGGAGTCTACGCAACGGCACAGATACAAAACCGATCGGGCTGCGTACCACCGCCATGAAACACATCACGCGCAGCCTTCTCGCGCTCACCGTCGTCGGAGCCCTGGCGGCCTGCGCGCCCGCCACCGACGAAGCCGGCACCTCCAACGCTCCCAGCCAGGCGGCCGTGTCGGTCTCCATGTCGATGGCGCCGACGCCCTCGGCCGCCGCAAGCGATTCGCCCGAGGCGTCTGCGTCTGCGTCTGCGTCCGCGTCCGCATCCGCGTCCGCCGAGTCGATGGCCAGCCACGACATGGGCGGCATGGGCGGCAACGGCGACGAAGTCATGGTCGCCATGCAGAACTTCGTCTACGTCGAGGACCGCATCGAGGTCAGTGTCGGGACGACGGTGACGTGGACGAACGAGGACTCCACGCGGCACACCGTCACCTCTGGCGCCGACGACACCTCCGACGGCACCTTCGATTCCGATGACATCGAGGCCGGCGAGACCTACAGCTACACCTTCGAAGAGGAAGGCGAGTTCGCCTACTTCTGCGACATCCATCCGACGATGACCGGCGTGGTCGTCGTCACTCCGTGAGCCGCATACGTACGTACGTGCGGCGACCTTCCCCGTAACCACCCCAACGACCAACCATCACCTGGAGATTCAACGTGAGATCCCTCAAGACAATGTTCGCCAGCGTCGCCGCGGCCGCGCTGATCGCGATCACCGGAACGGGTGCCCTCGCGGCCCCGGCCGAGCTTTCTTCACCCGCCGCGGACCTGCGCGTCGCGCTGACCCGTCTGCTCAGCGAGCATGCCGAGCTGGCGATCGAGGCGACCCGCCAGGGCTTTGACGCCGGTGACCTCGAGGACCCGGAGTTTGTCGCTGCCGCCGGTGCGCTGCAGGGCAACACCGATGACCTCGTCGCCGCCATCGACAGCATCTACGGCGCTGACGCCGCTCAGGCGTTCCGCGCGCAGTGGGAGGCCCACATCGGCTTCTTCGTGGACTACACGGTCGGCCTCGTGACCGAAGACCAGGCCGCCCAGGACCAGGCAGTCGCTGACCTCGGTACCTACATCGAGGACTTCGGCCAGTTCCTGTCCGATGCCACCGGTGGCAACCTGCCGGCCGATGCCGCCAAGTCCGCCCTCACCGAGCACGTGGGCCAGCTCAAGGATCAGATCGACGCCTACGCGGCCGGCGACTTCGAGACCGCGTACGCCAAGGCCCGCGAGGCCTACGCGCACATGGCCATGACGGCCGATGCCCTGGCCCTCGCGATGATCCAGCAGAATCCGGACACCTTCACCGGCAACGACCTGGCCTGGAGCCCGGCCGTCGACCTTCAGATCGCACTGCAGTCCCTCCTGGGCGAGCATGCGATCCTCGCCGTGCAGGCCACCCGTAACGGCGTGACCGGTGCCGGTGACTTCGAGGCCGCAGCCGGCGCGCTGGGCGCCAACACCGCGGACCTCACCGCAGCCATCGAGAGCGTGTACGGCGCCGATGCCGGCCAGGCATTCAATGCGCAGTGGGAAGCCCACATCGGCTTCTTCGTCGACTACACGGTCGCGACGGCCGGTGGCGACGAGGCGGGCCGGGAGCAGGCAGTTGCCGACCTCGGCACCTACATCCAGGACTTCGGTGCCTTCCTCGGGACGGCAACCGAGGAGAACCTCCCGACCGACGCCGCGCGGGCTTCGCTCGAGGAGCACGTCGGCCAGCTGGCCGGCCAGGTGGATCAGTTCTTCGCCGAAGACTTCGAGGCGGCCTACGCCTCCGAGCGCGAGGCGCACGAGCACATGTACATGACGGGCACGGCCATCGCCGCCGCCATCGCCGGCCAGATGCCGGACATGTTCTCGACCACCACTGAGCCGTCCGACACGGCGATGACGGCCCCGGCCGCCTCGCCGAGCCCGGCCGTCCTCGTCGGCCTGGTCCTTGCCGCAGTGGCTGGCCTCGCCGTCACCCGACGCGCGATCGAGGTTCGCTCGCGCAACTAGCAGCGGTCTCCTCCGCGGGAGACGCCCCGGCCGCTTCGGCGGCCGGGGCGTCTTCGTGTGCCGCTGCCCCTAGCAGTCCCGCTCGTCGCCGCAAGGCCCACCGGTGACAGGCTCCGAGACACTGGCTGTTGGTCTTCCACGGGGGTCATCGCGAACCCGCCCCCTCACCGGCGACACTGCTCCGGCCTCGGCACGTCACGGGCAGCTCGGCGCGTTTACCGCGCCACTCAGCGTGACGATGGGCCGGACGCGCACCGACCAGGTGGCGATGTGCGGTCCAGCAATCAATGTCTCCAACGCGCCCCCAGGGAGGCATGCCACCTCACGCGCCCTCGCCTTGACCGAGGGGTGGGCGACCCGTGATGCTGGTCACCGTGTCGCGCGCCTCGGTCTCGCTCCTGTTGGTCGCCCTCGGGTGGCTCGTCGCCGCCTGCCAGGCTGAGCCGCCGGCCGCACCGGCCGGGATGGGGCTCCCGGTACAGCTCCGTGGGGAGGTGTACCCGGGGAACCGCTCCCCGATATCGGGCACTCTCCACGTGAGCAGTACGGGCTGCGACCACGCGATCGTCGACGGGCACGAGCGCTACGTGATCTGGCCGGCCGGCTCGGCGAAGGTCGACGGTGTGCGCCTACCGGATGGCTCCGTTCTCGCTGACGGTGACCCTTTCGAGGGCGTGGGCGCGCTCACACCGGCGGAGCCACTCACCGCCGACCGCGGCGGCTGGTGGGCCCACACGATCGGCTTCTGCGACCCTGAGGCCACGCAGGTGCTCGTCCTCGACGAGGCGCGGCCGGCGCCCTGACACCAGTGGGCGCAGCGTCGTTAGCCGTGATCGGCGCCGGTGTGCTCGCGGGAGACACCTGCGATTCCCGTCGGCATTGCGGGCGTTGCGCCCGCGTCGGGGCCTTGGCGGTCTTTCCCGGGCCGGCGCGCCGGCACCAACGCTCCAGCAGGCGGTTGACCGTCGTGCCGCTGCGGCGCTGAACCCTCAGCCCTCGAGCGTGGCCACCAGCACGGGATCCGAGGTGGGGGCGTCGACGCGCTCGGCTTCGACGGTCACGGCGAAGGTCGTCGCCGCGCCCAGATCCCGCTCGAGCTCCACCAGCGCGACGCCCTCGGTGTCAGTCAACGTGCCGACCGCCACGGGGCCCTCGGCGCCGATGAGCCACAGCTCGTAGAGCTGGTCGGCCGGCAGGTCGGCGAGCGAGTCCGCCAGGAAGATCGCCTGGCCGTCCGTCTCGAGGACCCAGCCGCTGCCGGCCGCGCCCTCGACGGCGTAGGCGGCATCGGCCGAGGCGACCGCACGGAGCGCGGCGTCGCGCTCCGCCAGCTGCTGATTCAGGCCGACGCCCCACGCGCCGAGGCCAACGGCCGCAGCCAGTGCGGCGGCAGCCAGCGCGGAGGGCAGGGGAGCGAGCCGCCACCACGGACGCCGGTCGGCGATCGAGCGGGGTGCTTCGGTTGCTGCTCGTGGCGCCGCCACCGGCGCGATCACCGGCCGGTGGTCCTGGGGCGTGGCGGCGATGGTGGTCATCAGGCGGGCACGAAGCGTCGCGGACGGTTGGACGAGGTCCAGCGACGCCGGCACGAGCGCCGCCGCGTCGATGAAGCTGCGCGCCTCGTCGTGAGGCTGATCGCAGGTGGACAGGTGCTCGCTCATCGCGCGCTCTTCGTCCGCGGGAACGGCCGACAGCGCATAGGCGGCGGCGAGCTCGTCGACGGCCTGGCAATTCATCGGCTTCCCTCTTCCCGACGGATCGCGTCGCCGAAGACGGCGTCCGTGAGCGGTGCTCCTGCGCTTCCGACCAGCGCGCTGCGCAGCTTGGCCAGCGCCAGGCGCAGCCTGCCGTTGGCCGTGCCCGGTGGAACTCCGGTCACGACAGCCACCTCGCGGTACGTGTAGCCCTCGAAGAAGGCGAGCTCGACCGCCCGTCGCTGCTCCTCGGGCAGGGTGTCCAGCGCCGCGCGGACGTCTGATGCGGAGGCATGCTGCAGCGCCGCCTCCCAGGTCGGATTCGGTCCCGTGCGCAGCAGCGACCGCTCGTCGGCGTCCTCAAGGTCCATCTTCGGGCGCCGGGAGCGCACGCGGTCGATGGCGCGGTTGCGGACGACCGTCATGAGCCAGGCGCGCAGGGACCCACGGTCCGCGTCGAATCGGTCGATCTTCTTCCATACGGCGACGAAGGCGTCGTGCACGAGATCCTCTGCTTCCTCTCGATCAGCGACCACCCGGAGCGCGACGGCCAGCGCCATCGACGCGTAGGCGTCGTACAGCTCACCGAGCGCTTCGGACTCGCCGGATCGGATCCGGTTTGCCAGTTGAGCGTCGGCGGACCGGTCGTTCGTCATACCGCGCTCGTGGGAGGAACGCGCGACGACCCTCCCTGCATCACTGAAGTCAGTCGCCGACGACCGCGAGGCCCTCTTCCGGGACCCCCAGTTCGGTGGCCAGCGCCGTGCGGAGCTCCTCCATCGGCGCCGCTGTGCCCGTCAACAGTTGGACAGTGACCGAGGTCGAGGCAAGGAATGCAGCCTGCCCGTTCGCCGCCGTCCCGCCCTCCGCGGTCGCGCGCTCCATCAGGGCAGTGCTGCCCGGCGTCAGGACGAGATCCAGGACGTATCGGTCCGGCGGCAGCAGCTCCGTCGGAAACGGCGATGCTCCGTCCGTCAGCCCGATGCCGCTCGCGTTGACGAGCAGCTCGCCGCGTGCCAGCTCCGCCTCGATGATGGCGTCGTGCCACGGGCGGGCGCGAAGCTCCATGTGCCTGGCGCTCCGGGCGAAATGGGTGACGAGGGCCTCCGCCTTGTGCAGGTGTCGGTTCAGCACGGCGATGTGCTGGAAGCCGGAGCCGATGAGGACCGCGACGACGGCCCGTGCCCCGCCGCCGGCACCGAGCACGACGGCGTTGCGCGGCCATTTGCCCTTTACCTTCGGCAGGATGGCGTCCAGGCCGGCGCGGATGCCATCTGCGTCGGTGTTGTGGCCGCGAAGCCGGCCGTCGACGCGGACGTAGACGTTCACGGCTCCACTGACCCGAGCGTCGTCCGACAGCGCGTCCGAGAGCGGTGGGGCCTTCTCCTTGTGCGGCGACGCGATGAGCGCGCCGGCGAAGTCGTCGCCCGCGCGGACCTCCTTCAGCGCCGCCGCCAGCTGATGCGGGCGGACCTCCATCGGCTCGATGGCGATGCCGGACCCGACCGACGCGAGCGCGGACCGCAGGACGGGCTCGAAGGGGGTATCGGCGATCGGGTAGCCGATAATGGGAAGGCGGGTGGCAGGCATCTCGGACACGCTTCGGTGCGGGGTTCAGGGTGCTCCATCCCGGACCGCGTCGCGCCGGGGAGGAGCGCTCATCCTAGCATCGGCGCAGTC